>DASSMA010000065.1:0-2646 GCA_035689115.1 Acidimicrobiales bacterium
AGCTGTGGTGCGAGCGCGTCGGGGCCCATCACCTGGAGGAGGTCCGGCGCTTCGACGAGGCCTGGCAGGCGGAGGCCAGCCTGGCCCTTCGCCGGGGCGACCCGGAGGCGGCCGCCGCCTACGCCGCCCACGGCCGCCTGACCACCGCCCACCCGGCCCTGCTGGCCGAGCGGGTGGCCAAGGTCCACCAGCGCCTGGCCGACAACGACCGCACCCTGGCCATCACCACCGCCTCGGCGGGGATGGCCCGGGACATCAACGTGGCCATCCAGCGCCGGTCCGGCCGGTCCGGGCGCTCGGCCGCCCTGGCCGACGGCACCCGGACCGTCGCCGGCGACCGCGTGGCCACCCGGCGCAACATCCGCATCCGCAGCGACGCCGGGCAGCCCGTGCGCAACCGCCACACCTGGGACGTCGATCAGGTCGGCGCCGACGGGTCGCTGCTCGTGTCGCACCCCGTCCGGGGCCGCGTCCGGCTGCCGGCCGCATATGTGGCCAGGAATGTGGAACTGGGCTGGGCGGTCACCGACTACGGCAACCAGGCCGACACGACGGACGCCGGCCTGTGCGTGGTCGAGGCGTCCAGCACCCGGGCCGGCGTCTACGTGGGCATGACGAGGGGCCGGGGCCGCAACTACGCCGTTGTTGTCGACCCCACCGGCGTGGCGGATCCGGCCGAGGCCCTGGCCGCTGTCATCGCCCGCTCGCCCACGACCCGTACTGCTCTCGATACCTGGGCCCGCCTCGGCGGCCGTCCGCTTGACCAGTCGCCGAGACCCGAGCGACGCCGGCCGCCGGCCGTCCGCCCGGCGCCTCCGGAGGCAGAACCAGCGCCGCTGCCCGAGCCCCCGCCGCTCGAACCGGACCTCGTCATGCCGGCCGCGCCGCGCCGGCCACCGCCGCAGCTGCATCCGCCCCGCCGGCGGGCACGCCGGCGCTGAGAGTCCGTCGCGAGATTTCGCGGTCACCGGCGGCCTACCTCGGTACGACGACTTCGAGGAGGAACCATGCCGACACCCACGCCCCTGATCGACCTGCCTGCCGTGGCCGACCGGCTGGGAGTGAACCATCGCTACGTCCGGCGGCTGGTCGCCGAGCAGCGCATCCCGTACGTCAAGCTCGGCCACCTGCTGCGGTTCGACCCTGTCGAGCTCGAGGCGTGGGTGGACCGGGCCCGCCGCCGCTGACCGGGCGTACCATCTCACCAGCGTCGCCGGCCCGCTCCCGAAGGCCGTGCCCCTCCACCCGATGAGAAGGGGTCCGGCATGTCCCGGCGCCGCCAGTTCGGCAACATCCGAAGGCTTCCCTCCGGCCGGTGGCAGGCCCGCTACAAGGTCGAGGAAGGACGCAGCATCACGGCCCCCTCGTCGTTCGCCACCAAGGCGGAGGCGGCCCGGTGGCTGGCCGGCGTCGAGACGGAGCGGGCCCGAGGAACCTGGGTCGACCCCCACGCCGGCCGCACCACGGTCGAGGCCTACGCGTGGGCGTGGCTGCGGGGCCATGCCCGCCTCGCCAGGCGGACGAGGGAGATCTACGAGAGCCAGCTGCGGCTGCACATCCTCCCGGCGATCGACCCCGCCGTCCCCGCTCTCGGCACGGTTGCCCTGGCCGACGTCACGCCGGCGCTGGTCCGCCAGTGGTACGCCCTCCTGGTGGCCCACCACAGCCCGTCGGTGGCGGCCAAGGCGTACACCCGGCTGCGCCAGGTCCTTGGCGCCGCCGTCGACGACGAGCTGATCGCCAAGAACCCGTGCCGCATCGACCGCGGCGGCGTCGAGCACCATCCCGAACAGCGATTCGCCACCATGGCCGAGCTGGCGTCGCTGGCGGCCGCCGTCCCCGACCGCTACCGGGCCCTTGTCCTGGCCGCCGGCCTCGGGGGGCTCCGGCAGGGCGAGCTGTTCGCCCTGCGCTGGGCCGACATCGACCTACCCGGCGCCGCGATCACCGTGCGCCGCAAGCGCCTGCGGCTCGCATCCGGCGAGGTGATCGAGGACGACCCCAAGAGCCGGGCCGGCCGGCGCACCGTGGCCCTCCCCGCCGTCCTCGTCGCCGAGCTGGAGCGGCACCGGGACCGGTACGGCGCCGGCGCGGACGACTACGTCTTCACCTCCGAGGAGGGGCTGCCGCTGGAGCGCAGCAACTTCCGCCAGCGGGTGTGGCAGCCGGCCGCCCGGTCCGCCGGCGTGGCCGGCCTGCGCTTCCACGACCTGCGCCACTCGGCCGGGACGTTGGCCGCCCGAACCGGTGCCACGACCAAGGAGTTGATGGCTCGCCTCGGCCACGCCAGCCCTCGCGCCGCCATGATCTACCAGCACGCCGCCGACGACCGCGACCGCCGCATCGCCGAGGGTCTCGACGCCATGGCCGAGGAGGCCGGCCTGTACCCGCCGGAGGCCGCCAATGACCGGGACGTGCCACTTCGTAGTGGCACGGAAGTGGCACGCCGCAAGCCCCGCCGCCCCCGCCGGTGACCCCGCACCCCGTCTGACCTGGGGTTTTGCCGTGGTCGGGACCGGTGTCGATCCGGTGACCTCGCGCTTTTCAGGCGCGCGCTCTACCAGCTGAGCTACCCGACCGCGGTCCTGACGGGATTTGAACCCGCGACCTCCGGCTTGACAGGCCGGCGTGCACTCCAAACTGCAC
>DASSMA010000066.1:0-96455 GCA_035689115.1 Acidimicrobiales bacterium
CCCTGCTGGTCGACCACGAACAGCAGGGCGTCGGCGTCGCAGTCGTAGGACGCCTCCACCACCAGCTGGACGTCGCCCGACGTGTCGCCCTTGGCCCACCGCTCGTGGCGGGATCGGCTCCAGTAGACCATCCGCCCCGTCTCCAGGCTCTCCCGCAGGGTGTCGGCGTTCATCCACGCCAGCATCAGCACCGTGCCGGTGGCCCGGTCCTGGGTGATGGCAGGCACCAGCCCGTTGGCGTCGAACTTGACCAGGTCGAGCCCGGCGGTGGTGTCGCTCATGGCCGAGCACCTCGCCGGCGGCCGTGCCCGCCGCCGGAGGCGGCCTCGCCGGCTGCTGGCCCGGGGGGCGCGGGGGGCACAGCCCCCCACACAGCGGTCGCCGATCCGGCTTTGCCGGTCGGCGGCCTGAGCGCCGGCCGTGGGCCGGCACGGCTAGCTCGGCGAGCAACCTCCGGTTGCGAGCCGATGGTCACAGGTAGAGCCCCGTGGCGTCCTCGTTGCGGTCGGAGGCCACGGCGTGGATGTCGCGCTCTCGCAGGATCAGGTACTCCTCGTTCTGGACCTCCACCTCGTAGCGGTCCTCGGGGTTGAACAGGACCCAGTCCCCCGCCCGGATGGCCCGGACGTGGGGGCCGACGGCCACCACCTCGGCCCAGGTGAGGCGCTTGCCCACCTGGGCGGTGGCGGGGATCAGGATGCCGGCCCGGGACCGCCGCTCGCCCTCGGCGCTGGGCAGCTGCACCAGCAGGCGGTCGGCCAGCATGGTGATGGGCTGCTTGTGGTCGGGCCGGGGCACCCGCCCACGCTACTGCCCGGGCCTGCGACCCAGACCGTTACCTGAAATCATGTCACTATACAAACGGGAATGGTCATGGTAGGGTGCACCCAATGCCCGATCCGGCCCCTGCGGACCAGCCCACGATGACCATCGATGAGCTGGCCCGCCGGGCCGGGTGCACCACCCGCAACATCCGCAACCACCAGACCGCCGGCCTCCTGCCTCCCCCGACCCTGGTCGGCCGGGTGGGCCACTACGGCGAGGGCCACCTGGCCCGCCTGCGACTCGTCGCCCAGCTCCAGGACCAGGGCTACTCCCTGGCCGGCATCGCCTCCCTCATCAAGGCATGGGAGGAGGGCCGCAGCCTGGGCGACGTCCTCGGGTTCGAGCAGGCCCTCACCGCCCCGTGGACCGACGAGGAACCCAGGGTGGTCTCCCCCTTCGAGCTGCTCAAGCTCTTCCCCGAGAGCGCCACCCGACCGGACCTGGTCCTGCGGTCGTTCCAACTCGGCCTCATGGAGCCGGCCGGGTTCAACGTCCGCCTGCCCAGCCCCCGGCTGGTCGAGGCCGGCGCCGAGCTGGTGGCGGTCGGCGTCCCCCTCGAAGCCACGCTCGAGGAGCTCGCCCGCCTCCGTGAGGACCTCGACCGGGTGGCAGCCCGCCTGGTCGGGATGTTCGAGGAACACGTCTGGAAGCCCTTCACCGACGCCGGCATGCCGGCCGAGCAGCTGCCCGCCGTCACCGACGCACTCCTGCGCATGCGCCCCCTCGCCACCGAGACGGTCCGAGCCGTACTCGCCCGGGCCATGGAGCAGGCGACGGCTGCATCGGCCGCCATGGCATCGGTGCGGGCAGGCATAGAGGTAGCAGCAGCACCCGACCGCAGTACCACCCCGGCCCGCAAGGGAGGAGTCCGATGATCGCCTTCGCCGGATGGGATACCGACTGGCCGTTCGTGGCCGCCCCGTTCGTCTTCTACTTCTTCACGGTCTTCTGGCTGCTCGTCATGGGCGACCACGAAGACCTCCGCAATCCCATCCGCATGTTCTTCCGGCGCATCTCCACCAAGATGCGCGAGATCACGGGCTACCCCGGCTGGTCGATGGCGGGCGCCCTCAGCGGCCTGCTGGTGCTGGCGGTCGCCGCCATGGGCCTGTACTGGGACGTCGCCTACCACGTCGACCACGGTCGGGACAAGCAGCTGTTCACCCCCAGCCACACCATGATCCTGCTCGGACTGGGCGGCATGGTCTACGCCGCCGTCATCGCCGTCATCTTCGCCAACAACGACGAGGAGCACGTCGGGTTCAGCGTCTTCGGCGTCAGGATCCCCTGGTCCGCCCTCCTGCTCGGCATGCTCGGCATCGGCGGCGTGGCCGCCTTCCCGCTCGACAACCTGTGGCACGAGGCCTACGGCATCGACGTCACCCTGTGGAGCCCCACGCACCTCCAGCTGGTGGCCGGCGGCGGCCTCGGCCCCATCGCCGTGCTGCTGATGCTCCTCGAGGGCCGGCCCAAGGCCACGCCCACCTGGCTCGGCAAGGGCATCGAGTTCACCACCGCGGGCGCCGTCCTCGTCGGCCTCACCTGCTTCGAGGGCGAGTTCGACTTCCGGGTCCCCCAGTTCCAGCCGATCTACCTGCCCATCCTCTTCGCCGTCGTCATGGGCTTCGGCCTGGTGCTGGCCCGCATGGCCCTCGGCCGGGGCGGCGCCATCGGTGCCGTCGTCTCGTACCTGATCCTGCGCTTCGCCCTCGGCGCCCTTGTCGGCGGAGCGCTGCACCACACCTATCCCCGCTTCCCGCTCTACGTCGTCGGCGCCCTGTGCATCGAGGGAGTGGCCGAGCTGGTGGGCACCGAGAACACCCTGCGCTTCGCCCTGGCCGCCGGCGCGGCGGCCGGGTTCCTCGGAGTCATCGGCGAGATGATCTGGGTGCAGGCCTCGGGCTGGTTCACCCTGCACGGGAACTCCCAGGCGCTGAAGGCCACCGTGCTGTCCCTGGCCGGCGCCGTCTGCGCCGCGATCATCGCCGCCGGCCTGGGCCGGGCCTGGCGCCACGGGGCCGGACTCGAGTCCACCCCGATGCCCCTGGCGGCCCTCGGCGTGGCCTTCCTCGCCGTGATCGCGGTGCTCGCCTTCCCGCTGCCCCGCAACGTCGGCAAGGTCGACGCCGTCATCCGCCTCACGCCGGCCGGCGACCGGGCCATGGTCGCCGTCGACATCACGCCGGCCGACGCCGCCCACCACGCCTCCGGCTTCGGGGTGATGTCCTGGCAGGGCGGCGGCACCCAGTGGACGGAGCTGAAGGAGACCGACACCCCCGGGCACTACGTGGCCGAGAAGGCGGTGCCCATCACCGGCCGGTGGAAGTCGATGGTGAGCCTCGACCGCGGCTCGCAGGTCATGGCCGCCCCCGTCTACATGCCGGCCGACCCGGAGATCGGCGCCTCCGCCGTCCCCGCCGTCCCCGAGCGCCACACCACCTTCGTGCGCAACACGTCGGTGCTGCTGCGGGAGGCCAAGGACGGTCCCGCCTGGCCGGCCCTGCTGTCCTACCTCGGCGTCGCCCTCGTGGTGTGCATGTGGCTCGGCCTCTTCTCCCTCACCGGCCGCAAGGTGGGCGACGCCGAGGCCGAGGAGCTGGCAGCGGCCGCCTCCCGCACGCCCACCGGGTGGGACGGCGGCACCCCCCGAAGGGGCCAGCCGTGCTCCAGCCGGCCCGCTACCACCAGACCTGGGCCAGCTGAAATACCCCTAAAGGAACAAGCGGCGGCGGACGAGATCAGGGGAGTGGTCAATACGGGCCACTCCCCTGACTCGCAAGGATGGTCCTCCTCATGGTCCCGCGCTCGATCCTGAGCAGCATCGCCGCCGCCTCCCTGCTGGCCATCGCCCCCGCCGCCCACGCCCTGCTGGCGGCCCCGGCGATGCCGAAGGTGCCGGCCCTCCCAACCGTCACCGCCAGCGTCGGCGCCAACGGCGGCGTCTCCGCCAAGGTCGACGCCCACGGCATCCCCGGCCTGCCCGCCCTGCCCGCCGTCCAGGTCCCCGCCGTGCCCGGCGTACCGGCCGTCCCCGGCGTGCCCACGCTGCCGTCGGTGCCCGGCGTGCCCGCCGTGCCGGGCGTGCCCTCGGTGCCGGGCGTGACGGTGCCGGCACTGCCCGCACTCCCCGGCGTGCCCGGCGTCCCGGCGCTGCCCGACACCTCGCACCTGCCGGTGCCGGCCGTCCCGGCCGTGCCCGCCGTTCCCCCGGTCCCGTCGGTGCCCTCGGTGCCCTCGGTGCCGACCGTCCCCGTGCCGTCCCCCGGCGCCGCCACCGGCCTGGTGACGTCGGTCACCGGCACGACCCTGCCCGTCTCGCCCTCCGTCGACGCCTCCCAGGGCGGAGCGGCCGTGGCGGTCGCGCCCACGCAGGCCAGTATCGGCTAGCGCGGCGCAGGGACCGGGAAGGGATGGCGCCCACGCTCCGGGGCGCCATCCCTCTTCCCGTGTTTCAGACCGGTCGTACGCAGACGCCCGCCGCGGCCAGGTGCTGCTTGGCCTGACCCACGGTGATGTCGCCGAAGTGGAACACCGACGCCGCCAGCAGGGCGTCGGCACCGCCCTCGGTGGCGCCCGCCACCAGGTGGTCGAGCGTGCCGACGCCGCCGCTGGCGATCACCGGCACGTTGCACGCGTCCACCACCGCCCTGGTGAGCTCGAGGTCGAACCCGTCGCGGGTGCCGTCGCGGTCCATCGACGTGAGCAGGATCTCGCCCGCCCCGAGCCGCTCGCACTCCGCCGCCCACGCCACTGCGTCGATGCCGGTGGGCGTGCGCCCGCCGTGGGTGTGCACCTCGAAGCCGGACCCGTCGGTGCGCCAGCGGGCGTCGACGGCGACGACCACGCACTGGGCGCCGAACTCCACCGACAGCTCGGACACCAGCGCCGGCCGGGCGACGGCGGCGGTGTTGACGCCCACCTTGTCGGCCCCCGCCCGCAGGAGGCGACGGGCGTCGTCGACGCTGCGCACGCCCCCGCCGACGGTGAGGGGGATGAAGACCTGCTCGGCCGTGCGCCACACGACGTCGACCATGGTGTCGCGGGCGTCGGAGGACGCCGTGATGTCGAGGAACACGATCTCGTCGGCGCCCGCCTCGTCGTAGCGGGCGGCCAGCTCGGCCGGGTCGCCGGCGTCGCGGAGCTCGACGAAGCGCACGCCCTTCACCACCCGGCCGGCGTCGACGTCGAGGCACGGGACGATCCTCACGGCTCGCACGCCACCACCGCCTCCCGCACGCTGAACAGCCCCTCGTGGAGGGCGGTGCCGACGATGGCGCCGGTGAGCCGGCGCCGGCCGTCGCGGACCTTGGTGAGGGCTCGGAGGTCCGCGAGGCTCGACACGCCACCGGACGCCACCACCGGGTGGCGGGTGGCGGCCAGCACCGCCGAGAGGCCGTCCACGTCGGGGCCGCCGAGCATGCCGTCGCGGGCGATGTCGGTGACCACGACGGCTCCGAGCGGGGCGTCCTCGACCTCGGCCAGCACCGCCGCCACCGTGCGCCCCGACCGCGCCGTCCACCCCCGTACCGCCACCTCGCCGTGGCGGGCGTCGAGCCCGACGGCGACCCGGCCCGGGTGGCGGTGGGCCACGCGCCGCAGCAGCCCCGGGTCCTCGAGGGCGGCGGTGCCGAGGACGATGCGGGCCACACCGGCCGCCAGCAGCGACTCGGCCGAGAACTCGTCGCGGATGCCGCCACCGGCCTGCACGGGGACGTCGACGGCGTCGGCGATGGCCGCCACCACCGCCCGGTTCTCGGGACGCCCGGTGCGGGCGGCGTCGAGGTCGACCACGTGGATCCACGGCGCCCCGTCGTCGGCGAACTCCCGGGCCACCACGACCGGGTCGCCGGCGTAGATCTTCTCGCGGGCGTAGTCGCCCTGCACCAGGCGCACGCAGGCGCCGCCCCGCAGGTCGATGGCGGCGTAGAGGTCCATCAGGCGCACGCCTTGGCGAAGTTGGCCAGGACCCGGGCGCCCACCGGCCCCGACTTCTCGGGGTGGAACTGCGTGGCCCACAGCGGCCCCCGCTCCACCGCCGCCACCACCGGGCCGCCGTAGTCGCAGGTGGCCACGACGTCGTCGGTGATGGTGGGCGCGTACGAATGGACGAAGTACACCCACGGGTCCGGGCCCAGCCCGTCGAGCAGGGCGCTCTCCCGGGTGGGGTGCAGCACGTTCCACTGCATCTGCGGGCGCTTCACGTCGCCGGCCAGCAGGACGACCTCGCCGTCGAGCAGGCCGAGTCCGTCGACGCCGGGGCTCTCGTGCGAGGACCCGTAGAGCATCTGCATGCCGACGCAGATGCCGAGGAACGGGGTGCCGGCGGCCACCGCGTCGAGCGCCACCCGGTCGAGCCCGGTGTCCCGGAGCGCCTCCATGCAGCGGCCGAAGGCGCCGACGCCGGGCAGCACCACGCCCGCCGCGCCCCTCGCCCGGCCGGCGTCGGTGACGAGCACGGCGTCGGCGCCGGCCTTCTCCAGCGCCTTCTGGGCCGACCGTAGGTTGCCGATGCCGTAATCCAGCACGGCGATCATGGCGTACCCCCAACGCACTGACATGCGAAACGCGGCGAAGACCACCGCGGTTTGTATGTCAGAGTCGAGCGGCCCATCACAGTGATCCCTTGGTGGAGGGGATACCACCGCCCTCGATCCGCACGGCGTCGCGCAGGGCACGGGCCACGCCCTTGAAGCACGCCTCCAGGATGTGATGGGTGTTGCGGCCGCTCCGGAGGCGGACGTGGAGGGTGATGCCGGCGGCGGTGGCGAAGGACTGGAAGAAGTGCTCGCCGAGCTGCGGGTCGAAGGGCGGGGTGCCGAGCGGGGGCGCCTCGGGCGGGATGGCGACCTCGTAGACGATGAAGGGCCGGCCGGACAGGTCGAGGGCCACCTCGACCAGGGCCTCGTCGAGCGGCAGCAGCACCGAGCCGAAGCGGCGGACGCCCGCCTTGTCGCCCAGCGCCGCCCGGAGGGCCTCGCCCAGCACGATGGCCACGTCCTCCACCGTGTGGTGGGTGTCGACGTGCAGGTCGCCCCTCGCCTTCACCACCAGGTCGATGCCGCCGTGGCGACCCAGCTGGCTCACCATGTGGTCGAAGAACGGCAGCCCGGTGTCGACGTCGGTGGCGCCGCCGCCGTCGAGGTCCAGGCGCACCTCGATCTCGGTCTCCTTGGTGGTGCGCTCGACGGCGGCCACCCGGCTCACGCGACTACCTCGGCGAGGGCGGCCAGGAAGGCGTCGTCCTCCTCGGTGGTGCCGACCGTGACGCGGAGGCACCCGTCGAGCCCCGGCCAGGACGCGCAGTTGCGGATCAGCACGGAACGGTCGAGCAATCCCTGCCACACCTCGTCGGCCGGCTTCGAGCGGGGCCGGAACAGGAGGAAGTTGGCGTCGGACGGCCAGGTGTCGACAGGGAGGTTCGCCAGGGCGGCGGCCAGCCGGTCACGCTCGGCCGCCACCGCCGCCACCCGCGCCTCCATCTGCGACCGGAAGCCGAGGGCCAGCCGGCCCGCCTCCTGCTTGACGGCGTCGAGGTGGTAGGGCAGGGCCCGCGCTTCCAGCTCGGCCACCAGCGGCGCCGGCCCGATGAGATAGCCCAGTCGGGCAGCGGCCATCGACCAGGTCTTGGAGTAGGTGCGCACCACGGCCAGGCCGCCCTCGTCGTCGACCAGGTCGACGGCCGACCAGGCGGCGAACTGGCCGTAGGCCTCGTCGACCACCACCAGCCCGGGGGCCAGGCCGAGCACGTCCTCCACCACCGGGCGGGGGTCGGCCCGGCCGGTGGGGTTGTTGGGCGAGCAGAGGAAGGTGACGGCCGGGTCGGCCTCGCCCACGACCCGCTTCACCTCGTCGAGGTCGAGCGTGAACTCGGGCGTGCGCCGGCCCTCGGCGACGGGCGTCCCCGTGAGGCGGGCGATGTGCGAGTGCAGGGCGTAGGTGGGCTCGAACACCGCCGCCGGCCGGCCGGGGCCGCCGTAGGTGAGGAGCAGGACCTGGAGCACCTCGTTGGAGCCGTTGGCGGCGAAGACCTGCTCGGGGCGCACGCCGTGCAGCTCGGCCAGGCCCGCCCGGAGGGCCCGCGCCCGGCGGTCGGGGTAGCGGTGGAACGGGATGGTGCGCACCGCCTCGGCCAGGTGGTCGACGAAGGCGGGCGGCGGCGGGTAGGGCGACTCGTTGGTGTTGAGCCGCACCGTGACCTGCACCTGCGGGGAGTGGTAGCCGGCGCCCAGGCCCTGGTCGGCCCGGGGCGGGATCAGGCCTGCCACCGCAGTTGCACCGAGGCGGCGTGGGCGGGGAGGCCCTCGGCCTCGGCGATGGCGGCCACGTGGGGGCCGATGCGGGTGAGTGTGGGCTGGTCGAGCGACACGACGTGCACCGCCTTCACGAAGTCGTCGACCCGGAGGGCCTCGGAGAACCGGGCCGACCCGTAGGTGGGGAGCACGTGGCTCGGGCCGGCGAGGTAGTCGCCCACGCTGGCGGGGGCGAAGGCGCCGGTGAACACGGCGCCGGCGTGGCGCACCAGCGGCAGGAGGGCCTCGGGGTCGGAGACCATCAGCTCGAGGTGCTCGGGGGCGATGGCGTTGGCCACCGCGATGGCCTCCTCGGGACCGTCGACCAGGGCGCTGTAGCCGTTGGCCGCCAGGTTGGCCTCGATGGTGGAACGCCGCGGGTTCGCCGCCGCCAGGCGGGCCACCTCGGCCTCGATGCGGTCGGCGGCGCCCTCCGACCAGGTGATGAGCCAGCCGACGCTGTCGGGCCCGTGCTCGACCTGCACGATGACGTCGATGGCGGCGTAGGTGACCGGGGTGGCGTCGTCGGCGACCACCACCACCTCGCTCGGCCCGGCGAAGGACCCGGGCACGCCCACCACCCCTTCGGCCGCCACCTGCTGCTTGGCCACCGTGGTGAACAGCCCGCCGGGGCCGACGATGACGTCGACCGGCCGGATGGTCTCGGTGCCGTACGCCATGGCGGCCACCGCCTGGGCGCCCCCGATGCGGTAGACCTCGTCGACACCGGCCAGGGCGGCGGCGGCCAGGATGCCGGGCGCCACCGTGCCGCCCGACGTGGGCGGCGAGCACAGCACGACCTCGGGCACGCCGGCCACCCGCGCCGGGATGGCGGTCATCAGCACGGTGGACATGAGGGGCGCTTCGCCGCCGGGGATGCACAGCCCGGCCCGGTCCACCGGCCGGTACAGCTCCCGCACGACCAGGCCGTCGCGCTCGTGGCGCTCGTCGGCCCGCACCTGGTGGCGGTGGTAGGCGAGGATGTTGGCCCGGGCCGCCTCCAGCGCCTCGCGGAGGGCGGCGGGCACGGCCTCGAGGGCGGCCGCCACCTCGTGGGGCGGGACCCGCAGGGACTCGAGGCGCACGCCGTCGAACTTCTCGGTGAGGGCCCGCACCGCCTCGTCGCCGTCGGCCTTGACGTCGGCCAGGATGGCCCGCACGGCGTCGACGGGGAGGTTGGTGGCGGCGGTGGGCCGCGGCAGGCGGGCCCGCCAGTCGCCGTCGCCGGCGCCGCGGAGGTCGAGTCTGGTCAGCATGGGGAGGGGCGCATCGTACCGCCGGCCCGGCGTGGCCCACCCTGCCCATTTCCGCCCTCGCCGCTCCCGGGGGGCACAATGCCGGCCATGTCGTCCGCCGCCGAGCTGTCCTCCCTCGCCACCGCCCTCGACGAGCTGGCCAAGCGGATCACCGCCATCGCCGAGGCCGAGGCCGGAGCCCGCCGCGACGACCTGGTCACCGAGCTCTACCAGGTGGAGCGCTCCCTCGCCGCCGCCCAGCGGGGGCTGCGGCGGGCGCTCGGCCTGGCCCGCTGACCGGAGTCCGGAAAGAGACCGACGGCGCCCGAAGGCGCCGTCGGCCGAGCGGCGGCGGGACCGCTCTCGGGACGAGAGGCGGGGACTCGTCCCTCACCTCCTGGAACGACGGCGTCGAGCCGGTTGTTCCCGCTAGTTCTGGTGCTTCTGCATGACCTGGGTGGCGGTGCCGTTGATTGAGACCACCATGGCCGGCTTGCCCTTCTGGAGCGAGGCGGCGTCGGCGACGCCGTGGTACTTGGTGGCCCCGCCGAGAGCGATGCCGACCGTCTGGCCGTCGGGCCGTGACAGCACGATCGTGGAGGTGGTGGTGGCGTCGGCCACCGTCCCCCGGTCGAAGGTGACGGTCTGCCAGGAGCCGTTCTCGCCCGGTACCAGCAGCGTCCCGTGCACCGCCTTGCCCAGCACCCCGGGCCCCGGAAGACCGAGACCGTTGCGGCCGGCGGCCATGGGCAGGCGGTCGGCAGGCAGGCCGGCGGCGGTGAGGCAGGCCGTGCGGGCGGCATCGTCCTGGGCCTGCTGCATGCAGGCCCGCAGCGCCTGGCGCTTCGCCTGCCGGTCGGCCGGCGCGGTGCTGGCCGTGGCGGCGCCGGTGCTGTCGGTGGCGACCAGGGTGGGCCGGCTGGGTGCGCCGTTGGCCCAGGCCACCGCCGCGCCACCGAGCACCAGCCCCACGATGACGACGGCCACGATGTTGCGCTTCAGCATCTTGCGTACTCCTCGGGAGGTCCTGTGACCATCATCGGCGCTTCCCGTGAGGAGCTTGGCGCGAAGGTGTGAGGGAAGTGTGAGCGCCGGCCGAGGGGCAGAAGTCGGCCAGCACGCAGGCGTCGCACCGGGGCCGCCGGGCGTCGCACACCGCCCGGCCGTGGAGGATGAGGCGCAGGCTGAGCGCCCCCCGCTCGGCCGCCGGCACCATGGAGTCGAGGTCGGCCTCGACCTTCACGGGGTCGGTCTCGGTAGTGAGCCCCAGGCGCCGGCTGAGGCGGCCCACGTGGGTGTCCACCGGCAGCCCCGGGAGCCCCATCCCCACGCTGCGCACCACGTTGGCCGTCTTGCGCCCGACGCCGGGGATGGTGACGAGGTCCTTCATGGCCGAGGGCACCTCGCCGCCGAACCGCTCCTCCAGGGCGCGGGCCATCCCGAGCAGACTCCTCGCCTTCGACCGGAAGAAGCCGGTGGAGTGGATCAGCTCCTCCAGTTCGCCGGGGTCGGCGACGGCCAGGTCGGCCGGCGTGGGGTAGCGGGCGAACAGGTCGGGGGTGACCATGTTGACGCGGGCGTCGGTGGTCTGGGCCGACAGGATGGTGGCCACCAGCAGCTGGTAGGCGTTCTCGTGGCGGAGGGCGCACAGCTCGGCGGCGGTGCCCGGGTACTGGTCGCGGAGGCGGGCCAGGGTCTCCCTCGCCCGGCCCTTGGGGCTGCGAGGCTTCCTCATCGGCAGCCACTACCGTGACGCCCGTGCATCACCTCGAGGTGAAGCGGCAGATGGGGAAGGGAGACATCGACGCCGTACGGGAGCTGCTCGAGGTGGCCACCGCGGCCGACGGCCACCGCCCCCTGGGCGAGCACCAGTGGCTCGACCTGGTGGAGGGGGGCCGGGAGGGCTTCGCCGGCTTCGTGGCGTGGGAGCCGGGCCACGACCATCCGGTGGGCTACGCCCAGGTCACCAGGGGCGAGACCAGCTGGGCGCTGGAGTTCGTGGTCGACCCCCACCACCGCGACAGCACGTGCGCCATCGACCGCGATCTGGTGGGTGCCGCCGTCGCCGAGGTGGCCCGCGCCGGCGGCGGCCGCCTCACCCTCTGGGTGCCCAAGCCCGACGAGGCCCGCGACGCGGTGGCCCGGGGTGCGGGCCTCCGGCGCACCCGCGACCTCTACCAGATGCGCCGGCCGCTTCCCGTGGGCGAGGAATTCGAACTGGCCACCCGACCCTTCGAGCCGGGCCGGGACGAGGAGCGGTGGCTGGAGGTCAACAACCGGGCCTTCGCCGCCCACCCGGAGCAGGGCGGGTGGGACCTCGACACCCTGAAGCGCCGGGAGGCCGAGTCCTGGTTCGAGCCCGACGGCTTCCTGCTCCACGAGCGGGAGGGCCGCCTGGCCGGGTTCTGCTGGACCAAGGTGCACCTCGACGACGACCCGCCCCTCGGCGAGATCTACGTGGTGGCGGTGGACCCCGACTTCCAGGGCACCGGGCTCGGGCGGCGGTTGGTGCTGGCCGGGCTCGACTGGCTGGCCCGGCGCGGCCTCGGCGTGGGCATGCTCTACGTCGACGCGTCGAACACCCACGCCGTGCGGCTGTACGAAGCCCTGGGCTTCGCCGTCGACCACGTCGACCGGGCCTACGTCGCCGACGTGCCGCAACAAGTCGACTAAGAGAGGGCGCCGACGCCGACGGCCCGGCCGACGGCGTAGGTGACGCCGGCGGCGGCACCGGCGATCAGCAGCTGGCGGAGGGCGGAGCGCACCGCCGAGCGGCCGGTGAAGGCCGACAGGGCCAGGCCGATGGCGATGGCCGCCGCCGCCCCGATGACCACCGAGGCGATGGTGGCGGCCGCGCCCTCGGTGAAGAACCACGGGAGCAGCGGCAGCACGGCCCCGCAGCCGAAGGCGAGGAACGACGAGCCGGCGGCGGCGGTGGGCGACCCCAGCTCGTTGGGGTCGATCCCCAGCTCCTCGCGGGCGTGGGTCTCGAGCGCCCGGTCGGGGTCGCCCATCATCTCCCGAGCCAGCTCCTCGGCCGTGTCGGGGGCGACGCCGCGCTGGCGGTAGATGGCGGCCAGCTCCCGGCGCTCGTTCTCCGGGTTGCGATGGATCTCGATGCGCTCCAGCTCCAGCTCCCGCTCCAGCAGCTCGGTCTGGGCCCGCATCGACACGTATTCGCCGGCCGCCATGGAGAAGGCCCCGCTCACCAGCCCGGCGAGCCCGGCCAGCCGCACCACGCCGGCCGTAGGGTGGGCGCCGGCCACGCCGAGGATGAGCGACACGTTGGACACCAGGCCGTCGCTGATGCCGAACACGGCGGCGCGCGCCGCCCCGCCCTGGACCTTGCGGTGGTGGTGCTCGTTGACGACCTCGGCCGGCGGGCTCTGTTCCATGGCGCCCATAGCCTACGGGGCGTGTCGCGGTACGAGACCACCATGGCCGAGCTGGCCGGCCTGCTGGCCGGCGAGCCTGCGTACCGCGCCCGCCAGGTCTGGGAGGGCCTGTACCGCCAGGGTGTCGGGCCGGAGGCGCTCACCACGCTCCCCCGCGCCCTGCGCGAGCGGCTGGCCGCCGAACCGGCGCTGGCGCCGGCCCTGCGCGTCGACGCCGAGGTCGAGGCCGACGGCGGCGACACCCAGAAGTGGCGGTGGGCGCTGGGCGACGGCCGGATGATCGAGACCGTCCTCATGCACTACCCGGGGCGCACCACCGTGTGCGTCTCCAGCCAGGCCGGCTGCGCCATGGCCTGCGGCTTCTGCGCCACCGGGCAGGCCGGGTTCCAGCGCAACCTCACGGCCGGCGAGATCGTGGAGCAGGTCGTGCGGGCCGGCGCCGAGGCCCGGCGGCGGGGCCGGCGCCTGTCCAACGTGGTGTTCATGGGCATGGGCGAGCCCCTCGCCAACTACGACAAGGTGTGGGCGGCGATCGAGCGGCTGCACGCCGACGTCGGCCTGTCGGCCCGCCACCTCACGGTGTCCACCATCGGGATCGTCCCCGGCATCCGCCGCCTGGCCGCCGCCCCCCTGCCGGTGAACCTGGCGGTGTCCCTCCACGCGGCCGACGACGACCTCCGGGCGGAGCTGGTGCCGGTGAGCCGCCGCTACCCGCTGGATGCCCTGCTCGACGCCTGCGAGGCCTGGGTGGCGGCCAAGGGGCGGCGGCTGTCGTTCGAGTGGGCGCTGATCGCCGGCGTCAACGACCGGCCGCAGGACGCCGCCCGCCTGGCCGTCCTGGCCCGCCGGGTGCGGGCCCACGTCAACCTCATCCCCCTGAACCCGACACCCGGCTACCCCGTCGCCGGCACGGCGCCGGCGGGCGTGCGGGCCTTCTGCCGCCTCCTCACCTCCCTCGGGGTCAACGCCACGGTGCGCCGCAACCGCGGCACCGACATCGACGCCGCCTGCGGCCAACTGGCGGTGCGAGCCGGCACCGGGCCGGATCGGCCAGACTGACGGCCATGGACTCCCGCCGGTGGACGAACCCGGGGCAGCCGCAGACGCTGCAGATCGCCGTGTTCCTGCTCTACGCCAATGCCGTGTTCCTGCTGTTCGACATGCTGCGCTACAGCGTGATCACCGTGCTCGGCCTGGCCGTGCTCGTCGGGCTGGTGGGCGGCGCCTTCGGCATCGCCAACGAACGCAAGTGGGGCTACCTGCTCGGCGTCGTGATGGCGTTCAGCCCGTTCCTGTTCCGCTGGTACTACCGCGGCCTGTCGCACGTCTTCTCCACCGACCTGCTCCAGCTGATGTTCGAGGTCGCCCTCGTCGCCCTCCTGCTCCACCCCCAGAGCCGGGACTACCAGCGCATCTGGTTCAAGTAGCGGGTGCGGCGCCCGCCTACGGGGGCGGGCTGAGCGTCACCGGGGGGAGGAGCGTGTCGGGCGGCGACGTGGTGGTGGTCGTCGTGGGCTGGGTCGCCGCCGCGGTGGTGGGGGCCTCCCCCGGCACGGTGGAGGCGGTGGGCGCCGGAAAGGACTCCCCGCCGATCACCGCGTCGGCCCGCAGGTCGGCGAACATGGTGGCCGCCTCCGGCGCCAGGTAGACAACCGACGCCCGGCCGGCGGTGCCCACCCGGCCCGGCGCCACCACGTTCCTGATGCGGGCCGGGTCGATGCGCCGGCCGAGGGCGGCCAGTGGCAGCAGCTGGTCGGGCGGCACGTCGAGCGAGGCGTACCGGAGTAGGACGTCGGCCCACCGCCGCAGGCCGCCGTCGTCGCCCACCTCGGCCCGCAGCTTGCCCATGGCGGCCAGCATCAGGGAGGCCTGGTTCGAGGAACGGCTGAAGTCGCCGTTGGGCACGTCGTGGCGGTCGCGGCTGAAGGCCAGCGCCTGGGCCCCGTCCATGCGGTGCCACCCCTTCTCGAAGCGGGCGCCGGAGTTGGCGTCGTTCATGCGCTGGGGCACCAGCACGTTGACCCCGCCCAGGGCGTCGACCATCGAGGGGAGGCCGGCGAAGCCGGTGATCACGTAGTACTGGATGGGCAGGCCGGTGAGCTTGCGGACGGTGTCCACCATGAGGCTCGGGCCGCCCATGGCCAGGGAGCTGGTGATCTTGCCCCGGCCGTGGCCCGGGATGTCGACCCACGAGTCCCGCGGGAAGCCCAGGATGGTGCCCTCCATCGTGCGAGGGTTCACGGCGAGGATGTGGATGCTGTCGCCGTTGGCCCGCCGCGGATCCTGGCCGGGGCGGGCGTCGGACCCGATCACCAGCACGAACTGGAGGTCGCTCGGCACCACCACCGAGCTGGTGAAGGCGATGGCGTTGCCGTAGGCGGCGCCGTCGCTGGCCAGCAGGGTGACCGGTCCCGACCCGCCCGAGAACACCGCCGGCGCCACCGGCGCAGGCGTGGTGGGCGGTGCGGTGACGATGGTGGAAGTCGGCAGGGCGGTGGACTGGGTAGTGGTGGTCTTGCCCACCACCAGCCGGGCCGAGTCGTTCCCCTGGGCGTGCACGACGAAGGCCGTGACAGCCAGCACGACAACGATCGCCGCCCCCACCATGATCCGCCTCACCGCCGCCACTGTAGAGGGTGCGGGGCCGAGGCCGGGGTACCCCCCGGGCCCGTCTTCGGGAGACGGTGGGTTCAGAGGGGGGCGAGGGGGCGGTCGTGGCGGGCGGCAGCCGCCACCTCGGCGTCCAGCGGCCACGGGTTGGGCAGGCAGCCGTCCAGCTCGGTGCTCTGCTGGGCCATCAGGGGTGCCGGCCGGCCCGGGTGCGGGCACTGGGGGTGGGGATGCGGCTGGCCCAGCAGGTGGCCGAACTCGTGGTTCACGACCATCTGCCGGTAGGTGGCCAGGTCACCGGTCCACTTCGGGGTGGCAGTGCGCCACCGGTCGGCGTTGATGGCCACGACCTCGCTGCGCTGGCAGGAGTAGAGGCCATAGGTGTCGTGGGGCAGGCAGAGCTGGTCCACCTCGGGGCCCTCGGCCAGCACGACCCGGTACGGGGCGTCGTCGCTGTGCACCAGATGGAAGCCGGCCCTGGACCAGCCCCGCGGGTCGGACAGGGTGGCCTCGACCAGGGCCTCGAAGCCGGCCGTCGCCGCGTCGTCGACGTGGCGCTCCACCCGATAGCGGATCTCCACCACCTGTGGGAGGGTCGTGGTGATCGGCCGCGGCCGGCGGGTCGTCGTCGTGCCCGCGGCGGTGGTGGTGGTCGTGGTGGTGGGCGGTGCCGTCGCCGTCGAGGTGCTGGTCGGTGCCGGCGTGACGGCGACCGGCGCCGGCCGCCCGCCACCGCCGCAGCCGGCCAGCCCGGCGCACAGCACCACCACCGCCCAGCGCCGCGCTGCACCCACCGCTCCACGATGCACCACGGCCGGCGGCGGGCGCGGCGCGACCATGGGGCGTGGGCGGCCTCACCCTCCGCGACGGACTCGAACTCCTCTTCGTCGTCGCCGTCGGCGGGATGGTGTGGTCGGCCGTGCGGCGCCTGCGGGCCGGGCACATCGCCGTCCCCCTGTGCCCGGGTTGCGGGCGCCCCGCCTCCCGCGCCTACCCGCTGTGCAAGCACTGCGGTTGCGAGTTGGACACGACCCACTCCTAGAGTGGCCGGCGTGGAGCGCCGAGCGCCTTGGGCCGCCTGAGTCCCTCGCGCGCCGAGCCGGCGCTGCCCCAGGGCGAGGCCAAGGTCCGCGCCGTGCGCGCCATGTTCGACGCCATCGCGCCCCGCTACGACCTGGTCAACCGGGTGATGACGTTCCGGATGGACGTCGGGTGGCGGCGCACCACCGTGCGGACGCTGGCCCTGCCGGCCGGGTCCGTGGTGCTCGACGTGGCCGCCGGCACCGGCGACCTGTGCCGGCACCTGGCCGAGGGCAGGCTGCGGGCGGTGGGCGTCGACCTGTCGTGGGGCATGCTGGCCCACGCCAACACCGAGGCCCCCCTGGCCCAGGCCGACGCCCTGCGCCTGCCGCTGCGGGCGCGGGCGGTCGACGGGCTCACCTGCGGCTTCGCCCTGCGCAACCTCGTCGACCTCGACGCCTTCCTCGTCGAGGCGGCGCGGGTGGTGCGGCCCGGCGGGCGCATCGGCCTGCTGGAGGTGGCGGCGCCGGCCAACCCGGTGCTGCGCTGGGGCCACGGCATCTACTTCGGCCACGTGGTGCCCCGCATCGGCGGGCTCCTGTCCGACCCGGCCGCCTACCGCTACCTCCCCCGCTCGGTGGCCTACCTGCCGCCCACCGACGAGCTGCTGGCCCGTATCGCCGCCGCCGGGTTCTCGGGTGTCCAGCGCCACCTCCTGAGCACCGGCATCGCCCAGCTCATCACCGCCACGAGGGAGGCCGGGTGACCGGCCCGGGAGGCCGGTCCATCGGCAATTCGCCGGTGCGACAGCCCGAAGGGTTGGCGTACCGGTGACGGCGCCCGTCGTCACCGACCTCGGGCTGGTGGCCCGCACCGTGGCCGTCCCGCCCGAGGAGGTCGACCTGCTCGACTTCGCCGGCGACGACGGCCTCCTGTTCGCCCGCGAGGGCGTCGGCCTGGCCGGCCGCGGCGTCGCCCTGCGGGTCGACGCCGCCGACGCTGCGGAAGTCCTGGCGGGGATCCCGACCGTCGACGAGGTGGGGCTCCCCGGCTGCGGGCCGGTGGCCATCGGCGCCCTGCCGTTCGACCGCTCGGCGCCGGCAACCGTGGTGGTGCCGGCCGTGGTGGTCGGCCGGTCGCCGGACGGCACGGCCTGGCGCACCACGGTGTCGTCGGGCCCCTCGGCCGCCGGCGAGGTGGCGGCCGGCCCCCGCACCCGGCCGCCCGACGACTTCCGCCTCACCGCCGCCCGGCCCCACGAGGAATGGCTCGACGTGGTCGCCGGCGCGGTGGCGGCCATCGGCGCCGGGCGGTTCCGCAAGGTGGTGCTGGCCCGCGAGGTCACGGTGGAGGCCAACCGGCCCATCCGGGCGGGCGACGTCCTCGGCCGCCTGCGCGCCCTCTACCCCTCGTGCATGCTCTTCTCGGTCGACGGGTTCGTGGGCGCCAGCCCGGAGCTGCTGGTGGCCCGCACCGGCGACCAGGTCCGGTCGCAGCCCATGGCCGGCACCATCCCCCGCAGCGGCGAGCCGGCCGCCGACGCCCGCCTGGCCGCCGCCCTCCTCGACTCGGAGAAGGAGCGGGAGGAGCACGCGCTGGTGGTCGAGGAGGTGGCCGCCGCCCTGGCGCCGTGGTGCCGGGCCCTCGACGTGCCCGCCGAGCCGTCGATCGTGCCGCTCCGCAACGTGTCCCACCTCGGCACCCTGCTCACCGGCCGGCTGGCCGAGGGGGCGCCCTCGGCCCTCGGGCTGGCGCTGGCCCTGCACCCCACGCCGGCCGTCGGCGGCACCCCCACCGACGAGGCGCTGGCGTGGATCGCCGCCGTCGAGGGCCTGGACCGCGGCCGCTACGCCGGCCCGGTGGGCTGGGTCGACGCCCGCGGCGACGGCGAGTGGGCGGTCGGCGTGCGCTCGGCCGAGCTGGACGGCAACCGGGCCCGGCTGTTCGCCGGCGTGGGGGTCGTGGCCGACTCCGTGCCAGAGGACGAGCTGGCCGAGACCCAGCTCAAGCTCCAGGCCCTGCTGGCCGCCGTCGTCCGCCCGTAACCCCACTCTCGAGGAAAGAGGCCACCAAGAATGGTGGGCTACTTCCTCGAGACGGCGGCGGCCACCGCCCGGTGCAGGTCGTCGTGGACCGCCACGTTGGCCCGGCGGTCGGGGACGGGGACCACGACGACGCGCACGCCGGCCGGCGGGCCGGCGGCGGCCGTCACTCCGGCGAGCGACGACACCCGCTCGGCGGCCACGCCGTGGGCGCGGGCCACCGCCACCAGGTCGAGCCCGTGCGGGGTGCCGAGGAGGCGCTCGAAGCGGTCGGGGGCCAGCACGCCGGCCTGGGGCAGGAACGAGAAGATCCCGCCGCCGTCGTTGTCCACCACCACGACGGTGGTGTCGAGAGGGCGGCCGGCGCCGGCGGGGACGAGCAGGCCGTTGGTGTCGTGCAGGAAGGCCAGGTCGCCGACCAGCGCCACGCCGGCACCCGACCCCAGCGCGGTGGAGACCACCCCGTCGATGCCGTTGGCCCCCCGGTTGGCCAGGACCCGGAGCCCGGTGCGGGGCCGGCCGTACCACTCGACGTCGCGCACCGGCATCGACGACGACACGAACAGGGTGCCGCCGGCCGGGACGGCGTCCACCACGGCGCGTGCCACCGCCGGCTCGCTGAGGGCGCCGTCGCCCAGCACGGCGTCGAAGGCGGCCTGGGCGCACTCCTCCGCCGCCGCCCACGCCTCCGCCCAGCCGGCCGGCGCCGGGCAGGGGCCGGCGGCGGCCACCGCCTCGGCCAGCAGCGTGGGGTCGGCGGCCACGACGGTGGTGGCCGAGCGGCCGGGGTCGAGCCACGCTCCGTGGGGGTCGACCAGCCACTGCGGGACGTCGAGGGCGGCCAGCCATTCCCCCACCACCCGCGACGCCCACGGCGCGCCGAGGCGCAGTACGGCCTCGGGGCGGTGGGCGCCGGCGAAGCCGTCGACCCGCAGCAGGGCGTCGGCCGCCGCCACGGCGCCCGGCACCCGGCAGCCCGACCGCGGGTCGGCCAGCACCGGCCACCCGAGGGCGCCGGCCAGTACGGCCACCGCCTCGGGGTCGCCGGCCCCCGCCCCGGCCACCACCACGCCCTTCCCGCCGCCGGCCAGCGCCGCCACCACGTCGGCGGGCGGGGCCGCCCGCCCGGGCGCCCGGCGGTGCCAGGGGCCCCCGCCGGCGCGGGCCGCCACCGTGCGGTCGGCGTCGCCGGCGAGCGGCTCCCGGAAGGCGAGGTTGAGGTGGACGGGTCCGGGGCCGGCCGGCGAGGCGGTCGCCTCGGCCACGGCGCGGGCGGCGACCGAGCGCCACACGCCGGCGGTGACCTCCTCGACGGGGCCCGGCGAGAACGCCCACCGCACCGCCCCGGCGAACAGCCCCTCCTGCTCCACCGTCTGGGGGGCGCCGACGTGGTGCAGGTCGGGCGGGCGGTCGGCCGTACAGGCCAGGAGGGGCACGCCGGCCTGGTGGGCCTCGACCACCGCCGGGTGCAGCTCGGCGGCCGCCGTCCCGCTCGTCGTCAGCACCACGGCGGGGCGCCCCGACGCCAGCCCGAGACCGAGGGCGAAGAAGGCGGCCGAGCGCTCGTCCAGCACCACGTGGACGCGAAGCCGGCCGTCGGCCGCGAGGGCCGCCGCCAGCGGGGTGGACCGGGAGCCCGGAGCCACCACCGCATCGGTGACACCGCCCCGGACCCACTCGTCCACGACCGTGACGGCGAAGGCGTCCTGTAGCGTCACCGCCGATGCCCGACCGGCTCGTCCTGGTGCACGGCTTCACCCAGACCGGCCGGTCGTGGGCGCCCGTGCTTCCCCTGCTCCCGGCCGATGTCGAGGTGGTGACGCCCGACCTGCCGGGCCATGGCACCCGGGCCGATGTGCGGGCCGACCTGGCCGAGGCCGCCCGACTGGTGGGCGAGGACGGCGGCCGGGCCACCTACGTGGGGTACTCCATGGGCGGCCGGGTGGCGCTCACGCTGGCGCTGGAGCAGCCCGACCTGGTGGAACGCCTGGTGCTGGTGAGCGCCTCGGCCGGTATCGAGGACGACGACGACCGGACCGCCCGCCGGGAGGCCGACGACGAGCTGGCTGCCGCCATCGAGGCGGAGGGCGTCGACGCCTTCCTCGAGGAGTGGCTGGCCCAGCCCCTGTTCGCCTCGCTGCCCCGCGAGCGGGCCGGTCTCGAGGCCCGACGGGAGAACACCGCCGCCGGGCTGGCGTCGGCCCTGCGGCTCCTCGGCCAGGGGTCGATGGAGCCGCAGTGGCGGCGACTGTTCAACCTCCGCATGCCGGTGCTGGTGGTGGCCGGCGAACTGGACGAGGCCTATTGCGTCCAGGCCGTCCACCTCGGCGGCTGGATGGGCGAGGTCGCCACCCTGGCCCTCGTCCCCGGGGCCGGCCACGCCTGCCACCTCGAGCAGCCCGGGCGCTTCGCCGCCCTGCTCACGTCGTTCCTGGCCGAGGGCCACGACGACCACGAGGGCCACGACCACGAGCACGACCACGAGCACTGACTCTGTCTAGCGGCCACGACCGCCGCCCGGCATTGTGCAAGACCACGTTTCGTGCTATTCCATGTATCCATGTTGCACGCCAAGGCCAGCCGGCGGCCCGACGCCGAGGGGGCCGCGCTCGAGGCCGGCCGCCACCCGGGCGTGGTGGAGCTGGTGGACGTCCGGGCCGGCACCGTGCGCACCCGGCTGGTGGAGGGCGCCCGTCCCCTCGCCGACGCCGGTCCGCTGACGGCGGACGAGATCGCCGGCGTGCTGGCGGCCGTGGCCGCCACGCTGGCCGACCTCCACGGGCGCGGCATCGTCCACGGCGGCGTCGAGGCCGGCCACGTCCTGCTGCGCCCGGCCGGCCCGCCCGTGCTGTGCAGCCTGGGCCGGGGCGGCCAGCCGGCCGACGACGTGGCGGCCCTCGGCCGCCTGGCCGGTGCCCTGCTGGCCGGCGCCCGCCCCGCCCGGGGCCGGCCCCACCCCGGCCCTCTGCTGGCGCCGCCCGCCGAGCCGGAGCTGGCCGGGCTCCTCGCCGCCGCCACCGATCCCGAGCCGGCCCGCCGGCCCTCGGCCGCCGAACTGGCCGCCGCCGTCCACCAGCGCATCCCCACCGCCCGCCTCCCTCTGCCGCCCGGCGGCCCGGTCCGGCTCCTCGGTCCCGGCCGCCGGCGGTCGCCGGTCCCCGAGCCGGCGGCGCCGTCGCTGGGGAGCGACGGGCGGCGGTGGGTGGTCGCCGCCGTCGTGGCGGTGGTGGTGGCGGTGGCCGCCGCCGTCCCCGGGCTCCGGTCCCGCGGCCGGCCGGCGGCAGCCCTGGCCGCATTGCCGCCGCCCGCTCCACCGCCCACCACGGCCCCGCCCACGCCGGTACGGGTGTGGCCGGCCGACCCCCTCGACTTCCACGACGGCGTGCTCACCGTCGAGGGCCACCGCTACGCGGTCGGGCGCCCGGGCGACGTGGCGGTCGCCGCCGACTGGGGGTGCGCCGGCCGGCCCACCCTCGCCCTGCTCCGCCCCGCCACCGGCCAGGTGTTCGCCTTCGACGGCTGGCCCGGCGCCGGCGCCGACCAGCCGGGCCGGCCGGTGGCCACGGTCGCCGGCGCCGTCGGGCTGCGGCGGGCCGACGTCGACGGCGACGGCTGCGCCGACCTCGAGGCCGACCGGCCCGGCAGCCCGCCGGTGCCTGTCGCGGTGCGCCCGTGACCCGCCCCGCCCGGGCCCGGGCCGCGGGCGCCCTGCTGGGATGGACGGCCTTCCTGGTGGCCGCCGTGGTGGCCCTGCGCCACCTGGGCGGGCCGCTGGCTCCGCCGCCGCTCTCCCACCCCGACGCCCTCGGCGCCTGGCTCGACCGCCGCCAGCCGGCCGAGGCCGCCTTCGCCGTGCTGCGCCTGGCCACCGTCGCCATGGCGTGGTACCTCCTGGCGGTCACCGTCGCCGGCGTCGCCGCCCGAGCGGTGGGTGCGGTGTCGGTGATCCGGGCCGTCGACGCCGTCACCCTGCCGGCCGTCCGCCGCCTGGTCCACGCCGCCGTCGGCGCCTCGCTCCTGGCGGCTACCGTCGGCGGCGGCGTCCCGGCCATGGCCCAGGGCGCGCCCACCCCGGACACGGCCGTCACGACCTCGACCACCGTCCCGCCGCCGGGCGACGTGCCCACGATGCACGCCCTGCCCGACGACCCGGCGACGGGTGCCCCCGAGGCCGACGTGCCCGTCATGCGCCGGCTGCCCGACGCCCCGGCGGCCCCTCCCGACACCGTGGCCGCACCGCCCACCACCGCCCCACCCGAATCCACGCCCCCGAGTACCGACGTCCCGACCACCGTGCTCAGCACCCCGGAAAGCACCGCCCCCCCGGCCGCCACCAGCCCCGGCAGCGGCGACGAGCCCAGCGCCCCAGCGCCCCCCTCCACGCCGTCCACGTCGGCCCCGGCCGCCAGCCCGCCGGCCGCACCGCCCACCACCGCCAGGCCGGCCCGCCCCGTCGCCGCCCCGCGGCCGGCCCCCGCACCCCCGCCCGCCGGTCCCTCCGACCGCCGGATCCGGCCCGGCGACCACTTCTGGGCGGTGGCCGAGGACGTGCTGGCCCAGGCCTGGGGGCGGGCGCCCACCGACGCCGAGATCGACCCCTACTGGCGCGTGGTGATCGACGCCAACCGCAGCCTGCTGGCCGATCCGGGCAACCCCGACCTGCTCTTCCCCGGCCAGGTGATCACCGTGCCGGCGCCGCCCGCCCCTGGCGGGCGGCCGGCCTGAGCGCTACTTGGCGGCGGTGGTGGAGGTGGCCGCCGGGACGGAGGTGGACGCGGCCGGGGGTTCCCCGCCACACGCCGTGATGCCGGCCGCCGCCAGCTTCTGGCCGGTGGCGGCGAAGGGGTCCACGCCGGTCTCGTAGAGCCGCTGGGCCGCCTCCTGGCTCCCGCCCGCTCCCTCGAGGGTCTGGCGGTCGATGTCGATCTGCTTCATGGCCGCGTCGTAGGTCTTGGCCAGCTTCTTGGGCGGGGTGAGCGCCTTGAAGTCGGAGATGGCCTTGGCCAGCGGCGTGAGGAGCTTGTGGTAGAAGTCCTGCTTCTGCGCCGGCGTGAAGTCCACGCTGGCCGGGAAGGTGTCGGCGATCTTCTTGACCTCGGACGAGAAGGTGAGGCAGATCGCGTTGCCCTTCGTCGTGAGCTCGGTGGCGGTGAGCCGCTTGGTGTTGTCGCCGCACGCCCCCAGGGCCAGGACCGCCGCCATCACCAGGCCGAGCGCCATTGCCCGCTTGCCCACCCTGCGCCACCTTTCCGAACTGTCGACCGAGCCTGCGAGCCACGGTAACGCACAACACCGCCACCGACGGTGCACCCTCACCGGAGGCGCACGGCCACCTCGTTGCCCACCAGGCGGCCGCGGGGGGTGAGCACCAGCCGCTCGCCCCGGCGCTCGACGAGGCCGTCGAGGCCGTCGGGAAGCGCCCCGGCAGGCACGCCCGCTCGGGTGCGCAGCGACAGCTGGAGCGCCTCCCGCCGGCGCTCCTCGGCGTCGAGCACCTCGGCCGCCGCCTCGGGCGGGCGCCCGGCGGCCACCCGCTCGATGTAGCGCTCCGGCGTCCGCACGTTCCACCAGCGGCGGCCTGCCTGGTGGGAGTGGGCGGCCGCCCCGATCCCCCGGTAGTCGCCCTGCGACCAGTACAGGAGGTTGTGGCGGCACTCGTGACCGGGGCGGGCCCAGTTGGACACCTCGTAGGAGCGCAGCCCCGCCGCCTCGAAGGCGGCGTCGGCCGCCAGGTACTTGTCGGCCTGGTCGTCGTCGTCGGGGAACCGGGCGGGGTCGGCGGCCAGGGGCGTCCCGGCCTCCACGGTGAGGGCGTAGGCCGACACGTGGGGCGGGCCGAGGGCCAGGACCTCGGCCACCGTGGCCGACCAGTCGGCGACCGACTCCCCCGCCGCTCCGAAGATCAGGTCGACGCTCCACGAGGCGAAGCCGGCGGCCGCCACCAGCCAGGCCGCCCGAAGGGCGGCAGCCGGCCGGTGGGCCCGCCCCAGGGCGGCCAGCACGTGGTCACGCAGCGACTGCACGCCGAGCGAGATCCGGGTGACGCCGGCGTCGCGGTAGGCGCCGAGGAGGGCGGCCGTGACGTCGTCGGGGTTGCACTCCACCGTGACCTCGGCGCCCGGCGCCCGCTCGACGGCGGCCAGCACGGCGGCCAGCCCGGCGGCCGGGAGCAGCGATGGGGTGCCGCCGCCGAAGAACACGCTGGTGGCCGGGGGCAGCCCTGCCGCCTCCAGCTCGGCGACGCAGGCGTCGGCGTAGGCGCCCATCAGCGGCGCCCGGTCGGTCCAGGTGGCGAAGGCGCAGTAGTCGCACCGGCGGGCGCAGAACGGCACGTGGACGTACACGCCGAACGCGCCCGTCATGGGTTCACACGTCGGCGCGGAGGCTCAGGTCCTCGAGGCGGTGGCGCATGCCCTCCGCCGTGGTGTCGAACAGGCAGCCGATGGCCCGCAGGTCCTCGGCCCGGATGGTGAGCACGCGGCCGTTGAAATCCTGGCGCTGCACCTGGATCATGCCGAGGTAGCGGCGCAGGAGGTCCTTCTCGGGAGCCTGGATCGCCTCCAGCTTGGTGAGGTCGATGGTGACCCCGCCCTCGTTGCGCGCCCGCTCGCCGGCGGCCGCCGCGGCGGCCACGGTGGCGGTGGGGGCGGCCAGCGCCCCGTTGGCGTCGCGCGGGAGCAACTGGTCGACGGGCACGTTGTAGAACTCGGCCAGGCGCTGGAGGCGGGGGACGGAGATGGACCGCTCCCCGCGCTCGTAGGCCCCGAGCACGGACGCCTTAAATTCTTGCTGCGAGGACGCCTCAACCGCTTGGAGTGACAATCGCTTCTGCTTGCGCACGAAACGGAGTCGCTCGCCCACTTTGCGGGCGTACCCGCTGGACATCGACTCTTCGATCACGTCGACTACCCCCTCCAGAGCCACACTCAATGCTAACCGCCAGCACGTTGCGTATCAATAGGACTACATGACGTGACCCTATTGGGGATCGTCGGCAAAGGGGCGGATGGTCCCGTTCCGCAGCCCGCACAGCAGGACGCCGGCCGCCAGTGCGGCCGTCTCGGCCCGGAGGACGGTCGGCCCGAGGCCGCAGACGGGCAGCCCGCACGCCAGTTCCTCGTCCGCCCACCCACCCTCGGGACCTACCAGCAGCATCCGTAGCGCCACGGTCGGTGGCGGTCCGCCCGGGGCGGCGAGCGCCCCGAAGCCGCCGGCGGCGGCCGCCTCCTCGGCGAAGGGCGGCACACCGCTCACCTCGGGCAGCCGGGCCCGCCGGCACTGCATCGCCGCCTGGCGGGCCACCCGCCGCCACCGCTCGAGGTTGGCGGCCTCCTTGGCACCGTCCCACCGCACCACCGACCGAGCTGCCCGGAAGGCGACGATCCGGTCGACGCCGACCTCGGTGAGCTTCTGCACCACCCACTCGGGGCGCTCGCCCTTGGTGAGGGCGAAGGCGACGGTGACCGCCGGCCCGGCCGGCCCCTCGTCGGCGACCGGCCCGGTGGGCTCCAGCGCCCCGCCCGCCCGCCACACGCAGGACCGCCAGCGGCCGGCCCCGTCGGCCACCGTGACGGCCTGGCCGGGGCGCAGCCGCAGGACCCGCTCGAAGTGGTGGCGGTCGCCGGCGTCGAGCGCCGGCTCGGCCAGGTCGTCGACGAAGGCGTGGGCGGCGGCCGGAGGCAGCGGCCGGGTGGGCCCCACCCGCTACTTGAAGGCGCTGCGGATCTTGGAGAACAGCCCCGAGTCGGGCGGGTCGACGTGCTCGCCCCGCGCCGCCGCCAGGTCCCGGAGCAGCTTCTCGTCGGCGTGCGACAGCGAGGTGGGCGTGTCGACCACGATCCGCACGTGCAGGTCGCCCCGGCCGCGGCCGTTCACGTCCGGCACGCCGTGACCCCGTAGGCGGATCACCTTCCCCGTCTGGGTGCCGTGCGGGACGGCGATCTCCTGCTCGCCGTCGAGGGTGGAGAGGGGCAGGTGGGCGCCGAGGGCGGCCTGGGTCATCGAGACGTGCAACTCGTGCACCAGGTCGTTGCCCTGGCGGGTGAAGCGGGCGTCGGGCCGGACGTCGAGGCGGACGTAGAGGTCGCCGGGCGGGCCACCCCGCGGTCCGGCCGCGCCCCGGTCGCTCAGGCGCAGCACGGTGCCGTCGGCGACGCCGGCCGGGACGGTGACGGACCACATGCGCTGGCCGGCGGTGCGGCCCTCGCCGCGGCAGGTGGCGCACGGGTTCGGGATCATCTGGCCCGAGCCGTTGCAGCGGGGACAGGGCCGGGCCGTCACCATCTGGCCGAGCAGGGACTGGCGGACCATGCGCACCTCGCCGGCGCCGGCGCACTGCACGCAGGTGGTGACCTGGGTGCCGGGCGCCGCCCCGGTGCCGCCGCAGGTGTCGCAGGCGACGGCGGTGCGGACGGTGATCTCCTTCTCGGCGCCGAACACCGCCTCCTCGAAGTCGAGCGCCAGCCGCACCTCGGCGTCGGCGCCCCGCAGGGGGCCCGTGCGCCGGCCGCCCCGGCCTCCTCCCCCGAACCCGGCGTTGCCGAAGAACGCCTCGAACAGGTCGCCCAGGTTGCCGAACCCGGCCGCCGCGAACGGGTCGCCACCGCCGGCACCGGCGCCCGTGCCCCGCAGGCCGTCGACGCCGTAAGCGTCGTAGCGGGCCCGCCGTTCGGGGTCGCGCAGGACCTCGTAGGCCAGCGACACCTGCTTGAAGCGCTCCTCGGCCTCCGGGTCGTCGGGATTGCGGTCGGGGTGGAGGTCCCGCGCCAGCTTCCGGTAGGCCCGCTTGAGCTCCTCCTCGGAGGCGGTGCGAGGGACGCCCAGCAGCTTGTAGAAGTCGGTCTCCATCTCCATCGCGTCAGCCCTCGCTCAGGCGCCGGCCGAGGCGCTGGCTCACCATGGCCACGGCGGCCAGGGCCTGGGGGTAGTTCATCCGGGTCGGGCCGAGGACGCCCACGGCGCCGCTCACCCTACCCTCGACCTCGTAGGGCGCCACGACCACCGCACAGGTGGACAGCTGCTCCAGGCCGTGCTCCGACCCGATGGCCACGGAGAGCCCGCGGTCGAGCACGTCGCGCAGGAGCGACACCACCACGTACTGCTGCTCGAGGATGCCGACGACCTTCCGCACCGTCTCGACCCCGTCGAAGGCCGACGCCATGCGGGCCACGCCGCCCATGAACACCTGGTCGGGCCCGTCGTCGTCGTCGTCGGCCAGGGCGGCGACGGCGGCCGCCACCACACCGTCGGTGACGGCGTCGCCGCTGGAGACCGGCGTGGCCGGCTGGGCGAGCGTGGAACCCACCAGCTGAGTGGCCAGGTGGGCGCTGGCCGCCCCCAGGGAGGCGTCGTCGACGCCTTCGTCGAGGTCGACCGTGCGCTTCTCCACCACGCCGTTGCCCAGCACCACGACGACGAGGGCCACCCTGGGTGCCAGGCGGACCAGCTGGGCGGAGCGGATGACGGCGGCCTCGTGGGGCGGGCTGACCACCACCGCCGCGTAGTCGGTGACGCTGGACAGCAGGCGGCTGGTGTCGTGGAGCATCCGCTCCAGCTCGCCGTGGGCCCGGTCGAAGAAGTCCCGCACCCGCTGGACCTGGGCCGGCCCCAGCACGCCCGGCTCGGTGAGGTGGTCCACGAAGAACCGGTAGCCCTTGTCGGTGGGGATCCGGCCGGCGCTGGTGTGAGGCTGCACGAGGTAGCCCTCGTGCTCCAGCACCGCCATCTCGTTGCGCACGGTGGCCGACGACACCGACAGGCTGGTGGCCTGGGCGACGTGCGCCGACCCGACGGGCTGTGCCGTCTCGATGTACTCCTCAACAACAGTGCGGAGGATTGCCGCCTTGCGTTCGTCGAGCATTCCTGTTCCCTGGCCCACCCTGGGCGCGACGCCTGGCACTCGATTGTACCGAGTGCCAATCGGCAGCGGCCGCTACCCCCTGAGCCGTTCGGCTCTAGCCCTGGGAGCCACGGCGCCGGCGCAGGCGCCCGAGGGCCTTGGCGGCGACCTCGGCCGACCGCTCGTCGTCGAGGCGCTCGAGCTGGGCCCGGAGCCGCTCCTCGGTGCGGGCCCGGTCCCGGGCCAGGCGGGCCTCCTGGGCCCGCTCCGCCTCCAGCACGGCTGCAAGATGGGAGGCGAGGTCCGACACGGCCGACGAGAGCGAGGCGGCGGGGGCCGGCGGGGCGGCGGCGGCGGCCGGTGCCGGCTCCTGGACCGGGACCGGGGCCGGGGGCGGGTCGCCGGGGGCCGGGCGCTCGATGCGGCGCTGGACCTGGTCGCGCAGGTCGAGGACCTGGGCTTCCAGGTGGGCCCGGTGCTGCTCTCGTGCCCGCCGGCCGGCGTCGGCGTCGACGCCGGCGCGCGCCCGGGCGGCGAGCGCCTCGTCGATCAGCCGCCGGCGCTCGTCGTCGAGGACCCGGATCGCCTCCTCCAGGCGGAGGTGCTCCTCCCGCTGGCTGCGCTCGGCGGCGGTGGCGTCGGCGGTGGCGGCGGCGACCTCGTCGATCAGCCGCTGGCGCTCCTCGTGGAGCCCGGCGATCTCGGCCTGGAGCCGGGCCCGCTCGGCGTCCCGCGTGCGACGGGCGGCTTCGGCGTCGGAGCGGCCGGCGGCCAGGGTGGCGGCGACCTCCCGGCGTTCGGCACCGAGGGCGGCGACCTCGGCGCGCAGCCGGCCCCGCTCCTCCACCAGCTCGGCGGCCACCGCGTCGATCTCGCCTTTCGCCGTCGCCACCGCGTCGCCCAGGCGCCGGCGCTCGTCGCGCAGCTCGGCGATCTCCGCTTCGAGGCTGGCCCGGGTGCGCGACAGCGAGGTGTCGTCGGCCTCAGCCGCCGTCCGGGCCGCCGCCATCCCCTCGGCCAGGCGCTGCCGCTCCTCGTGGAGGGCGACCAGCTCGGCGTTGAGGCGGGAACGCTCGGCGTCGTGGGCCAGGCGGTTCTCGTCCGCCGCCTCCCGGCCCGCCTCCACCGCCTCCGCCACCCGCCGGCGCTCCTCCTCGAGGGCCTCCAGGTCGGACTCCAGCCGGGCCCGCTCGTCGGCGTGCGCCCGCGCCGCGACCTCGGTGTCGGCCCGGGCCTGGGCCAGCTCGGCGGCCAGCGCCGTCTGCCTGCCCTCCAGGGCCCGGGCGGCGGCTTGGAGCCGCTCGCGGGCCACGGCCAGCTCGCGGAACCCCCGCTCGGCGTCGGCCTCCTCGCGTTCCAGTTCGGCGGCCAGCTGGCGCTGCCGCCGGTGCACGGCGTCGATCTCGTCGTCGAGCACGGCGCGCGCCTCGCGGGTTTCCCGGCGCCGGCGCTCCAGCTCTTCGGCCTTGCCCGGCGGTGCGCCGCCGTCGGGGTCCTCCTCTCGCGCCAGGCGGCCCGACTTGGTGCGCAACCACATGGCCACCCGCTCCTGCTCCGACTCCTCCCAGCCGGAAAAGGCGATGTCGGGGTGCGGGTCGACCTGCGGCTCCACCAGGTCGTCGTCGTCGGTTTCAGGCCGGGTCCGTTGGCCGAGCCGCCTCATGGAACGAGACTACCTGTCCATTTGTGTGCCGAATAGGGGCCGGGAGCCAGCGTGCAGGCCGTCCGGCTCGCCCGGATCGGGTGATGCGGCCCGAGGCGGGCGCGCCACACCCTTGGGGGCATGAAGACGATCCGCCATCCCATCGCCCTCGTGCTCGCCGCCCTTGCCTTCGCCGTGCTGCTCGCCGCATGCAGCAACGACAGCAAGCCGGCCGTCTGCACGGACGTGGACAACATCCAGAAGACCGTCGACGACCTGAAGAACGTCAAGCCCGAGGCCGGCGCCCTCGGGAACATCCAGTCCGAACTCACCACCCTCAAGCAGCAGTTCGGCATCCTCAGGACCGACGCCAAGAGCCAGTTCCAGACGGAGACCACGGCGCTGTCGGCCTCGCTCGACTCGCTGTCGTCGGCCGTCGACGCCGCCAAGGCCAACCCGTCGCTGTCCACGCTGGCGCCGGTGGGAACGGCCCTCGCCGGTGTCAAGGACACCGGCCAGTCGCTGGTGTCGGCGGTCAAGGGCACCTGCTGAGGCGAGCCATCCGTTCACGGGCCGTCGGACAGGCGGTGGATCCGCACCCCGCCGCCGATGGCCCGGCTGAACACCACCCGACCCTCCTTGCGGAGGTCCTCGAGCGCCACCTCCGACACCAGCGCCGGCACCCCGAGGGCCGCCCGCAGGTCGACTGTGGCGCCCGCCCGCCAGTCCACCTCCCCGTCCGTCAGGGCCCGCACCAGCCGCCGGCGGACGTCGACGAGGTCGTGGCCCGTGCCGTCCAGGGCCACCCGGACGCCTCGGTCGGTCAACCGCAGCAGGGTGACGCGGGACGGCGCCACGAAGCGGACGTCCACCAGCCGGGCGGTGTCCAGCGCCCGCAGTGCGGCGAAGACCCGCTCGTGGCCCAGGCCGTCGGCCGCGCAGGCCCGCTCCAGGGCCTCGTGGTCGAGGAAGGCGTGCCCCGCGGCCACCGCCTGCTCGCCGGCCCGGCGCAGCACCACCGTGTCGGCGACCTCGGCCACCCCGGCAGTCTGCTCCGCCGGCCGGGCCTCCGTGTACGCTCGGGCCGAAGCGGCACGAATGGCAGTGGTGTCGCATCCGTGGCACCCGGAGGAGCGTGTGGCGCAGGCTGGCAGTCCCCGCGAGGGTGACCCGGCGGCGGCGGGGTCGCCGCTCGGCGACCACCAGCCACTGCCGCCGGTCCGCTCGGTCGAGCCCTCCGAGGCCATGCGACTTCGCTGGGCGGCCACCCTCCGGCGCAGCGCCGCAGAGGCCCGCCGGGGCGAGGCGGCCTGGGAGCGCGCCGTCGCCGCACGCGAGCGGGCCGAGGCGGCTCTGGACCGGGCGGCGGCGGCGCGCCATCGCTCCGAGCTGTCGCAGCTCCGGATCGGGCGCCTCCTGGAGCACTTGGCCGTGCGATCCAAGGGCGACAGCGAGGCACCGCCCCCGCCGCCGGCGCGCCAGCGCGGGTGCACCTGGCCGACGAGCGTGACCGCCTGGCGGACGAGCGCGACGCCCGAGCCGACCAGAGGGACCGGCTGGCCGACGAGCGCGACGCCCGGGCCGACGAGCGCGATCGGCTGGCCGACGAGCGGGAATCCCGGGCCGACGACCGTGAACGCCTGGCCGAGCAGCGGGACAACGAGGCCAACAGGCTGCGCAGCGAGGCGGAGGGCCTCTCTCGCCTGGCGGAGGAGGCCAAGGCCCGATCCCGGACCCGGCACGCCGAGCGGCTCGCCGTCGCCGGGTCGCTGGCCCGGCAGCGGGCGGCCGCGGCCGACATCGCCGAGAGCATGGCGAACGAGGCCGAAGCGTTCGCTGCCGTGCTCGAGGGCAACCCCATGGAGCGCGGCCGGGAGCGCCGACTCAGGATCGCCGCCGCCGAGCGGGAGATCGCCGGCATCGCCCGTCGCAACGCCGCCCGGCTGCGCACCGCCGGCCCCGGGCTCCCGGCGCTCGAGCACATTCCGTCCCTGCCGCTGGCGGACGAGCCGGAGCCGGACGGCCCGTAGGCGGGCTCGCTCCCTACCAGTAGGTCGCGACGGGCCGGACCTCCACCGCGCCCCCGTGGCGCGCCGCCGGGATCCGCGACGCCAGTTCGACCGCGGCGCCGAGGTCGTCGGCCTCGAGCACCAGGTAGCCGCCGACCCCCTCGCTCAGGTATGTCCCCGGGCTGGTCACCGTCTCCCCGCCCTCGACCCGCACGGTGGTGGCGTCCTGCGGGAGGCCGAGCGGAAGGCCGGGCGTCACGCCCGGCGCCTGGTTGAGCGAGCCGTAGTCCCGGTAGACGGCCCTCTGCTCCTCCTCCGACAGCGTGGCCCACGCGTCGGGGTCGGTCGGGAGCGGGGTCGTGCCCTGGTAGATCAGCAGCGCGTACTGCATCGTTCCTCCCTGCGGTCGGTCTTCTGCCTCCTCTGACGGATCGGAGGCCGGCGATGTGACCGGCTCAGGCGTCCAGCACCACCACGTCGAGGCGCACGAGCTCGTCCCCGTCGCCGACCACGTGGATCTCCACGATGCACCCGTCGACGATGTCGAACGCGATGGCGCCCCGGACCCGCCCGCCCGGCGCCCACGCCAGGCCCGGCAGGCCGCCCACCAGCGCCGGCCGGGCGGCGCTGGCGCCCCCCCGCAGCAGGGCCGCCACCGCTCCGGCGCCGTGGGTCTCGGCGAACGAGCCCAGCCGGACCGCCTCGGCGTCGGGCCGGAGCACCACGTCGGGATGGAGCACGGCGAGCAGCCCGTCGAGGTCGCCGCCACGCGCCGCCCCCAGGAAGGCGTCCACCACCTCGCGGCGCCGCCCGATGTCGAGATCGGCCGCCGGAGCCGTTCCCTGCACCCGCCGCCGGGCCCGGCTGGCGAGCTGGCGGGCCGCTTCCGGGGTGCGGTCGAGGACGGCGCCGACCTCGTCGAAGGGCACGGCGAACACGTCGTGGAGCACGAAGGCGACCCGCTCGGCGGGCGCCAGCCGGTCGAGCACGACGAGCAGGGCGGCCCCGACCGACTCGGCCAGCAGCACCTCGTCCTCCGGACCCGCCGGCTCGGCGCCGTCCCGCCGCTCCGGCAGCCGGCCGCTCGTGTCCTCGGGGCGGGAGCGGCGCGCCCGGAGCCTGTCCAGGCAGATCCGGGCCACCACCGTGGTGAGCCACCCGCCGATGTTGTCGACCCCCGTGGCGCCGGCCCGGTCGACCCGCAGCCACGCCTCCTGCACGGCGTCCTCCGCCTCCTCGTACGACCCCAGCATCCGGTGGGCGAGGGCGCGCAGGCGGGGACGGCTGGCCTCGAACTGCTGGTTCACGCGGTCACGGTCCATCGTCACCCCCTGTGACGTCGAACGCCCGCTGATCGTGACAGCTGACCACCACACGGGCCGGCGGTCGCGCGGGACCAGCGCCGGCGGGGTTCCCAGGTCTTTGGTACCTGGAAACTCGGCGGCCTTGACCGCTACCGTCGCACATGGTGGTCGTCGAATACGAGGTCGTCGACGTGTGGCTTGGGCGGTTCGCCGACAAGGCGGCTGCCGACACCTACTTCGAGGAGACGTATGACGACCCAGCGGACGACGAGGAGCAGCCAATCTCACCGTTCGCCGCCGACATGGCTGAGACCTTCTACGACCACGATTTCATGGAGTGGCAGTTCCATCCGCATGGTGTGTCCGACCTTCGGACGGCACTCGCCGACCATTCGTTCTCATCGTCGTACGTGTCGAGTGTGGTCAGCGCCGCCGCGCCGTTGACCGAGCCGGATCCCGTGAACGTGGTGCTGCTCGTTTGGGGAAGGGAGATCGAGACGCCGATCTCTGTTCGAACTCCGGCGATGTCCCTGGTCTACGTCGGCCGCTTCGCCTGCGACCCCAACGCGCCGGAGGCCGCCCGACCCTGACCCGACCAGTGGGGCTGGATGGATGTTCGAGGCCCTAGCCCGCCGTCGGCAGGTGGGCGTACTGGAACTCGGCGAACCACTGGGCATATCGCTCGGCGTTCCTCGAAGCTCCGGACCGGTCGGCGTGGTGTCCGATCTCATGAAGCAGGACGTCGTACAGGTAGAACCTGCGAAGACTCGCCTCATCGAAGACGACTGTCGTTGCACCGCGGCTCGCAGGTCTGACGGCCGCCCCGAACTTGGTGTACTTGCTCAGCTTCGCCGGGTTGGTCGGGGTGCGCCAGCCTTCGGCGATCCGCTGGTGGGCCACGGGGAAGAGGAAGATCCGATCATCGGCGTACATGCCGAACGTCAGCGCTCTTCGCCTTCCTTGCGCGGCCGTACCGCCCATCAGGTACACGCCAGCGAGCCCGGCGACAAAGGGTTGCGGTACTCGTCGCAGGACGTCGACGACATCGTCCACCCTCCAGGGGCGGGTGAAGCCGGTGGCGAGCGGCCGTTCGTAGACGCAGAGTGCGCGGTCCTCATCCTCGGCGACCGCCGCTCTCGGCCTCGTGCGCGCAGGCAGGGCCTCCACTTCCGACCAGTACGGGTCGTGACGGGACCAGTTGGTGAATCGCTGTTCCGAATAGAGCCCTGATCGGGGCCCGCTGCCCTTCGCACGACCAGCCACCGCCTGAGGTTACCCACAGGGCGTCACGGCACTTCTCAGTTGCTGGAACGGAGACATGGCCCAACGCCGAATACCGGTCCTCCTCTCATGCAGGAGCGCAACGCTGTCGACGCAGCCAGCGCCGTGCATCCTGAGGGGTGTGGACATCCGGCACCGCCTCCTTGCGCTGCTTGGTCTGCTCGTCACGGCCACCGGCGTCGCCCTGGCTGCTGCTCCGTTCACCATCTCCATCGAACTTGGGGCCGAAGGCCACGTCCAAGCTCGTTGCCAGCCTCCGGCCGTCAGCGCGTGGAAGGACGGTGAGAAGGGCCAGCTCCGCCTGTGGGCCGTCACCGTCGGGAGAGACGCCCGGGGCTACGAAGTGCGAGGAGGCCAGGGGCCCTGGTGTGCCGAGCATGCCCGGCCGCGACTTGCGGCAGCGGTCGCCACCGTTGCCGGCGGTCTGGCTCTTCTCGCACCTCAGCTGCTGACCCGTCGGCGACGGCGCGCAGAAGGGCGTGTCACTTAGCGTTGCCGATCGTCCGCTGCCTCCACTCCGTCATGCGTTCCTCGGCGAACGACTCAGGCCTCGAACGGATGCGCCGTTCGAGCTGACCGGGCTCGCGTCTTGCCGGCGAGTCGACCGCCGCGCCGACATGGGAATCGCACGCTCGTGGACGCCCGCCGGCCGACTCGCGCCAGAGCGAGCGGCGGTAGCGCCGGACCGGCACGTCGGCGTCGTCACGCTTCTTGGGTCACTGACCATCGAATAGCGCCGGCAAGTGACCCGAGAAGCGAGGGGTCGAGTCGACGGCCGCACGCCTCCGCACCTACTGCCGGGTTGTCGCGCCGGCTGCCACACCGATCTGGTGGTCGCGAGCGTCGTGGACGTGCTCGGCAGGCCGGTCGCTCGGGACGCCGGATACCCGCACGTCGGCAGGCCCCGTCCCCGCTCAGGTTGCCGATTCTGTGGACGCTGGCGGCCACATGTGCGCCGTCACCGTCCATAGAAGCGAGCCGGCCTCCTTCGACCGTCCTTGCCCCGCCACACCGTTGCTCTCAATTGTCCACGTGCATCGACAGCCCGGGTCGGGGTGGCGGGGGGGCCGGGAGCGCACGGCACCGAGAATGCGCCCCGGAGGGCGGGTAACGGCTGCGGATCGTCGACCCGGCCACGCCCTGGGCGCGCATCCGGGCGTGCCACCGCTCGACGTCGGCGACGGTGAGCCGGATGACGCGGACACTGCCGCGGGCATCGCCGGCCACCGCCCGGCCCGGCCTGCGCTGTCCCGCCGGGACGCCGGCGCCCACACGTTGGCGTCGACCTCCTGCCCCGCCTCCGGCGTCGTGGCGACCGGGACGGAGTAGGGATGACCCCGGATGAGGCCACTCGCCGCCAAGGGCGGCCTACGAAATATGCATGCCGGAGATGGCTCTTGCGATGATCAGCCGCTGGATCTCGGAGGTGCCCTCGAAGATTGTGTAGATCTTGGCGTCCCGGTGCCAGCGCTCCACCGGCTCGTCCCGCACGTAGCCGTAGCCGCCGAGGATCTGGATCGCCTCGTCGGTGACCCGTACCGCCGTCTCGCCGGCGTACAGCTTGGCCATGGAGCCCTCGCCGGCCGTGAAGCCGCCGTTGCGGCTGAGCCACGCCGCCCGCCAGACGAGAAGGCGGGCGGCGTCGACGGCGGTGCGCATGTCGGCCAGCTTGAACGCCACGCCCTGATTCTCGACGATGGCCCGCCCGAACTGCCGGCGGCCCTTGGCGTAGTCGAGGGCCCGCTCGTAGGCGGCCCGGGCGATGCCGACGGCCTGGGCGCCGATGGCCGGGCGGGAGGCCTCGAAGGTGGCCATGGCCGCCTGGGTGCGGCCGCTCCCCCGCCCCTCCCGGGCCCGGGCCAGCCGCTCCTCGAGCCGCTCCCTGCCGCCGAGCAGGCAGCGACCGGGCACCCGGCAGCCGTCGAGCACGACCTCGGCGGTGTGCGAGGCCCGGATTCCCATCTTCTTGAACTTCTGGCCCTGGGACAGCCCCGCCGTCCCGGGCGGGACGACGAACGTCGCCTGGCCCCGTGTGCGCAGGGCGGGGTCGACGGAGGCGACGACGACGTGGACGCCGGCGATGCCGCCGTTGGTGACCCACGTCTTGGTCCCGTCGAGCACCCACTCGTCGCTCGCCTCGTGGTAGGCCGCCCGGGTGCGGATGGCACCGACGTCGGAGCCGGCGTCGGCCTCCGACACGGCGAAGGCGGCGACCGCCACCGCGCCGCCCTCGTCGCGGAAGCACCGCGGGACCCACTGCTCCACCTGCTCGGGCGTCCCCGTGGCCATCAGGGCCGACACGCCGAGGGTCGTGCCGAAGATGGCCAGCGTGATGCCGGCGTCGCCCCACGAGAGCTCCTCCATGACCACCGGCACGCTGAGCCCGGTGGGGTCGGCGAACACGTCGCGCACGAAGTCGAGCGAGTAGAGACCGACCTCGGCGGCGTGCTGGACGAGCGGCCACGGCGTCTCCTCCCGCTCGTCCCACTCATGGGCGGCGGGGCGCATGACGTCCTCGGCGAAGCGGTGGACCCATGCGCGCAGCTGCTCCTGATCATCGTCCAGGGCCAGCGAGAAGGGCGGCATCACGACATCATGCGCCCCCTCGTCCCGAATGAGACGTTCAGGTACGCTTGGGACAGCCATCGGGGGGGAAGGGACGAACCGACATGATGCGGCAGCGGGCCAAGGGAGCGGGCCAGCCGGCGGACGCCCAGCTGGTCGACCGCGCCGCCGCCGGCGACGTCGACGCCTTCGAGGAGCTGTACCGCCGCCACGTCGAGGCCGCCTGGCGCATGGCCTTCGCCGTCACCGGCGACCCCCACGACGCCGCCGATGCGGTGAGCGACGCCTTCACCCGCGTGTTCCAGGCCCTCACCGCCCGGCCCTACGAGGCCAGCCGCTTCCTCCCCTACCTGCTGGCCTCCGTGCGCAACGCCGCCATCGACGGGCTGCGCCGGGGCGGCCGGCGCGTGCCGGCGTCCGACGAGCTCGACGGGCCGAGCCCGTCCCACGGCCCGGCCGAGTGCATGATGGCGGGCGTCGACGCCGGGCTCGTCGCCAGCGCGTTCCGCGACCTACCGGAGCGCTGGCGGTCGGTCCTGTGGCTCACCGAGGTGGAGGAGATCCCAGCCCGCGAGGTGGCCGGGCTGCTCGGGCTCTCGCCCAACGGCGTGGCCCAACTGGCCCTCCGGGCGCGGGCCGGGCTGCGCCAGCGCTACCTCCAGGCCCACCTGCGCCAGGAGGAGATCCCCGCGTCCTGCCGGCACGCCGTCAGCCGCCTCGGGGCCTACGCCGTAGGTGGGCTGGCGCCGCGCGACACCGCCAAGGTCGACCAGCACCTGGCCGCCTGCCCGTCGTGCCGCTCGAGGCTGGCCCAGGTGCGTGACTTCGCCCCGTCGCTGCGCTGCTGCATCGTGCCGCTCCCGCTCGCCCTCCTGGCCGCCTCCGGCCGGCGCTTTGCGGCGGCCGGTGGCACGGCGAGCGCGGCGGCGGCCACGGCTGCCGCCCCTGTCGGCGTCGGCGCCGGCATGGTGGGCGCCGCACCCGTGCCCTTCCTCGCATCGGTGGCGTCAGCCGCGCTGGTCGTGGCCGGCTTCGTGGGTGTCGGCGCCGGCCAGGGCCGCCACACCCCGCCGCCGCCGGCCGCTCCGGCGGCAGCCGCGGCTCCGGCGGCAGCCGCCTTCGCATCCTCACCACCCGCCGGCACGGGCACGGCACCGACTGGCTCGCCGGCGCCGCCGGCCCCCGCCATCCCCCTGGCGCCGCCCGCCGCGCCCCTCCTCCGCACACCGGCCGCCACCGGCATCGGCGACGCCGTGCAGGCACTGGGCGCCGGGCTGCCGGCCCTGGTGCCGCCGACTCCCGACGTGAGCGCCGTCACCTCGAACGGTCTGGCCGACGCCGGCGCGGTGGCCGCCGCCGTACCCGCACTGGCGGGCACCGCCACGTCGTCCACCTGCCTGTCCGGCGGCGTGAGCGACTGTGTCGACACGCTGCCGAGACCGGCGGCGCCGGCGCCCATCGACGCCGACACGCAGGCCCGACGGCCCGTCCGCACCGCCCTCGACACCCTCAAACCGTAAAGAGCGGGCGCGACACAGCCCCCGACCTGAAGGTCGGGGGCCGGGTGTGTCAGCTGTCGGTGCGGATGGTCAGCGCTGGACGGGGCGGACGCTGGCGGCCTGCAAGCCCTTGGGGCCTTCGGTGACCTCGAACTCGACCTGCTGGCCTTCCTCCAGCGAGCGGTACCCGGTGGCCTGGATGGCGCTGAAGTGCACGAACACGTCGGCGCCCTCGGGCTGGGAGATGAACCCGTAGCCCTTCTCGGCGTTGAACCACTTGACCGTTCCGGTCGCCACGATGGCGATCCTCCTTCGTGAATGACTGCTTCCAGGAGAATGCCTGCCGTGCGACGTGGTCGTGCGGTGCTGCCTCTCCGGCGGCAGACGTTAGCAGCCGTCCCCGCCGCCGCAAGGGGTGGTTGGTCAGCGGTGCACGGTGGTGCCGTCGGGCGTGTCCTGCACCGTCCAGCCGAGGGCGGCCAGCTTGTCGCGGAGGGCGTCGGAACGGGCGAAGTCGCGGGCTGCCCTCGCCTCGTCCCGCTCGGCCACGAGGCGGGCGGTCTCCTCATCGAGGGCGGTGTCGGCCTCCCGCGGTGCCAGGCCCAGGGCGCCGGCGATGGTGAGGGCCGCCTCCACCGAGGGCGCCGCGCCGTCGACGTCGCCCGCCGCCAGCGCCGCGTTCCCCGCCTTCACCAGGTCGAACAGGAGGGCCACCGCCTGCGGGGTGGAGAGGTCGTCGTCCATCAGCTCGCGGAAGCGGTCGAGGGCGGCCTGATCGGGCTCCCCGGCGTGCCCCGCCCAGCGGCGCGCCAGCTCGTCGAGGCGCTCGAGGGTGCGCTCGGCGCGGGCCATGGTGTCGGGCACGACCTCCAACGGCGCGCGGTAGTGCGACTGGAGCACGAGCATCCGGTACGACCGGGGATCCCACTGCTCCAGCAGGTCGGTGAGGCTCCGCACGTTCCCCAGCGACTTGGACATCTTCTCGCCTTCGAGCTCCACGAAGGCGTGGTGCATCCAATGGCGCGCGAAGGCGTTGCCTGAAGCGGCGGCCTGGGCCCGCTCGTTCTCGTGGTGCGGGAACTTGAGGTCGAGCCCGCCGGCGTGGAGGTCGAAGCCGTCGCCGAGCAGGCCCAGCGACATCACCACGCACTCGGTGTGCCAGCCCGGCCGCCCGGCACCCCACGGTGCCGGCCACGACGGCTCTCCCGGCTTGGCCGCCTTCCACAGGGCGAAGTCGAACGGCGACCGCTTCTCCTCGACCACCCCCACCCGCTCGCCGGCCCGGAGGCTCTCGAGGGACTGCCCGGCCAGCAGCCCGTAGTCGGCGACGGTGTCGACGGCGAAGTACACGCCGTCGGTGGTCTCGTAGGCCGCGCCCTTGTCCACCAGCTGGACGATGAGGTCGACCATGTTCTCCACGTACGCCGTGGCGCGGGGCGCCTCGTGGGGCCGCAGCACGCCGAGGGCGTCGACGGCGTCCCACCAGGCCTGCTCGAACTCGGCTGCGACCTCCGGCTCCGTGCGGCCCTCGCTCGCCGCCCGGGCGATGATCTTGTCGTCGATGTCGGTGACGTTGGAGACGTGGCGCACGTCGAGCCCGCGCCACTCGAGGTACCGGCGGAGGACGTCGTACACGAGCACCGAGCGGCCGTGGCCGATGTGGGGCAGGCCGTACACGGTGGGGCCGCACACGTAGATCGACACCTTGCCCGGATCGCGCAGCTCGAGGGGGCGGACGGCCCCGAATGCGGTGTCGTGAAGGCGCAGCACCCAGGTACGGTAACGCCATCATGAGCGCCAACGTCCCGGAAAAACCGTCGCTGGACGGGCTGGAGGAGCGCTGGTCGGCGCGCTGGGAGGAGGCGGGCACCTACCGCTTCGAGCGCGTCGGGCCCCGCTCCGAGGTCTTCTCGGTCGACACCCCGCCCCCCACCGTCTCCGGGTCGCTCCACGTGGGCCACGTCTTCTCGTACACCCACACCGACCTGGTGGCCCGCTTCCAGCGCATGCGGGGCAAGCAGGTGTACTACCCCATCGGCTGGGACGACAACGGGCTGCCCACCGAGCGGCGCGTCCAGAACTACTACGGCGTCCGCTGCGACCCGTCGCTGCACTACGACCCCGACCTGGTGCCGCCCGGCTCGGCCGCCAAGCAGCAGGTCCCCGTCTCCCGGCCCAACTTCGTGGCGCTGTGCCACGCCCTCACGGCCGAGGACGAGCAGGCCTTCGAGCGCCTCTTCCGCCGCCTCGGGCTCTCCGTGGATTGGTCCACCACCTACACCACCATCGGCGCCGACGCCCAGCGCATCTCCCAGCTCGGCTTCCTGCGGCTCCTGGAGGAGGGGCACGCCTACCAGCGGGTCGCCCCCACGCTGTGGGACGTCGACTTCCAGACGGCCGTCGCCCAGGCCGAGCTGGAGGACCGGGAGACCGACGGGGCGTACCACCGCATCCGCTTCGACGACATCGAGATCGAGACCACCCGGCCCGAGCTCATCCCCGCGTGCGTCGCCCTCGTCGCCCACCCCGACGACGCCCGCTTCCGGCCCCGCTTCGGCACCACGGTCCGCACGCCGCTGTTCGGCGTCGAGGTCCCGGTCCTCGCCCATCCCCTGGCCGAGCCCGACAAGGGTTCGGGCATCGCCATGATCTGCACCTTCGGCGACGTCACCGACGTCGTGTGGTGGCGGGAGCTGGGCCTGCCCGTCCGCAGCATGCTGGGCCGCGACGGGCGCGTCCTTGCCACCCCGCCCGACGGCGTCCCCGACGGCGAGGCCTGGCAGGCGCTGGCCGGCGCCACCGCCAAGCAGGCCCGGGCCCGCATCGTCGAGCGCCTCCGGGAGGGCGGCGAGATGATCGGCGAGCCCCGCCCTATCCGCCACCCGGTCAAGTTCTTCGAGAAGGGCGACCGGCCGCTGGAGATCGTCACCAGCCGCCAGTGGTTCATCAACGTCCTGGAGCACAAGGACGACCTCAAGGCCCAGGGTCAGCGCCTGCGCTGGCACCCGCCGTTCATGGTCGCCCGCTACGAGAACTGGGTCGACGGCCTCAACAGCGACTGGCTGGTCAGCCGCCAGCGCTTCTTCGGCGTCCCCTTCCCCCTCTGGTACCAGGTCGGCGACGACGGCGAGCCCCGCTTCGACTCGCCCATCGTCCCCGACCACGACTCGCTGCCGATCGACCCGTCCACCGACGTCCCGCCCGGCTACACCGACGAGCAGCGCGACCGGCCGGGCGGCTTCACCGCCGACCCCGACGTGATGGACACGTGGGCCACGTCGTCGCTCACCCCCCAGATCGCCGGCCGCTGGAGCCTCGACGACGAGCTGTTCTCGATGGTCTTCCCGTTCGACGTCCGGCCCCAGGGCCACGACATCATCCGCACCTGGCTGTTCTCCACCGTCGTGCGCAGCTACCACCTGCACCGCGGCGCCCTGCCGTGGACCGACGCCGCCATCTCCGGGTGGATCCTCGACCCCGACCGCAAGAAGATGTCGAAGTCGAAGGGCAACGTCGTCACGCCCATCAAGCTGCTGGAGCAGTACGGCTCCGACGCCGTCCGCTACTGGGCGGCCAGCGGCCGGCCGGGCACCGACACCGCCTTCGACGAGAACCAGATGCGCAACGGCCGGCGCCTGGCCATCAAGGTCCTCAACGCGTCGAAGTTCGTCCTGTTCCTGCCCCGCACCGAGGGCGACGCGTCGCACCCCGTCGACCTGGCCCTGCTGGCCGGGCTGGCCCGGCTGGTCGACGACGCCACCGCCGCCTTCGACGGCTACGACTACGCCCGCCCCCTGGAGCGCACCGAGGCCTTCTTCTGGTCCTTCTGCGACGACTACCTGGAGCTGGTGAAGAACCGGGCCTACGGCGGCGGCGAGGGCGGCGGCTCGGCCATCGCCACCCTGGAGGCGGCCCTGTCCACCTTCCTCCGGCTGCTGGCCCCGTTCCTGCCCTTCGTCACCGAGGAGGTCTGGTCGTGGTGGCAGGAGGGCTCGGTCCACCGGGCCCCCTGGCCCACCGCTGCCGAGCTGGCCGGCGGCGGCGACCCGGCCGTCCTCGAGGTCGCCGGGGAGGTCCTCCGGGCCGTCCGCAAGGCCAAGAGCGAGGCCAAGCTCTCCCAGCGGGCGGCCGTCGACACCGTCGTCGTTCACGACACGCCGGCCCGGCTGGCCGCCCTGCGGGCCGCCGAGGCCGACCTGCGCGAGGCCGGCTCGGTCGCCGACCTCCGCACCGAGGAGGCAGAGGCGTTCTCGGTCGACGTCACGCTGGCCCCGCCCCCGGTCCCGAGTACATAGGGTGCGGAAACCGCACCCAATGTACTCGGGATCCCCGGGTTCGGCGGGTGCGGGCGCTACGGTCGGACCCATGGCAGCGCTCGCCGGGCTGGTGCTGGCCGGCGGCCGGGGCAGCCGGCTGGGGCGGCCCAAGGCCACCGTGGTGGTCCGTGGGCGCACCCTGGCCGAGCGGGCCGTCGAGCAGCTGGCGCGGCGGTGCGATCCGGTGGTCGTCGTGTCCCGCCCCGAGGTGCCGCTGCCGGCGCTGGGGGTGCGGGTGGTGCTGGACCGGCGGGGTGTGCGCGGGCCGATGAACGCCCTCATGACCGGGCTCGAGGCGGTCGACACCGACGACGTGCTGGTGCTGGCCTGCGACATCCCCTTCGCCGGACCCGTGCTCGACCGGCTGGCGGCGGCCCCGCCGGGCCGCGCGGTTGCGGCCCGGGACGACCGCCTCCAGCCGCTGTGCGCCCGGTACCCCCGCCAGGCCGCCCTGGAGGCGTGTCGGAAGCTGTCGGCCCGCGGCGTGCGGCGGATGACGTCCCTCCTGCTGGCCCTCGACGTCGAGCCCGTACCCGTCGAGGGCGGCGAGCTGTTCAACCTGAACACCGCCGAGGACCTCGAGGCGGCCCGCCTCACGCCCGGGACGAGCGCCGCCCACACCACCGGACGCTAGCCAGGCGGGTGGCCGGCCCGCACCGGGACGGACGCACGGTTGCGGATGTCCCGGCGGCGGGAAGATGGGCGGAGTGGGTGCGGTGTGGCTGCACATGCGCACCGACCTCCGGCGGCAGTGGCGGTCGTGGTCGGTGCTGGCGCTGCTCGTGGCGCTGTCCGGCGGCGCGGCCATCGCGCTGGCCGCCGGCGCCCGCCGCACGGACAGCGCCTACCAGCGCTTCCTGCACGCCCAGCGGGCGCCGGACCTGTACGTCTACCTGACCGGCGGGCTGCACGACGACGGCCTGATCGGGCGGATGCCCGACGTCGTCGAGACGTCCACGGAGCAGCTCCTCGCCCCGACGCAGCCAGGCGTCGTACCGCTGGTCCTTCCCGGCGGTCGCCAGCCGCCGCTGAACCGGCCGAGGCTGCTCGCCGGCCGCCTGCCGCGCGCCGGCTCGGCCGACGAGATCGCGGTCGGCTTCCTGTTCGCCCGGCAGCGCCACCTGCACGTCGGCAGCCGGCTCGTGCTGCACCTTCCACCCGGCGGTCCGGTACCCAGCGTCCCGATGCACGTCGTCGGGATCGAGGCCCTCCCCGGCGAATTCCCGCCGATGAGCGCCGGAGCGCTGCCGGCGGCCTTCGTCTCGCCGGCCTTCGCTGGCGGCCCAACGGCACTTCCCCTGACGGGCGACGGTGCCGGCGAGCGAGTGAGCGTGCGGCTGCGCCACGGCGCCCGGGCCAGCCAGATGTTCGAGGCGAACCTCCAGCGGGCGGTCGCCGTTCCCGTCGGGACGTCCCTGCTCGCCACCCAGACGGCGCCGATCGAGCGGTCGTTCCATTTCCAGGCCATGGCGCTGTGGCTCACCGCCGCGGTCGTCGGACTGGTCGCCGCCCTCGTCCTGGCGCAGCTCCTCGCCAGACGGGCGGCCGTGGAGGCAACCGAGCTCGCCGTGTGGCGGGCCCTGGGGATGACGTCGGGCCAGCTGGCCGCCTCGTCGGCCGTGCGCGTCGGGGCCATGGCGGTCGCCGGCGCGGCGGGCGCCGCGCTGTTCAGTGTCCTGTCGTCGCCGCTCTTCCCCCTTGGCACGGTGAGGGCGGCGGAGCCCCGTCCCGGGCTGTCGGTCGACGTCCTGGCCGTGGGGTCCGGTGCCGCCGGGGCTGCCCTGCTCGTGACGGCGCTCGGCGTCGGCGTCGGCGTTCGCGTGCTGGCGGGGGCGGGCCGCCGGGCATCGGAGGCGGCCGCCGGCAACCGCCGGTCGCACCTCGTTCGAGCGGCGACGGACGCCGGACTTCCCCTCGTCCTCACGACCGGCCTCCGGCTGGCCCTCGAGCGGGGACGGGGTCGCACGGCCGTCCCGGTGCGAGCCACCGTCCTGGCCGCTGCCGTGGCCATCGGTGCGTTGGCGACGGCCGCGACGTTCAGCTCCAGCCTCGGACGCCTGCTCGCCACCCCGTCGCTGTACGGGATCACCTTCGACGCCCACGCCCGCCAGGTCGGCGACTTCGCCGACGCCCGGCCCGTCGCGGCCGCCCTGCGCAGGGACCGGGCCGTCGCCTCGGCCGTCGTCGCCGAGACCGGGGTCCCGATGACCTCGGGGCATACGAACTTCGACGCCCTGGCCCTCTTCGACGGCGGCCCACGGTCGGCGGTGGCGGTGGTCGGCGGCCGGCGGCCGGAACGCGCCGACGAGATCGCCCTCGGGGCGCAGACGCTCGCCGACCTGCATGTCCACCTCGGCCAGACCGTGCCGCTGGCGGTCCAGGGTGTCACCGGACCGAGGACGATGCGCGTCGTCGGCCAGGCTGTGCTCCCGGCGCTGAGCGAGCGGGAGCAGCTCGGACGAGGCGGCGTCGTCACGCGTGAGGGCCTGGACGCCTTCCTCGACGCGGCGCGGCCCGGCTTCGAGGCCCCGCCCCCCGGCGACGTCTTCGTGCGCTTCCGCCCCGGCGCCCCCCGTGCGCAGGCCATCGCCCGCCTGCAGGACACCCTCGGCCGGTCCCTCGGCTTCACCATCCGGGAACCCGAGACGCCTACGGACGTCGTCAACTTCGGCGAGGTCCGCTCCCTCCCGCAGGTGCTGGCCGGGCTCACCGCCGTCGTCGGCGTGGTGACCCTCGCCTACCTCCTCGTCACCGTGACCAGACGCCGCCGCCGCGAGCTGGCTGTGCTCAAGTCGCTCGGCCTGGTCACGAGGCAGGTGTCCTGGGTGATCGGGTGGCAGGCCACGACGATCGTGCTCGCCGCCCTCCTGGTCGGCGTGCCCGCCGGCATCGTGGCGGGCTGGTGGGCATGGGGCCTCATCGCCGGGCAGGTCGGTGTCGTCGTGCGCCCGGCCGTGCCCTGGGCGGCGGTCGCGGTCCTCGTGGCGGGCGCCGTCGCTGTCGCCAACGCGGTCGCCGCCGGTCCGGCGCTGGCCGCCGCCCGCATCCGGCCGGCCGACGTCCTGCGTTCGGAGTGACCTCAGGCCGGCGGGCGCTCGGGCAGGTGGAGCCCCATGACGACGGCGTCCCACAGCTCCCCGCTGCGCCGCCGGTAGTGGCGCCGGAGGACGCCCTCCTCCACGAAGCCGAACGTGCGGTAGAGGGCGATGGCCGCCTCGTTGTGGGGCCACACCTGGAGGGCGGCCTTGTGGGCGCCGGCGCCGGCCGCCCAGTCCAGGCCGGCGCCCAGCAGGGCGCTGCCCACGCCCCGCCGGCGCCACTCCGGCGCCACGTGCATCCCGAGGTCGGCGACGCCGTAGGCCCGCACCGTCATCCCGAGCTGCCCGACCAGGTCGCCTCCGGCCTCGGCCACGAACTGCGCCTCGTGCGGGTCGTCGAGGGCGGCCAGCATGCGGGCCCGGTGGCGCTCCGGGTCCACCCGCTCGGTGGCGATCCAGCGGCCCTCGGCGGCCACGCGCTCCAGCAGCGCCAGCAGACCGGCCACGTCGGCCACCGCCGCCGGCCGGACGCGGTACGGGCGGTCGATGGTCAGTCGCGCACCACCACCACGAACGTGCGGGACTCCACCGGCTCGGGGCTCCACGGCGTGCCGTAGCTGAAGGTGACCTCGGCCTGCCCCGGCGCCCGGGCCGCCAGCCGGGCCACGTGCCGGGGCGGCTGGTCGGGAGCGAATCCCTCCGACACGATGGCGACGCCGCCCCCCGACACCGCAGAGCGCCACAGGTGGGCCGGCCGGGGAGTGGTGGCCAGGACGACCTCGTGCTGCTCGCCGACCCGGAGGTGCACCGTCTGCGGCCCGGCGGGGACGGGCTCGGGCTCGGGTGGCGGCGGCGGGGTGGCGACCACCCGGTGGGCAGCCTGGTCCCACCCGGGCGGCGGAGGCTCGGGGGCGTCGGCCACCCAGATCCACCCGTCGCGCTCCTCGGTGCGGTACACGGGCAGGTAGCCCGGCTTCAGGCGCACCAGCGACTCGGAGGAGGCGTCGCGGGTGGGGAGGACGTTCTCGCCGGTGTGGACGTCGTACAGGTAGAGGTGGCGGGCGCACCGCAGCTGGCCCTCCCAGAACGTGGCGCCCTCGAGCGGGGTGGCCTGGTGGGGGCACTCGGCCGAGAAGGCCACCGGCCGCCCGTCGGGGAGCCGGGCGACCAGCACGTCCGCCCGGCCCACCCGCACCACGTGGAAGTCGGGCTCCCCGGGCTCGCCGATGCGGCAGTCGTCGCTACGGACGGCGGGCCGCATCACGGGAGGAGCGACCGCACCACTGGCACCCACGCGGCGGGCGGCGCCGCCGGGTGGAGCACCTCGTCGGCGCCCGGCGGGGGGCCGGCGCTGTCGGTGAGGGCGGCCACCGGGATGAACCGCCCGCAGGCCTCCGTGCGCAGCTCCATGATGAACTCCCGACCGCGGTCGCCGGTGGCGTCGACCACGATGGCGCCGGGGATCAAGGCGCCGCAGCTGCTGGGCGGGAACTCCTCGAAGGTGCGGATCTCCATGCGGCAGTCGCCGAGGGCGGCACCGAGGGCCTCGGCCTGCTCCTGCTCGACGCCGACGGTGAGCACCAGGGCGGTGGGCAGCCCCGCCACCCGGCGGGCACCGCCCAGCTCCGCCGTCCAGTCGGCCTCCTGGAACGGGTTGTCGGAGAGGAACGTCTCCTCCCCCGCCTTGGCCTCCAGGGCCCGCTGCCCGGTGTCCGGGTCGGGCGCCCAGAGCGCCCACGACACCTGGCCGAGGGACAGCTCGGTGTAGGTGATGGGCTGGATGAGCGGGGGGTCGATGGCTACCCGCAACAGCCCCTTCGCCTCCAGGGCGGCGATCAGGTCGTCGAGCACCGGCGCCTCCTCCCGGGGCTCCTCGTTGCGCACGGCGATGACCTCGTCGGTCACCCGGTAAGCGGTGTGCCACCAGCCGTGGAGCATGAGGGCGTCGCCCTCGATGTGAAGCGTCGGGCCGAACCCCCGCTTCGCCCCCTGCCGCAAGAACCCGTCGATCACCGCTGCGTCGTCCACGCTGGCAAAGGTATCCGGACCCTCGCAGTTATCGGAACCCGGGCCGCTACGGTTCCGGGATGGCGCGCGGCCGGACCGAGCAGGTGCTCGTCCGGCGCGGCTTGCGGGGCGTCGGGCCCGACGACGTCATCGTGGAGGAGCCCCTCGAGATCCGCCTCGACGGCCGGCTGGTGACCACCACCATGCGCACGCCCGGCCACGACTTCGAGCTGGCGACCGGCTTCCTGCACGCCGACGGGCTGCTGGGCGGGGCAGCCGTCCGGCAGGTGCGCTACTGCGCCACCGGCTCCGCCGTCGACACCGAGTTCAACGTGGTCGAGGTGGGCACCGACGGCGCCGCCCCGACGCCGGCACCCCGCCTGGTGGGAGGCACGTCGGCCTGCGGCCTGTGCGGCAGCCTGGCGATCGACGCCCTCACCGAGCGACTGGTCCCCCTCGCCGCCCCGGCCGCCCTCGACTCCGACGTCCTCGCCGGCCTCCCCGCCCGGGTGCGGCCCCTCCAGGCCCTGTTCGCCGCCACCGGCTCGGTCCACGCCGCTGCCTCGTTCGACCCCCGCACGGGCGAGGTCGGCGTGGTGCGCGAGGACATCGGCCGCCACAACGCCGTCGACAAGGTGGTGGGCCGCCTGCTGCTCGACGGCCTCCTGCCGGCGGCCGGCGCCGGCCTGTTCGTGAGCGGCCGGGCGTCGTTCGAGATGGTGCAGAAGGCGTGGGCCGCCGGTTTCGGGCTGGTGGCGGCGGTGAGCGGCCCGTCGTCGCTGGCGGTGGCCACCGCCCGGCGGGCGAACATCACCCTCGTCGGCTTCCTCCGCGACGGAGGGATGAACGTCTACTCCCCCGCCCCCCTCTGACGCACTGACATGCGAACCGCGGCGAATTTCGCCGCGGTTCGCATGTCAGTCGATCACCACCACCGACCGCAGCACGTCGCCGCCGTGCATGCGCTCGAACGCCTTCTCCACGTGGCCGAGGCCGATGGTCTCGCTGACGAAGCCGTCGAGGTCGAAGCGGCCGCGGAGGTAGAGGTCGACGATGCGCGGGAAGTCGCGGGATGGCAGGCAGTCGCCGTACCACGACGACTTGAGGGCCCCGCCCCGGCTGAACAGGTCGATGAGCGGCAGCTCGAGGGTCATGTCGGGGGTCGGCACGCCCACCTGCACCAGGATGCCGGCCAGGTCGCGCATCGAGAACCCCTGGCGCCACGTGTCGGGCCGGCCGACGGCCTCGATCACCACGTCGGCGCCGACGCCGTCGGTGAGCGCCCGCACGGCCGCCACCGGGTCGCCGGCCGTGGCGTCGACGGTGTCGGTGGCGCCGAAGCGGCGGGCCGCCTCCAGCTTCCGGGGGTCGATGTCGACGGCGATCACCTTGCGGGCGCCGGCGATTGACGCCCCGGCGACCGCCGCGTTCCCCACCCCGCCGCAGCCGATGACCGCCACCGTGTCGCCCAACGAGACGCCGCCGGTGTTCACCGCCGCCCCGAAGCCGGCCATCACGCCGCAGCCGATGAGGCCGGCGGCCTCTGGCCGGGCCCGGCGGTCGACCTTCACGCACTGGCCGGCGGCCACAAGGGTCTTGTCGCAGAAGGCGCCGATGCCGAGGGCTGGAGAGAGCGGGGTGCCGTCGAGCAGGGTCATGGGCTGGGCGGCGTTGCGGCTGGCGAAGCAGTACCACGGCCGGCCGCGCAGGCAGGAGCGGCACTCGCCGCACGGGGCCCGCCAGGCGATCACGACGTAGTCGCCGGCCTCGAGCCCGCTGACGTCGTCGCCGACCCGGTCCACCACGCCCGCCGCCTCGTGCCCGAGGAGGAACGGGAAGTCGTCGTTGATCCCGCCCTCCCGGTAGTGCAGGTCGGTGTGGCACACGCCGCAGGCCTGTACGGCCACCACCGCCTCGCCCGGTCCGGGGTCGGGGACGACGATCGTCTCGACCGTGACCGGCTGCCCCTTGGCGGCGGCCACCACCCCTCGCACCCGCTCCGACATCGAAGCTCCTCTCGATCATCGGCGCATTTTCTGCGTCGAGGACTGTAGAATTTCGGAAGGCGATGACCGAACTTAGGCGGGTTCCCAGGGCAGCGGCGGCCGGCGAGCCCGACGCGGAGCTGCGGGCCGCCCTCGCCGAGCCGATCCGGGACTGGCGCCTCCCCGGCCGCCTCACGGCCGCCGACGGCGCCGAGGCCGAAGTGCGCGGCGGCTGGAGCCAGACCCGTCGCTACAACCGCCCCGCCGTGGTCGAGTGGGTGCGGCCGCTCACGTCGACGGGCACCGTGCACATCGGGCTTCGCACCGACGACGGCGAGCCGTTCGAGTTCGTGCCCGGCCAGTTCATCGGCGTGGAGCACCACGTCGAGGGCATCGGCTACGCCCGCAGCCCCTACTGCATCTTCTCCCCGCCCACCGACGACGGCCGCTTCGAGCTGCTGGTCCGGGTGGTGCGCAACGGCCCGGTCTCCCGCTACCTCGGGTCGTGCGTGCCGGGCGAGCGCATCGACTTCCGAGCGCCCACCGGGCACTCGATGATCCCGAAGGACGACGACCGGCACCTGGTGCTCATGGCCACCGGCGTGGGCGTCAGCCCCTTCCACTCCCTGGCCCGGGTCCTCCTCGAGGGCGGCTGGGAGCGCGACATCACGCTCTACTGGGGCCTGCGGCTGGCCGACGACATCTGCCTGGTCGAGGAGTTCGCCGAGCTGGCCGCCCGCCATCCCAACTTCTCCTGGCACGTCACCCTGTCCCAGCCGCCGGCCGGCTGGACCGGGCTGCGGGGCCGCATCACCGAGTCGGTGCCGCCCCTCCTCACCACCCTCGGCGGCACCCGGTACGAGCTGTGCGGGAACGGGGCCATGTGCGAGGACATGGCGGCCGCCCTCTCCGACCAGGGTGTGGCCGACGACTACGTCTACGTCGAGCACTTCTTCAACAAGCGCCACGTGCCCAGCCGCGCCGTGCTCGACGAGATCAGCGCCCGCTTCGTGGCGTCCGACCTGTTCTCGCCCCTGGCCCACCAGGGCGCCCTGCCGTCGCTGTTCCACCTCGACTCGCCCCTCGGCGGCCGCAAAGGAAACGCCGACCCCACGGCGCCCACCGACGTCGGCCGGCGCATGCCCAAGGTGGTCGAGCGGGTCCGCTCGGCCAAGGACTGAGCCTCACCGTCCCTGCACGGCGGCAGCGGGAATGCTGCTGCGGTCATCGGAGCGGCGGCGGACCGGCGCCGGTGCCGGCACGGCGTCGAGGCGCAGGTCGAGCCGGCGCAGGCCCTGGGCGTTGAGCGCCACCACGATGGTGGAGGCGCTCATCAGCACCGCCGCCACTGCGGGCGAGAGGCTGATCCCCGCCCACACCAGGGCGCCGGCCGCCACAGGGATGGCGGCCAGGTTGTAGCCGGCGCCCCACGCCAGGTTCTGGAGCATCTTGCGGTAGCTGGCCCGGGAGAGCCGGACCACGCCCGTGACGGCCCTCGGGTCCGACGACGCCAGCACCACGCCGGCCGACTCCACGGCCACGTCGGTGCCGGCGCCGATGGCGATACCGACGTCGGCCCGGGCGAGGGCGGGGGCGTCGTTGACGCCGTCGCCGACCATGGCGACCCGCAGGCCGCGCTCCTGGAGGGCGGCCACCGCCGCATCCTTGTCCTCGGGCAGGACCTCGGCCAGCACCTCGTCGATACCCAGGTCGGCGGCCACCGCGTCGGCCACCTGGCGGGCGTCGCCGGTGATCATGACGACCCGGATGCCCAGGCGGTGCAGGGCGTCGACGGCCTCGGCCGACTCGGGCCGCACCTCGTCCTCGAGGGCCAGGGCACCCACGACCGTGCCGTCCCGGACGACCCAGAGAACCGCAGCGCCCCGCTCCCGCCACCGCCCGGCGGCACCGGCCAGCCCTTCCGGCTCGGCCAGCCGGAGGTGCCGGAGCAGCGCCGGCCCGCCCACCGCCGCCGGCGCGCCGTCGACGGTGGCCTCGACGCCCCGGCCCGGAAGGGCCCGGAAGCCGGTGGCCCGCCCCGCCACGGCGCCGGCCGACCGGGCGTGCACGACCACCGCCCGCGCCAGCGGGTGCTCGGAGTCGGCCTCCACGGCGGCGGCGAGGGCCAGGACCGCCTCCTCGGACCATCCGTCGCCGGCGACTCCGGTGACGGCGTGCGCCCCCTTGGTGAGGGTGCCGGTCTTGTCGAACAGCACGGCGTCGACCGTCCGCATCCGCTCGAGGGCGAGGCGGTCCTTCACCAGGATCCCGGACCGGGCGGCGATGGAGGTGGAGATGCTGATGACCAGCGGGATGGCCAGCCCGAGGGCATGGGGGCAGGCGATCACCAGCACGGTGACGGTGCGCTCCACGGCCTCCGACGTGCGGCCGAGGAGAGCCCACGTCACGAAGGTGGCGGCGCCGGCGGCCAGCGCCACGTAGAACAGGGCGGCGGCGGCCCGGTCGGCCAGGGCCTGGGCCCGCGAGCCGGACGCCTGGGCCTCGGCCACCAGGCGCTGGATGCCGGCCAGGGCGGTGGCCTCGCCCACGGCGTCGACCTCGACCCGCAGGGAGGCGCCGGCGGCGACCGTGCCGGCCACCACGCGGTCGCCCGGGCTCTTCGGGACGGGACGGGACTCGCCGGTGATGGTGGACTCGTCCACCTCGCCGTCCCCCTCCACCACCCGCCCGTCGGCGGGGACCCGGGCGCCGGGCCGCACGAGGACGACGTCGCCGACCCGCAGGTCGTGCAGCGGCACGACCTCGGTGCCACCGGGCGTGAGGCGCTCCGCCTCGTCGGGCAGCAGGGCGGCCAGCGCCTCGAGGGCGCCGCTGGCCTGGCCGAGGGCCCGCATCTCCAGCCAGTGGCCGAGGAGCATGATCGTGACCAGGGTGGCCAGCTCCGGCCACAGGTCGACGTCGAGTAGCCCCAGGGTGGTGGCCAGCGACGCCCCGAACGCCACGAGCAGGCCGAGGGAGATCAGCAGCATCATCCCCGGCCGCCGCCGGCGGGCCTCGTCGAGGCCGCCGGCGAGGAAGACGGGGCCGCCCACGAGGAAGACGAGGGTCCCGAACACCGGGGGTACCCAACGCAGGGACTCGAAGCCGGGCGCCATCCAACCGGTCAGCGACGCCAGCATGTGGCTGTACGCGACCACCGGCACGGTGAGGACGAGGGAGATCCAGAAGCGGCGGCGGAAGACCTCGGCGTGGTCGCCGTGGCCCCCGTGCTGCTGGTGCTGGCTGTGGTCCATGGCTGCCTCCTCGACCGCTCCAACACCCACCTATTCCGTCATGTCGCCGGAACGACACGGCGACCGTGTCGTTCCGGCGACATCAGTGTCAGGTGGTGGTGCGGCGGACCCAGGCGTCGGCCGCCTCGGTCAGCTTGTGGACGACCTCGGGGAGGTGGCCCCCGGCCACGTCGGCGATCGTGACCTGCTCGAGCACGGCCCGCAGGCTGGCCCTCGTGGCGACCCACACCTCCCGGAGGGAGGCGGCGGGGCCGGGATAGTCGAGGTCCTCCAGGGGGCCGCCCCGCACGTCGGCCAGCGGGCCCTCCACCGTGCGGACCACGTCGGCCACCGTGACCGACTCCGCCGGCACGGCCAGCCAGTAGCCGCCCACCGAGCCCCGCTGGCTGCCCACCATGCCGGCCCGGCGCAGGTCGGCCAGGATGTTCTCGAGGAAGTGCACGGGCACGCCCTGGCGAGTGGCGATGACGTCGCCCTTCACCGGCCCGTCGCCGGCGGCCGCCAGCTCGGCCAGCGCCCGCACCGCGTAGTCGACCCGCGCCGAGACCCGCACGGCCCCATCATGCCGGGGACGGCTGGGCACTACCCAGCCGGTGCGGCGACGGGCGCGGCGTCTGGGGCCACGGTGCGGACGTGGACGCCGGCCCCCGGGTGCAGGCCGAGGCGGTCGGCCTCGGCCCTGGTGAGCTGGACCCACAGGGGCTGGCCGCCGGCCTCCAGGTCGGCCCGGACCTCGAAGCCCAGGCGGGTGAGGCGGGCCACGGTGGCGGGCACCGTGCGGGCGTCGGGCGAGGCGAGCAGCTCCAGGTCGTGGGGGCGCACGAGGACGCCGCCGAGGCTGGTGACCGGCCCGAGGAAGCTCATCACGAACTCGCTGGCCGGCCGGTCGTACAGCTCGTCGGGCGATCCGATCTGCTCCACCACGCCGTTGTTGATCACGACGATCTCGTCGGCCACGTCCATGGCCTCCTCCTGGTCGTGGGTGACGAAGACGGTGGTGACGTCGACCTCGTCGTGCAGCCGGCGCAGCCAGTCGCGCAGCTCCCGGCGGACCTGGGCGTCGAGGGCGCCGAAGGGCTCGTCGAGGAGCAGCACGTCGGGCTCCACGGCCAAGGCCCGGGCCAGGGCCATGCGCTGGCGCTGGCCCCCCGACAGCTGCGACGGCAGGCGGTCGGCGAACTGCTCGAGGTGCACCAGCTGGAGCAGCTCGTCGACCCGCCGGCGCACGACGTCCTTGGGGCGCTTGCGGATCTCCAGGCCGAAGGCCACGTTGCGGCGCACGCTCAGGTGCTTGAAGGCGGCGTAGTGCTGGAACACGAAACCCACGTTCCGGCGCTGGGGGGGCAGCCCGGTGGCGTCGGTGCCGGCGATCTCGACCGTGCCCTCGTCGGGCCGCTCCAGGCCGGCGATGACCCGCAGGAGCGTGGACTTGCCGCCGCCGCTGGGCCCGAGCAGGGCGGTGAGCGACCCGACCGGGATGTCCACCGACACGTCGTCGAGGGCGACGAAGGCGCCGAAGCGCTTGGTGACGTGGCTGACGCGGATGCTCATGCTCTGGACTGCTCCCTGGATCGCAGGATGTTGACGACCACGAGGACCACGATCGCCACCGACGCCAGCGCCACCGACACCGCGTAGGCGGTGGGCTGGTCGAAGTTCTGGAAGCTCTGGTCGACGACCAGCGTGGCCGTCTGCGTGCGGCCGACCAGCCGTCCGGACACGACGGCCACGGCCCCGAACTCGCCGAGGGCCCGGGCCAGGGTGAGCACCATCCCGTAGGCCAGCGCCCACCGGATGGCCGGGAGGGTGATGCGCCGGAAGGTCTGGACCGGGCCGGCGCCGAGCGTCCACGCCGCCTGCTCCTGCTCGGTGCCGATCTCAGCCAGCACCGGCGCCACCTCCCGCACCACCAGGGGCAGCGAGACGAACACGGTGGCCAGCACCATGCCCGGCACGGCGAAGATGATTTGCAGCCCATGGGTCTCCAGCCACCCGCCGATGGGCTCGAAGCGGCCGTAGACCAGGATCAGGGCCAGGCCCACCACCACCGGCGAGACGGCCAGCGGCAGGTCGACGGCGGCGTCGAGGGCCCGTCTGCCGGGGAAGCGCCCGCGCACGATGAGCAGGGCCACGCCCACGCCGAAGACGGTGTTGAGGGCGACCGTCCAGGCCGCCACCACCGCGGTGACCCGGAAGGCGTGGAGCACCGCCGGCCGGGTGAGGGCGTCGACCACCGGCCCGGCCCCGTGCTGGAAGGTGCGCCAGAACACCAGCCCCACCGGCAGCACGAGCAGGAACGTGAGGTAGACGAGGGCGACCACGCGGAGGGCCAGCGGCGACGACCTACGCACGGCGGGCCGCCCACCGCTGGAGGGCCTCGAGCCCGGCCAGCACCACGACCGCCACGATCAGCAGCACGGTGGCCACCGCCGCCGCGCCGGTGGTGTTGTCGGTCTCGATCTGCCCGAAGATGTGGACGGCCGCGACCTGGGTGCGGAACGGCAGGTTGCCGGAGATGAGGACGGTGGATCCGAACTCGCTCATCGCCCGCGCGAACGCCAGGGCGGTGCCGGCCGAGATGGCCGGCAGCAGGTTCGGCAGCACGATGCGCCGGAACGTGGTGAGGCGCCCGGCCCCGAGGGACGCGGCGGCATCCTCCATGTCCCGGTCCAGCTCGAGCAGCACCGGCTGCACGGTGCGGACGACGAACGGCAGGGTGACGAACAGCAGCGCCACCACCACGCCGGCGCGGGTGTAGGCGAGGCTGAGGCCCACCGGGCTCCCCGGCCCGTACAGGGCCAGCAGGACGAGGCCGGCGACGATGGTGGGCAGGGCGAAGGGCAGGTCGATCAGGGCCTCCACGACCCGCTGGCCGAAGAAGCGGTCGCGCACCAGCACCCAGGCGATGAGGGTGCCGAACACGACGTTCACCAGCGCCACCAGGGCCGAGGCACCCACGGTGAGGCGGATTGCCGCCGCCGCCTCCGGCGTGCTGACCGCCTCCCAGAACCGGCCGAGGCCCCCCTCCCCCGCCCGCCACACCACGGCGCCCAGCGGGAGCAACACCAGCAGGCTCAGCCACGTCGTGGCCAGACCGGCCCCGAGCAGCGTCCCGGAGCCGGCCCCGACCACGCGGGCGCGCCCCTCGGCGCGCCCGAGGACCGTGCTAGCCAACCGAGACCCCGACCTTGTGCTCGACGTCGGCCATCACGCTGCCGGCGGGGTCGAAGAACTTCTTGGTGACATCGGACCAGCCGCCGAAGTCGGCGATGGTGAACAGGCCGGACGGCTGCGGGAAGGCGTAGGGCGACTTGCCGGCCGGGGCGACCGGGCGGTAGCCGTTCTTGGCGAAGATGGCCTGGGCGGCGGGGCCCTGGAGGAAGTCGACGAAGGCCTTGGCCTGCTGCGGGTACTTCGACGACGACGTCACGGCCACCGGGTTCTCGATGAGGATGGTGTCGTCGGGCACCACGTAGTCGATGGGCTGGTGCTTCAGGTCCTTGGCGAAGATCGCCTCGTTCTCGTAGGCCAGCATCACGTCACCCTTGCCGGGGGGGCCCACGAAGGTCTGGAGGGCCTTGCGGGCGCTGTCGTCCTGCACGGGGACGTTGGCGAACAGCTTCTCGAGGTAGGCGACGCCGGCCGCCTGGTCGGCGCCCTTGGCGCTGGCCGACCCGTAGGCGGCCATGACGTTCCACCGGGCGCCCCCCGACGTGAAGGGGTTCGGGGTGATGACCTCGACGCCGGGCTTCACCAGGTCGGCCCAGCCCTTGATGCCCTTCGGGTTGCCCTGCTTCACCACGAGGGCCACGACCGAGTCGGTGACGATGCCCTTGTGCGGGCCGGCGTTCCAGTCGGGGGCCACCAGGCCGGCCTTCACCAGCCGGGTCATGTCGGGCTCGAGGGAGAAGGCCACCACGTCGGCCGCCAGCCCCGAGGCCACGGCCCGGCTCTGGTCGCCCGACCCGCCGAACGAGGTGGTGAAGGTGATGTTCTTGCCTTCGGGAGTCTTCTGGAACGCCTCGATGATCTGGGCGTACGCGTCCTGCGGCGTGGAGTAGGCGACGAGCGAGAGCTGGGCGGCGGGCAGCGCCGCTCCCGCACCCGAGGTGGGCGTCGAGCTGGCCTTGTCGGAGCTGCCGCCGCAGGCGGCCAGGGCGAGCAGGACGAGGGCCGCCAGCAGGGCCGTGACACGGGTTCGCATTGCAGTTCGCCTTTCCAACTGATCCGGTTGAGAAAGACCGTACCGCGTCGCCGCCCTTGTCGACAACTCCGATCCGTTAACTCAGGTTTTGCAGCCCCCGCCGACGGTGAGCACCGAGCCGGGCCCGGCGCCCAACCGGGCGAGTCCGCCCTGGAGCACCTCGACCGCCAGCCGGTAGGGGGCGCCGGCGCCGTAGGTGGGGCACCCCTCCCGGTCCGCGCACGGCGCCATGTCGGTGGCCGTCACGAACCGGCCGTCGGCCGCGAACCAGGCGATGCTGAGCGGGACCGGCACGTCGCGCATGTAGAACTCGCCGGTCGTGTCGGCCGGGAAGCGGAAGACCATGGCGTCGTAGCCCGCCAGGTCCCGCCGGCCCATGAGCCCCTGGGCCCGCTGCCGCGGCGTGTCGGCCAGCAGGGCGCAGAACTGGGCCGCCGTCCCCCGGTCCGCGGGGCGGATCCGGAAGGCGACCTCGCCGAAGCCGAGGGACGCCGCATCGCGGGCGGGGGTCGTGGTGGTGGTCGGCGTGGCCGGCGGCTTCCCGCCGGAGCAGGCGGCGAGCAGGACCGCCGCGAGGGCGACCGCCGCGGCCCGGGTCACAGCGCGGCGTCCGGTTGGCCGCCGGCGTCCGAGCGGGTAATGTTGAGAAATCCGATCGGGTTTTCGGATTTTCGGGTTACGCTGGCCCGAGCCGTTCGGGGGAGGTCCCGCACATGAGCCAGACGATCGACGTGGAAGTGGGCCCGGGCGCCATCAGCCCGGCCGCCCTGGCCGACATCGAGAAGTTCGAACGCATGCTCGCGCAGTACCTCGCCGGCGACCTGGAGGAGGACCGCTTCCGGATCTTCCGGCTCAACAACGGCATCTACGGCCAGCGCCAGGGCGGGCACAACCAGATGGTACGGGTCAAGATCCCCTACGGGTCCCTTCGCCCCGAGCAGCTCGACACCCTCGCCCACCTGGCCGACACGTACTCCCGGGGCTGGGGCCACATCACCACCCGCCAGAACATCCAGTTCCACTACGTCCAGCTGGAGCGGATCCCCGACGTGCTGCGCGACCTCGCCGTCGTCGGCCTCACCACCCGGGAGGCGTGCGGCGACACCGTGCGCAACGTCACCGGCTGCCACCTGGCCGGCGCCTGCCCCTACGAGGTGCTCGACATCAGCCCGTGGGCCGAGGCCACCTACCGCCACTTCCTGCGCAACCCCTACGCCCAGCGCCTCCCCCGGAAGTTCAAGATCAACTTCTCCGGCTGCGTCACCGACTGCGGCCAGGCCATGTTCAACGACGTGGGGGTCATCGCCGTCAACCGGCCCAACGCCGACGGCACCGTCGAGGCCGGCTTCCGGGTGTTCTTCGCCGGCGGCCTGGGCGCCAACCCCCACGCCGCCGTCGCCCTGGAGGACTTCACCTCCCGCGAGGACCTCATCCCCACCATCGAGGCCACCCTCCGCACCTTCGACCACTACGGCAACCGGGAGAACAAGCTCCGGGCCCGCATGAAGTGGCTGCTCGACACCCTCGGGCCCGACGAGGTGCGCCGGCGCATCCTCAAGGAGCGCCGCATGCTGCTGGGCGCCACCACCTGGTCGGGGCAGCTGCCGGCCTACGTGGCCGAGCACGGCGACGCCCCCGCCGGCACGTCGTCGGCCGTGAGCCCCACCGCCATGGGCTGGGGCACCAACGTGGTGTTCAAGCGCTCCGACCCCTACGGCCGCTGGGACGACGCCAACGTGGTGCGGGGCAACGCCAAGGGCACCGTGTCGGCCTACGCCTACGCCCGTCTGGGCGACGTCACCTCCGACCAGTTCCGGGCCGTCGCCTCCCTCCAGCGCGAGCTGGGGGTCGAGGTCCGGGTCACCAACCGGCAGAACTTCGTGTTCCGCGGCCTCACCGAGGAGCAGCTGCCGGCCCTGTACCAGCGCCTCGAGGCCATCGGCATGGCCGAGCCCGGTGCCGAGCTGGCCCGCGACGTCGTCAGCTGCCCCGGCGCCGACACCTGCAACCTGGCGGTCACCCAGTCGCGGGGCCTGGCCGACGCCATCGGCGCCGCCCTCGAGGAGGCCGGCCTGGCCGACGTGGGCGGCGTGCGCATCAACATCTCCGGCTGCACCAACTCCTGCGGCCAGCACCACGTGGCCGACATCGGCTTCGTGGGCATGGAGCGGCGGGCCCACAAGCGGTCGGCGCCCGGCTACCAGATGCTGCTGGGCGGCCACGTCGGCATGGAGACCATCGAGTTCGGCCGCAAGGTGGTGAAGCTTCCCGCCAAGGCGGTGGGCATGGCCACGGTGCGGGTGATCGGGCGCTTCGCCACCGAGCGCGAGGCCGGCGAGTCGTTCACCTCGTGGCTGGCCCGCTCCGGCGGGGCCGACGCGGTGGGCGCCGGGCTGGAGGACCTCGACCACTTCCCCGCCTACGACGACAACCCCGCCTTCTACGTCGACTACGACGAGCAGGCGCCCTACGTCGCCGAGGTGGGCGCCGGGGAGTGCCTCGGATCATGAGCGTCGTCTCCCGGGGGATCCCCGACCTCGCCGAGCTGGCCGCCGAGTCGGCCCGCCTCGAGCAGTCGCCGGCCGGCGCCGCCGTGCGCTGGGCCCACGAGCGCTTCGGCGACGGGCTGGTGCTGGCCGCCTCGTTCCAGGACGCAGTGCTCATCGACATCGCCGAGAAGGCCGCCCCCGGCATCGAGGTGCTGTTCCTCGACACCCAGTACCACTTCGCCGAGACCCTGTGGTTCGTCGAGGAGCTGCGCAAGCGCTACGACCTCAACCTCAACGTCGTCCACCCCCAGCCCCACGTGGTGCCCGACAACCGTTGGCAGACCGACGTGGAAGGGTGCTGCGGCGTGCGCAAGGTCGAGCCCCTCGCACGGGCCCTGGACGGCAGGGCGGCCTGGATCACCGGGCTGCGCCGGGTCGACGCGCCCACCCGGGCCAACGCCCCGGTGGTGTCCTGGGACCTGGCCCGGAACATGGTGAAGATCAACCCGCTGGCCGCCTGGACCGACGACGACATGGCCGGCTACGTGGCCGACCACGGCCTGCCCGTGAACCCCCTCACCGAGCGGGGCTACCCGTCGGTGGGGTGCTGGCCGTGCACCCGCCCGGTGGCCCCCGGGGAGGACCCCCGCTCCGGCCGGTGGGCCGGCAAGGACAAGACCGAGTGTGGCCTCCATGCGTAGGCCGGAACCCACACCTCGCCGCAGGGAGGCGGCCCGATGACCACGACCCCCCTCGCCCTGCCCACCCTCGACGACCTCGAGTTCCGGGCCACCACCCGCAGCCACCTCGACGCCCTGGAGGCGGAGGCCATCTTCGTCCTGCGCGAGGTGGCCGGCGAGTTCGAGCGGCCCGCCCTGCTCTTCAGCGGCGGCAAGGACTCGGCCGTCCTCCTGCATCTGGCCGAGAAGGCGTTCGCCCCCGCTCCCCTGCCCTTCCCGGTCATGCACGTCGACACCGGCCACAACTTCCCCGAGGTGCTCGACTTCCGCGACCGCCGCACCGCCGGCGTGGGGCACCGCCTGGTGGTGGCCTCCGTGCAGGCGTCCATCGACGCCGGCCGGGTCACCGACGACGGCGGCAGCCGGAACCGCCACCAGGCCGTCACCCTGCTCGACGCCATCGCCTCCCACGGCTTCGACGCCTGCCTGGGCGGCGGGCGGCGCGACGAGGAGAAGGCCCGGGCCAAGGAGCGGGTGTTCTCGTTCCGCAACAAGGCCGGTCAGTGGGATCCCTCGGGCCAGCGCCCCGAGCCGTGGAACCTCTACAACGGCCGCCTGAACGCCGGCGAGAACATGCGGGTCTTCCCGATCTCCAACTGGACCGAGCTCGACGTGTGGGAGTACATCGCCCGCGAGGGCATCGAGCTGCCGCCCATGTACTACGCCCACCGCCGGGTGGTGGTCGAGCGCGACGGCATGCTCCTCGCCGTGTGCCCCCAGGTGCAGCCCGGCCCCGGAGAGGCGGCGTTCGAGACCACCGTCCGCTACCGCACCGTGGGCGACATGTCGTGCACCGGCGCCGTGCGCTCCACCGCCGCCACCGTCGAGGCGATCCTCGACGAGCTGGCCCTCACCCGAGTCACCGAGCGGGGCGCCACCCGCGCCGACGACCGCTTCTCGGAGGCGGCCATGGAGGACCGCAAGAAGGAAGGCTATTTTTGACCTCCCTCGCCGACGCCGGCCTCCTGCGGGTGGCCACCGCCGGCTCGGTGGACGACGGCAAGAGCACCCTCATCGGCCGGCTCCTCTGGGACGCCAAGGCCATCCTCGAGGACCAGGTCGCCGCCGTCACCCACGCCAGCCGGGCCCGGGGCCACGACGGGGTGCACCTGGCCATGCTCACCGACGGCCTGCGGGCCGAGCGGGACCAGGGCATCACCATCGACGTCGCCTACCGGTACTTCGCCACGCCCCGCCGGCGGTTCGTGCTCACCGACACGCCGGGCCACTTCGAGTACACCCGCAACATGGTCACCGGCGCCTCCAACGCCGACCTGGCCGTGGTCCTCGTCGACGCCCGCAACGGCGTGCTCGAGCAGACCCGCCGCCACGCCGTCATCGCGTCGATGCTGCACCTGCCTCATGTGGTCGTGGCGGTCAACAAGATGGACCTGGTGGGTTGGGACCAGGCGGTGTTCACCCGCATCTGCGAGGAGCTCACCGCCTTCGTCAACCGCTTCGACGAGCCCTCGCTCACCTTCATCCCGATGTCCGCCAAGCTGGGCGACAACGTGGTCGAGCCGTCGGCCAACATGCCGTGGTACGACGGCCCTCCCCTCCTCACCTACCTCGAGGAGGTGCCGCTCGACGACCGGGCCCCCACCCTCGGCGCCCGCCTCCCCGTCCAGGTGGTGCTCCCCGGCGACCCGCCCGGCCTGGCCGGGCAGGTGGTGGCCGGCGTGCTGCGCACCGGCGACGACGTGGTGGTGCTCCCCGCCGGCGTGCCCGGCACCATCGCCGCCATCGAGACGCCGGCCGGGCCGGTGCGGGAGGCCTCGGCCGGCGACGCCGTCACCCTCCGGCTGGCCGGCGACGTGCCCGCCACCCGGGGCGACATGGTGAGCCTCCTCGGGGCCGAGCCGATGGTCGACCGCCACCTGGAGGCCCTGCTGTGCTGGATGAGCGACGAGCCGCTGGTCGCCGGCGCCCGCTACGCCCTCAAGCACACCAGCCGGTGGTGCTCGGCGGTGGTCGACGAGCTTCGCTACCGCCTCGACATCGAGAGTCTCGAGCACGCCGGCGCCCGCTCCCTGCGCCCCAACGACATCGGCGGCGTGTCGCTCCGCCTCGACGCCGAACTGGCTTTCGACGCGTACCGGAACAACCGGGCAACCGGTAGCTTCATCCTCGTGGACGAGACCACCCACGTCACCGTGGCCGCCGGGATGATCGTGGGCCGGCTGGCCGCCACCCTCGAGCGCGCCCTTCCCACCGCCGGCTGAGCGCACCGATGGCAGTCCCGTCCTTCCGGGAGGTCGTCGGCTTCCTCGTCCGCAGCTCGAAGCGCATCGCCGTCACCATCGTGGGCGGCGCGCTGGTGGTCGTCGGCCTGGCCATGCTGGTGCTGCCGGGGCCGGGCATCCTGGTGGTGGTCGCCGGCTTCGCCGTGCTCGGCACGCAGTACGCCTGGGCGGCCGCCGCCCTGGAGCGCACCAAGCGGGCCGCCCTGCACGCCGGCGAGGTGGCCAAGGGGGCGGCCGGCGCCGCCGCCCGCACCGTGCGGCGGCCCTTCCGCCGGTCCTAGGACCGGGGGACCACCTGGCTCACCGCCCGGGCCGCCTCCAGCAGCTCGATGGGGATGGGGAAGATGATGGTGGAGTTGTTCTCGGCCGAGATCTCGGCCATCGTCTGGAGCTGGCGGAGCTGGAGGGCGCCGGGCGAGGCGGCGATCACGTTGGCCGCCTCGCCGAGCTTCTGCGAGGCCTGGAGCTCGCCCTCGGCGGCGATGATCTTGGCCCGGCGCTCACGCTCGGCTTCCGCCTGGCGGGCCATGGCCCGCTGCATCTGCTCGGGCAGCCCCACGTCGCGGATCTCCACCCGGTGGACCTTCACGCCCCACGGCTCGGTCTGCACGTCGAGGGCCTGCTGGAGCTCGGTGTCGATGCGGTCCCGCTCGCTGAGCAGCTGGTCGAGTTCGTGGCGCCCAACGGTGGCGCGCAACGTGGTCTGGGCCACCAGCTGCGACGACTGGTACCAGTCACGGATGCGGACCACCGAGGCGGCGGGGTCGACCACCTGGAAGTAGGCCACCGCGTCGACCGTGGCGGTGACGTTGTCCTTGGTGATCACCGCCTGGGACGCCACCGGCACGGCCACGATCTGGAGGTTGGTCTTGATGATCTTGTCGAGGATCGGGAAGATGAAGAACACGCCCGGGCCCTTGGCGCCCACGCAGCGCCCCAGCCGGAAGATCACGCCGCGCTCGTACTCCTGGACCACCTTCACCGACTTGGCCAGGAAGATCACCACGAGCACGACCACGACCACGAGCGCACCCAGCACGTTTTCCATCACGCCTCCTCGGTTCGGGGACGAACCCTACGAGACAGGCGCGGCGAGCACGACGTGGACGGTCATGCCGGAGTAGCCGCTCACCACCACGTCGGTGCCAGCGGTGAGGTGCTGGTCGCAGGCGGCGTTCCACAGCGATCCGTCCACCCGCACCGTGCCCGCCCCGCCGTTCCAGCTGACGACGGTGCCCGTGCGCCCCACCAGGGCGTCCATGCCGGTCTGGGCCGGGAGGTCCCGGAGCCGGACGGTGGCCCGGCGCAGGGGACGGAACGCCAGCAGGAGGCCGGCGGTGCAGGCGAGGGCGATGGCCACGGTGGCCCCGCTGTCGGCCAGCACGCCGTAGCCCACGCCCCCCGTGGCGTAGAGGCCGGCGGCCGCCCACTCGTAGGCCCTCGACGCCGAGTGGGTCAACAGCAGCAGGGCCCACACGAACACGCCGGCCCCGGCGAGCACCAGCGGCCACCACGCCGCGTCGAGACCGCTGCCGGCGTGGTAGGCGACGACCGCGAGCAGCAGCGACGACAGTCCGGCCAGACCGAAGGTGGGCAGGGCGATCTCGACCAGCAGGAGGGCGGCGGAGAAGGTGAGCGCCACCAGCACGACGGCCGGTCCCTCGAACAGGGAGTCCACAGGCCAAGGGTACCGACCGGCGTGGGGGCGGCACGGCAGCAGAGGAGCCCCCGGCGATCGCCGGGGGCTCCTGCTTTCCCGGGGGGCGGGACGGGTGCATCGTAGACCCCATCCCCCCCGCCGGGGCAACAAGCGAGGGCACCGAGAGTTGGTCATCTGACCCATTGCCATCCGCCCCCTGGCGTCTACCCTCACTGGTGCAGCAGCAAGGGGGGCAGGGGAGTGCGAGGAGGTCGGGCCGGCGGGCCCGACCTTCCTTGCATCCAGGGGTTCCTCAAGCGCCGCCGCTGGCCGCCACGACCAGGCGCAGCTGGGCCAGGAAGCACTGGGCGAAGCGGCGGGCCGCCTCGGGAGCGAAGAGGCGGTACGGGTAGCGGAACGCCAGGTGCAGCCGGCCGCCGAGCATGGCGCCGCCGACGGCCAGGCCGGAGGGCATGCGGGCCGGGGTCGAGATCCACATCTCGACGGCGTCACCGGCGTCGCCGAAGCCGATCGGCTCGAGCCGTCCCAGGTAGGACAGCACGGCGCTGTCGAGCAGGTGGTTGGCGGTGAGGGGCTGGAGGACGACCACCGACTGCCGGGCCCAGAGCGGCAGGAGGTCGTTGCGTTCGAGGGCGTGGATCAGGGCGGTGCCGGTGCGGGTGCGGATGTTGCGGACCGTCTGGGACGACACGGCGGCGAGGGCGTCGCTGGCACTGGTGCGCTGGGCGGGCGTGGTGGACACGCGCGCCGTGACCGAGAGGTTGCCCACGACGGAGTCCGGCCACGGCTGGAACCGGAGGTCGACGGGCAGGAGGGCGGCGATGCGCCCTTCGGGGTGGCGGTGCTCGGCGTTCCACGCGGCGACCGCCAGGTGGAGGGCGGTGACCAGCACGTCGTTGTCGAGGTCGGGGTCCGACACGGCCGCCAGGTTGCCCGGGTCGTCGGGCCCCAGGGTGACGAGGTGGAACCCGTGTCCCGACCGGTCCGAAGCGTGGTCGGGCATGAGCCGCACCGGCCGGGCGAGCGCGTCGCGGACGCGGTCCATGGTGGCCTGGTAGCGGCGGCTGATGCCGTGCCGGCGGGAGGGCACGGGCACCACCGGCAGGTCCAGCGTGGCGAGGAAGTCGTGCGGCGCGACATCGGCGTCGCCGGCATAGGCCCGCGCCAGCGACCGGAGGACGCCGAGGGCGCCCGGCCCGTCGGCGGCGGCATGGTTCACGTTGAGCGTGACGGTGTCGCCGCCGGGGTGACGGACCAGCCGCGCGAGCAGCGGCGGCCCGCAGTCGAGGGCCACCGCCTCGCCGGCCAGGGCCTCCCGCGCCTCGCCGAGGGCGGCGTCGCCCGACCCGTCCACCACCGACAACCGGTCCTCGCCCGTGATCTGGCGGAGGGCGTCCCGCAGGCGGCCCTCGTCGAGGGACCCGCCGACGCGGGCCTCCACGTGGACGCCCCACGGGCTCTCCTGCGGGTCGAGCAGCGGCGTTCGCCGGCCGTCGGTCAGATCCGGCACCCACTCGCAGTCCAGCTCGCAGCGGTGATCGCCCTGGCGGCCGCGCAGCGCCCGTGCGATGTCTCCGGCGGCGCCCGCCACGTTGTGCAGCGCCACCCGCCCCAGTGCGTACCGGGCCCCCCCGCTGGCCCCGAGGTTGAGTGGCGACACCCGGTCCACGTGGGCGGCGATCCGGTCGCCGTCCACCACCACGTGGAGGCTGTCGGTGGCCACGTTCTCCCGCAGCGACACGGCACCGGGGTGGTACACGCGCCCGAGCCGGGGATCGCGGTGGAACCGGCGGGACCGCTCCAGCCGCCGCAGGACAGCGACGGGATGGTACGGCTCCAGGTCCTCCACGGCGTCCTCCGGCTCCCGCAGGAGCTCTGCGAGGGTGCGGTCCGTCACCCGCGAGCGGCGTGGGTGCGGGCCGCGGGGCGGTCGCTGAGGAGCGCCTCACAGGCCTCGCGCAGGCCCGCCACCTGCGCGGGCGTGAGGCGGTCGAAGAAGTGCCGGCGCACCGCATCGACGTGGCCCGGTGCGGCGGCGGTGAGGACGGCCATGCCGGCGTCGGTGAGGGCGGCCAGGGTGCCCCGCCGGTCGTCCTCGCACTGGCGGCGCGCCACCCAGCCGGCGTCCTCCAGCCGGGACACGGCGTGGGACAAGCGACTTCGCGACGACCCCGTGAGGTCGGCCAGGTCGCTCATGCGCAGCGTGCGGCCCGGGCTCTCCGAGAGGGCCACCAGGACCACGTAGTACGTGTGAGGCAGGCCGGCGTCGGCCTGGAGCTCACGGTCGAGCTCGTCGAACACCAGCCGGGTGGCGGCCAGGAAGGCGCGCCAGGTGCGCTGCTCGTCATCGTCCAGCCACCGTGGCGCGGGCACGCCCTACGCTAGCGGCGCCGGAAATAGTTGAGCCTTCAAAAGTGTTTGACCGTGAGCCTGCCGACCGAGGAGCGCCCGCCATGCCCATCACCCGACTGAACCATGCCGTGCTGTACGTCCGCGACGCCGAGGCCTCGGCCGCCTTCTACGGCGACGTGCTCGGGTTCCGGCCGGTGATGCAGATGCGCGGCGCCGTGTTCCTCCAGGCGTCGGGGTCCACCAACGACCACGACCTGGGCCTGTTCACCATCGGCGGGGCGGCCGGCCCGTCCGAGGCGGGCCGGCGCACGGTCGGCCTGTACCACCTGGCGTGGGAGGTCGACACGCTGGCCGAGCTGGTGCGCATCGCCGGCGCGCTGCGCGAGCGCGGCTCCCTCGTGGGGTCCAGCGACCACGGCTCCACCAAGGCGCTCTACGCCCACGACCCCGACGGCATCGAGTTCGAGGTGTCCTGGCTGGTGCCCGCCGACCTCCTCGACGACGAGGCAAAGGCCGGCCGCTCCACGATCCGCCCCCTCGACCTCGACGCCGAGATCGCCCGCTACGGCGCGGACACCCGGGGCGGCATAGGAATCAGCGTCAGCGCCTGACCTACGGCTGGGCGGCTATCGCCACCACGGGCTCGCGGATCACCCCGTCGAGGGGGACGGCGCTCACGGTGGCGTCGCCGGCTCCCGTGACCTCGCCCCGGAGGTCGGCCAGCCAGTAGCCGCGGCCGGTGACGGTGGGGGCGAGACCCACCACCGGCGGGCCGCTCGAGGCGGCGACCGAGCCGAAGAAGCCGGCGTCGCCGAAGGCGAACACGCCGCCGCGCATCCCCGACAGCCAGTAGCCGCCGCCCGACGGCGTGGCCGCCATGCCGGCGACCGGCTCGTGGACCCCGAGCGCGACGAGCGAGCCGTGGAAGCCGGCGTCGCCGAAGGCGAACACGCCCCCGTCGGCGGCGACGAGCCAGTAGCCGTGCCCTGACCGGGTGGCCGCCATGCCCACGATGCGCCCGTTCAGGTGGACCGCGCCGAGCGAGCCGTAGAAGCCGGCATCGCCGAAGGCGAAGACGCCCCCGTCGGCGGCGACGAGCCAGTAGCCGTGGCCCGAGGGCGTGGCCGCCATGCCCACGATGCGCCCGTTCAGGTGGACCGCGCCGAGCGAGCCGTGGAAGCCGGCGTCGCCGAAGGCGAACACGCCCCCGTCGGCGGCGACGAGCCAGTACCCGGCGCCCGACGGCGTGGCCGCCATGCCCACCACCGGCTGGTTGGGCCGGGTGGCGCCCAGCGAGCCGTGGAAGCCGGCGCCACCGAGCGCGTAGACGGAGCCGTCCTGGGCGGCCAGCCAGTACCCGTGGGGCTTCACCGGCGGGCGAACCAACTGGTCGGCCGCCCCGCACGCCGTGGTGACCGGGGCGTTGGCGCCGTCGCCCGAGTAGGCGGCCACCCAGTGGTAGCTGCCGGGGACCGTCGGCGTGTACGGGTCGGACGTGAACGAACCGGCACCGGTGACGGTGCGGGCGGTGGCCGCCACGGGCGGGCCGGCGCAGGAGGACGAGGGCCCGTAGAGGCGGAAGGTGAGCGTGCCGGTTGGCGAGTGGCCGCCGGTGAGGACGGCACCGGCCGACAGCGCGGCGCCCAGGTCGACCGCCGCCGGTGACGCCGAGGCGGTGAGCGACGGCGTGGCCGCCGTGATCGCCACGCTCTCCCCGGCTGCGTTGCAGGGCGCGGCGACGGCGTTGTTGGCGGCGTCGCCGGAGTAGGTCGCCCGCCACCGGTAGGTGCCGGCGCCGGCCGGCGTGAAGGGCGCCGACGTGGCCTGGCCACCGGCGACGGTGCCGGTGGACGCGAACACCGGGGCCGACGCACAGGCGGTGTCGCCGGGGCCGTAGAGGGTGAAGGTGACGGTCCCCGTGGGGTTCATCCCGCCGGACAGGGTGGCGGTGTCGCTCACGGTGCCGCCGATCACGACCGTGGCCGAGGCGGTGGTGGCGATGGTGGGCGACGCCTTCGACACCGACACGCTCTCGCCGGCGTCGTTGCACGGCGTGGAGACGGCGTTGTTGTTCGTGTCGCCCGAGTAGGCGGCCCGCCACCGGTAGGTGCCGGCGCCGGCCGGCGTGAAGGGCGCCGACGTGGCCTGGCCACCGGCGACGGTGCCGGTGGACGAGGTCACGGCGCTGGCGCAGGTGGCGTCGTCGGGGCCATAGGCGGTGAAGGTGACGGTGCCGGTGGGGTTGAAGCCGGCCGAGATGGTTGCGGTGTCGCTGATCGAGCTGCCCAGCACGACCGTGCTCGACGCCTGGGTGGCGATGGTGGGCGTCGCCTTGAGCACCGACACGCTCTCGCCCGTGTCGTTGCACGGCGTGGACACGGCGTTGTTGTTCGTGTCGCCCGAGTAGGTGGCCCGCCACCGGTAGGTGCCGGCGCCCGTCGTCGTGTACGGCGCCGACGTGGCCTGGCCGGCCGCCAGGGTGCCGGTGGACGTGGCCAGCACGACGTTGCAGCTGGTGTCGCCGGGCCCGTACAGCGTGAAGGTGACGGTGCCGGTGGGGCTGTACCCGCCCGTGACGGCGGCCCCGTCGCTGATCGAGTTCCCCACCACGCCCGGGGCCGAGGCGGTGGTGGCGACCGAGGGCGTCGCCTTGGACACGACCACGCTCTCGTTGGCCGCGTTGCAGGGACTGCTGGCTGGGTCGTTGCCGGCGTCCCCCGAGTAGCTGGCCGTCCAGCGGTAGGTGCCGGCGGTGGTGGGCGTGAAGGAATCCGACGTGGCGGCCGCCCCGGAGACGGCGACGGTCGACGTGAACGCCGGCGTGGTGACGCAGGTGGGGTCGTTCGGGCCGTAGAGCTGGAAGCTGACCGTCCCCGTGGGGCTGGTGCCCCCGGTCAGCGTGGCCGAGTCGCTCACGGTGCCGCTACCGACCGTCACACCCGTCGACGCCGTGGTGGCGAGCGTGGGCGACGTCTTGGTGGCCAGAGTGATGCACCACCCGCCGGCGATAGAGCCCGAGTCGGACGAGGAGTCGTCGACCACGTAGAGGCTCCACGTGCCGTTGGGCGAGGCGCCGGCGAATGCCCCGGCCAGCGTGGTAGCGGCCGACGGGGTGGGTGCCGGCGCCGGGAAGGAGTCGGCGAACTGCTCCGTGTAGTTCACCGGTTTGTAGCTCCCCGCGCCCCACGCCAAGTTCTGCGGCGGCTGCGAGGCGGCCGAGTCGGCGAAGGTGACGTCGGCGTTGGCGAGCGGGCCGGTGCCGGCGTCGGAGAGCAGCACCAGGTTCTGGGATCCCCCGGCGGGCCCGACGAGCAGCACGTCGAGGTCGCCCTCGAAGCTGTGGCTGACGTTCTTCAACTGCACCGTCGCGTTGGTGACGGTGCCGCTGGCCCCGGTGACGAACACGTTCGACGGGTACGGCGTGGCGGTGCCGAACACCGGGATGGAGATGGCGCCGGTATTGCAGTAGGTGCTCCCCGTGACCGTGGTGGCGTTGTCCACCCGCACGCTCACCGTGCCGTTGCTGGTCCCGAAGGACGCGGTGCCGTTGTAGGTGGCGCTTATGACGTGTGTCCCCTCGGCCAGCGACGAGGTGGAGAAGGCGGCGTTGCCGCTGCCGTTCACGGCGACGTTGGAGGCCAGCGTGGTGGCGCCCTCGGTGAAGGTGACGGTGCCCGAGGTGACGGGACTGCCCCCGCTGGCGACCGAGGCGGTGACGGTGACTGCCTGCCCGGTGGTGGCGGGGTTGGGCGACGCCGACGCCGTCGTGGTGGTCGCGGCGCCGGCTGGCGCGGTGATGTCGAGCGACCACCCGCCGGCGACGGTGACGGTGCCGCCGCAGCTGTCGTCGGTGACGTAGAGGCTCCAGGTGCCGTTCGGCGAGATCCCGCCGAAGGCACCGGCGAGGGTGGTGGCACCCGAGGGAGAGGGCGCCGGCGCCGGGAAGGTGTCGGCATCGTTGGGGGGGATGTTCGTGTAGTTGGTCGGCTTGTAGGTGCCGGTCGACCAGGCGGACGTGGGGACGGAGCTGGCGGCGGAGTCGTCGAAGGTGAAGGTGGCGTTGGTGAGCGAGCCGGCCCCACCGGCGTCGGACACGAGGATGAGGTTCTGCGAGCCGCCGCCCGGTCCGACCAGGAGTACCTCGAGGTCGTCGCCGTACGTCGAGGAGACGTTCGAGAGCGTGACGTTCACGTCGGTGAGGGTGCCGGTGAACCCGCTCACGGCGATGGTGGACGGGTAGGGCGTGGCGATGCCCGGCGTCGTCGGCGGCCCGCACACTGTGGCGTCGGCCACGGGGATCGGCGTGCTGTTCGAGAAGGTGGTCGCACCGGCGGGCGCTGCGGTCAGCACGGCGACGACGGGCAGGACCAGCGTGCACAGCGCGAGGAGACCTGCCCCCCGGCGCCTCGGGTTCGGAGCCATCGGGGACGGATGGTACCCCGCGACCGGTACCTCGAAAAGCCGACAATCCGCCTTGGTCGGAAATGACCCACCGTGACCGCTTCGTCGGACTCAGGTAGCATGACTGCTCGCCTCAACGAGAGGAGTCCCGGGGTGTCCGAACCGTTCATCGGTGAAATCCGCCTGTTTGGCTTCAACTTCGCGCCCGTTGGCTGGGCCCAGTGCAACGGTCAGCTGCTGGCGATCGCGCAGAACACCGCCCTGTTCTCGCTGCTGGGCACCATGTACGGGGGCAACGGCACCACCACCTTCGGCCTGCCCGACCTCCGGGGGCGGGCACCGCTGAGCGCCGGCCAGGGCCCCGGCCTCGCCAACTACGACCAGGGGCAGGTGGGCGGCACGGAGTCGGTCACCCTCACGGCCGCCCAGGTGCCCGCCCACGGCCACACCGTGGCCGCCAGCAACGGCGCGGCCAGCGCCAACCGCCCCGGCGGCGGGGTGCCGGCGGCCGGCGGCGCCTACGCCGGCACCAGCGACGGCACCACGATGAACGCCGCCATGGTGGCCGGCGGCGGCAGCGGCCAGCCGTTCGACAACCGCTCCCCCTACCTCGCCGTCAACTTCTGCATCGCCCTGGAGGGCATCTTCCCGTCGCGTAGCTGATTTCGCACTCGCAAGCGGAGCTTGCCCGGCGAGGGGTTTCGCGCTCGCAACCAGAGGCTGCCCGGCGAGTTTGACGTGCCGCCCTCCGGGCCGCTGGTCTCGCCTACGGCTCGCTCGCCGCTTCGTCGGCGCTCAGGCCGCCGACCGGCGGGGCCGGATCGGCGGCTTCTTGCGGGGGGCTGCGCCCCCCGCACCCCCGTGCCGGCAGCCATTGGGGCGCCTCCGGCGCCGTGGGCGGCCGCCGGCGGTTCACCCTCACGGCCGCCTACAAGATGCGCGTGGTCCAGAGCAGCGCCGCGCCCATCGCCGCCACGAGCAGGAACACGGCCACGGCCACGAAGCGCATGCCGATCTCCCGCCGCTCGGTGGTATAGCCCACCCGGGTGCCGATCTTGGCGTAGACGCCCTTCAGCTCCTTGCCCGACACGGCCTCGAACGAGGCGCCGCCGGTGGCCTTGGCCAGGCTCTCCATCGACGCCGGGTCGGCGGGAACCGGGATGAGCCGGCCGCCGATGTCGACGGTGCCGTCCTGGGTGCCGAAGGCGATGGTGGTGACGGGCACGCCCTGCTCGGACGCCGCCTGGGCGGCCTCGTCGACCGGCGTGCCGACGGTGGTGACGCCGTCGGACAGGAGCACGATGGCGGCCGTCTGCTTGCCCTTGGTCGTGCCGGCGCCGCCGGAGGCGGTGATGGCGTCGAGGGCCACGAGGATGGCGTCGCCGGCCGCCGTGCCAGGGCCGGTGGTGAGGCTCTGGATGCCGTTCTTGACGCTCTCGTGGTCGGTGGTGGGCGGCGAGATCACCCGAGTGGTGCGGTCGAACGACACGAGGCCGACCCGCAGGCGCTCGGGGAGGTCCCCCACGAACGACACCGCCGCCTCCCGGGCGGCCTGGAGCCGGGTGGGCGACACGTCGGTGGCCTGCATCGAGGCCGAGACGTCGACGACCAGCATCACCGTGGCCGCCTCCTTCGGCACCCGCTCGCTGCGAGTGGGACGGGCCAGGCCGACGACCAGGAGGGCGAGGGCCAGGGCCATGGCGCCGGCCGGCGCGTGGCGCCGCCACCCCGGCCGCTTGGGAGCCACCGACTCGAGCAGCTCGAGGTTGGTGAACCGCACGGCGTACTGCTTGCGCCGGCTCTGGAGGTAGAGGTAGGCGGCCACCAGCCCTGCCACGACGAGCAGGAGCCACAGCCGTTCGGCAGCGAGGAACTTCATCGGCGGCGTCGCCTCCTGGCCACGAAACGGACCACGTCGAGCATCCAGTCACGATCGGTGGACAGCACCAGGTGGCCGGCGCCGGCCGTCTTGACGGCCCGCTCCTTGGCCTCCACCTGGGCGGCGGCCGCCGCCGCGAAGCGGGCCCGCACCTTGGCGTTGGCCGTCTGCACCTCGAGGTGCCGGCCCGTCTCCGGGTCGACCAGGGTGAGCAGGCCGACCGCCGGCAGCTCCGTCTCACGGGGATCGCGGACCTCGGCCACCACCACGTCGTGGCGGTAGGCCAGCGCCCGCAGCTCGCGCGGCCACGGCCCCTTGTCGAGCAGGTCGGTGATGACCACCACAAGGCTGCGCCGGCGGGCGGTGAGCCGGGCCCTGCGCAGGGCGTCGGCGAGTGACACTGCGCCCTCCCCCACCCGCGGCCGGCGCTCCACCCGGGCCAGCAGGCCGAGGAGCGCCGGCCGGCCCCCCCGGGGCGGCACCACGGTGGTGCCGTCGGGGCCGCAGATCACGGCGCCGATCCGGTTGCCGTCGCGGGCGGTGAGGAAGCCGAAGGCGGCGCCCGCCGCCAGGACCAGGTCGCGCTTCTCGCAGCCGGCGGTTCCGAAGTCGAGGCTGGCGGAGTTGTCGACCACCAGCCACAGCTCCAGCTCGCGGTCGGCGATGGTGTTGCGCACGTGGGGCGTGCCGGATCGGGCGGTGAGGCACCAGTCCATGCGCCGCACGTCGTCGCCCGGCTCGTAGGGCCGGCCGTCGCCCGGCTCCGTGCCGCCGCCCGGCACCAGGCCCTGGTGGTCGCCCTGCAGCAGCCCGTCGAGCCGGCGCGTGACCAGCAGTTCGAGCTGGCGCAGCCGGGCCTCGCTGCGCGGCAGGTCGACCCGGGGAGCCGGCGCAGGTGCAGCAGGCGTCACCGGCGTGCCGTCCGTCCCGGACGGCCCCCCGGCGAGTTGCCGATGGACCGGCCTCCCGGGCCGGTCATGAAGCGACCGCGGCGGGGGTGGTGGCCGCGCCGTCCTGGCTCGGCGTGATGCGGGGGGCGACGATGGTGCGCACCACGCGCTCCACCACCTGCTCGGCGGTGACCCCGTCGGCCAGCGCCTCGTAGGAGAGCAGCACGCGGTGGCGGAACACGTCGCGCGCCACGTCGTAGACGTCCTGCGGGAGCACGTAGTCGCGGCCCCGCAGCAGGGCCAGCGCCCGGCCGGCGGCCACCAGCCCGAGGGTGGCCCGGGGGCTGGCGCCGTGGGCGATCTGGGGCGCGATGTCGCCCAGGTCGTGCTTGTCGGGCTCGCGGGTGGCGACCACCAGGCGGACGGCGTAGTCGACCACGGCGTCGTGCACGAAGACCTTGTCGGCCGACCGCTGGAGCTCGACCAGCTCGGCCGGCTCCAGCACCCGGGCGGGCACGGGCGGGTCGACGCTCATCCGCCGGACGATCTCGCTCTCCTCGCGAGCGGACGGGAAGTCGATGAGCACCTTCATGAGGAACCGGTCTCGCTGGGCCTCGGGCAGCGGGTACACGCCCTCGCTCTCGATGGGGTTCTGGGTGGCCATCACGAGGAACGGCTCGGGGACGCCGTAGGTCTCGCCGCCGATCGACACGTGGCGCTCGGCCATGACCTCGAGCAGGGCGGACTGCACCTTGGCCGGCGCCCGGTTGATCTCGTCGGCCAGCACCACGTTGGCGAAGACCGGGCCCAGCTCGACGTCGAACGACTCCTGCGACGGCTTGTAGATGCGGGTGCCCACCAGGTCGGCGGGCACCAGGTCGGGGGTGAACTGGAGGCGGTGGAACTCCCCGCCGATCACGCTGGCCACCGTCTCGGCGGCCAGCGTCTTGGCCAGGCCGGGGGCGCCCTCGAGGAGGACGTGGCCCCTCGCCAGCAGGCACACGAAGAGGCGCTCGATCATGCGGTCCTGACCGACGACGACACGCTTGACCTCGAAAAGGGCCTGCTCGAGCGTTTCGCCGACGGTGCGGGTGGGCTTCGCCATGGTGTGCGTTCTCCTGGCTGGCAAGGGGCCGTCCGGCCTGTGCGCTAACTGGTGGTGGTGGGGGTGGTGGACGGGGCGGGCGGGTTGCCCGGCGCCATGGGCTTGGGAGGCGGGGCGGGGGCCCAGCGCTGATGGAGCTGCTGGTCCTGGGTGGCGTCGTGGACCTCGACGGCGCTGGCCTTGCCGTCGACGACCAGGGCGACCACGTCGACCTTGTCGCCGGTCTTGACGTCGTCGATGCCCTCGTTGCCGGCGCCCACCATCGTGTTGTCGTCAACAGCGTAGGTGCGACTGAAGCCGTCCTCGCTCTTCACCGTGAGCGAGGTGTGGGTGACGGCGGTGACCTCGCCCCGCTGGGTGGCGATGGTCTGCCAGCCGCCGTTGGGGCCGCGGGTGGTGAACTCGCCATGGATGCCCATACCCATGCCCATGTGGGGGCCACCAGGGCCTTTCATGTGCATCTCCATGGGACCGGGACCCGGCATCGGCGGGGCCGGAGCCGCCTGGTTGGGGACGGGGGCCTGGGTGGTGCCGCTTTCGGGCGGTATGCTGGTGGTGCCGTCGGTCTGGCCGGCGGCCACACCCAGGCCCGCCAGCGTCAGCCCGGCGGCGGCACCGGCCGCCACCAGCCCGGAGCGGATGCGCCGGGACCGGGTGTCCTTGCCCTCCGGAGCCTGCTGCTCGTCCAACTCCTCGTCCTCCTTCGTCGGGTCACTGTGACAGCGCTGCTCTTGAACACCAGGTGCGGCGGCTGCCAGGTCCCTGCATCCACTGTGCCAGGTCGGCCCGCCGCAAGACGCCCTACCCGTTGGGTTGGCGGGGCTGCGACGACAGGGTGGCCTTGACGGTGCGCTCGGCGCCGTCGCGGATGACCTGGAGCTCGACCGTGTCCCCGGGACGGTGGGCGTGGACGGCCCCCGCCAGGGCGGCCGCACCGTCGATGGACTTGCCGTCCACCTTGGTGATGAGGTCGTCCTCCTGGATGCCGGCGGTCGCCGCCGCGGATCCCGGCGCCACGCTCATGACGGTGGCGCCACGGCTGCCGTCGGTGGGGTCGGCGGTGCTCACGCCCAGGAACCCCTGGCTGGCGGCGGTGGTCTTGTTGCGCAGCCGGTCGACGACGGGCAGAGCCTGGTCGATCGGGATGGCGAAGCCGATGTTCTCGGCCGACGAGCCCCGGCCCGACGACGCCACCGCGGTGTTGATGCCGATCACCTGGCCGGCGGCGTTCACCAGCGGGCCGCCGGAGTTGCCCGAGCTGATCGAGGCGTCGGTCTGGAGGAGCCCGGTGATGGTGTTGCCGTTCTCGGTGTCGAGCGTCCGGTCGAGGGCGGAGATGATCCCCTTCGTCACGGTCGGGCCGCCGCGGAGGGCCAGGGCGTTGCCGATGGCCACCACGTCGTCGCCCACGGCGACGTCGGACGACTTGCCCAGCTGGACCGTCGGCAGCCCCTTGGCGCCGGGGATCGACAGGAGGGCCAGGTCGGCGCTCGGGTCGGTGCCGACGATCTCGGCCGTGCGGGCCTGCGACTCGCCGGCCAGCGTGACCCGGACCCCGGTCGCGTCCTGGACGACGTGGGCGTTGGTGAGGATCTCGCCGGTGGAGGTGAGGATGACGCCCGTGCCGGCGCCGCTGCCACCGCGGAGTCCGAAGTCGGACTGGATGGTGACGACGCCCGGCTCCACCTTGTCGACGACGCCGGCCACGTTCAGCTTGTCGCCGCTCAGCAGCAGCGACCGGTCGGCCGAGCTGCTGCGGGGGACCGCCGCGGTGCCGCCGCTGCCGCCGCCGTCGAAGGCGCGCGTGACCAGCGCGCCGACGAGGCCGCCGATGAGGGCGACCACCAGCATGAGGGCGACGCCGCTGCGTCCCTTGGCTGCCGGCGGGGGAACCGGCGGGCCAAGGGGCGGCGGCGGGGCCGGGGGCGCATCCGCCGGGTCGAGCGGCTGGGCGGGCATCGCCCAGGTGTCGTACGGCTGCGTCCAGGTGTCGTGCGGTTCGGCGACGGGAGGGGTGTCCGCTGCATAGGGCGGGGCGGAGGGCTCGTCGGGCAGCGTCTCGAGCGGGCCCCCGAGGGGCTCGGTCGCCACAGGGCCGGTTGGGGGAGTCTCCATGACTCGATCATGGCGCCGCTTCCTGGCAATCTCCTGTGAACCGCCTGCGCGCTTGTTGGGGCGTCCGGACTGCGCCGGTGGTCCGTAAGGTTCCCCGATGCCCACTTCGGTGCTGTGGTTCCGCCGCGACCTGCGGCTGGCCGACAACCCCGCCCTCCTGCGGGCGGCCGCCGGCGGGCCGGTGGTCGCCCTCTTCGTCCTCGACGACGCGCTCCGGCGGGCCGCCGGGCCGAACCGGCTGGCGTTCCTGTACCGGGGCCTGCGCTCGCTGGACGCCGGCACCGGCGGGCGGCTGGTCGTGCGGGCCGGGGACCCGGCGGCGGTGGTGCCGGCGGTGGCGGCCGAGGCGGGCGCCGGCGAGGTGGCCTGCGCCGCCGACTTCGGTCCCTACGGCCGCCGCCGCGACGAGGCGGTGGCCGGCGCCCTGGCCGCCGGCGGCCGTTCGCTGTGCCGGGTGGGGTCCCCCTACGCCGTCGAGCCGGGCGAGGTGGTCAAGGCCGACGGGACTCCCTACCAGGTGTTCACGCCCTTCCACCGGGCCTGGCTGGCCCGGGGCTGGCCGGCGCCGGCCGCCCCGCCGGACGGCGTGCGGTGGCACGCCCTCGGCGGCGACGGGATCCCCGAGGACCCGCCGGTGGAGGCCGCCCTGCCGGAGGCCACCGAGGCCGCCGCCCACGCCGCCCTCGACGCCTTCGTCGCCGGCCGCCTGTCGGGTTACGCCGCCGCCCGCGACGACCCGGGCGGCGACGCCACGTCGCGCCTGTCGCCCTACCTCAAGTACGGCCTCGTCCACCCCCGCCAGGTGCTGGCCCGTCTCGGGCGGGGCGACGGTGCGGCCCGGTTCCGGGCCGAGCTGGCGTGGCGGGAGTTCTACGCCGACGTGCTGTGGCACGAGCCGGCGTCGGCGTGGTCGGCCCTCCGCCCGGGCATGGACGCCATCGAGTTCGACGAGGGGCCCGAGGCCGACCGCCGCTTCGAGGCGTGGGCCGCCGGCCGCACCGGCTACCCGCTGATCGACGCCGGCATGCGCCAGCTGGTGGCGGAGGGATGGATGCACAACCGGGTCCGGATGGTGACGGCCAGCTTCCTGGTGAAGGACCTGCACCTGCCGTGGCAGCGGGGCGCCCGCCACTTCCTGCACCACCTGGTCGACGGCGACCTGGCGTCCAACAACCACGGCTGGCAGTGGGTCGCCGGCACAGGCACCGACGCGGCGCCGTACTTCCGGGTGTTCAACCCGGTCTCCCAGGGCCGCACGTTCGACCCCGACGGCGCCTACGTCCGCCGCCACGTCCCGGAGCTGGCCGGCCTGTCCCCCCGCGACGTCCACGAGCCGTGGAAGCTCCCCGCCGGCCCCCCCGCCGGCTACCCCCTGCCGATCGTGGACCACGCCGTCGAGCGCAAGGAGGCCCTCCGCCGCTACGGCCAGGCGACCCCGAGTACATAGGGTGCGGAAACCGCACCCTATGTACTCGGGATGTGGCGGCGGTCAGCGCAGGATCAGGTGGACGTCGCCGAACTCGTGCCAGCGGTAACCGGTGCGGAGGGCGTGGGCGTAGCTGCGCTCCAGCAGGTCGCGGCCGGCCACCGCCTCCAGCAGGTCGAGGTGGGACGCCTGGGGCTCGTGCCAGCCGGTGAGGATCCCGTCGACGGCCCGCACCCCGGCCGGCGGCGTCACCACGTGCTCGGTCCAGCCGCGGCCGGGGTGGACGCGGCCGCCGGCGTCGGCCACCGTCTCCAGGGCCCGCACCGAGGTCGTCCCCACCGCCACCACCCGCCGGCCGCCGGCGCGGGCGGCGTTGACCGCGTCGGCGGTGGCGGCGGGCACGTCGAAGCGCTCGGGGTAGGGCGGCTCCCCCACCTCGGGCGACGACACCCCGGTGTGCAGGGTGATCGGCGCCACGACGACCCCGCGGTCGCGCAGGGCGGCCACCAGCTCGGGGGTGAAGGGGCGGGCGGCCGAGGCCATCTCGGCGCTGCCCGGGTTGCCGGCGAACACCGTCTGGTAGTCGGCCAGGGGCCAGGCCGAGTCGACGCAGCCGTAGCGGATGGGCCGGCCGAACCGGCCCAGGTACCGGTCGAGCGGCGAGGGCAGGTCCAGGGCCGCCACCCACAGGCGGGCAGGGGTCCGGGTGCCGGCGGGGAACGGGGCCAGCAGCTCCGCCCGGGCGCCGCCCGGGAGCTCGACCGGCCCGGCGGCGGCGCCGGTGTACGGCAGCGTGCCCTTGCCGCACGGCCGGCGCAGCTCCACCACCCAGAAGCGTCCCGGCAGCTCGGTGGACACGTGCAGGACGAGTCCGTCACAGGTGGGGACCGCGGCGGCGAGCGTCGCGGAATCGTTGACCACCAGCACGTCCCCGGCCTCCAGGAAGGTCGGCAGGTCGGCCGCCAGGGCGTCGACCAGGAGGTCGCTCGAGCGCCGGGCCACCAGCATGCGCACCTCGTCGCGGCGCCGGCCGGTGGCCTCCACCGGCTCCCGGGCCACCAGCTCCTCGGGCAGGTCGAAGGCGAGGGTCCGCTCGGCCGTGGCCGTGCTCATCGGGCCACCGCCGGCGCCAGGGCCCGGGCCTGCCAGCGGCCGCTGGGCCGGTCGCCCTCCAGCAGGAGGCGCAGCCCCGGCACGCTGTCCTCGGGGGGCGGCCGGTCGGACACGTCCTCGCCGGGGAAGGCGTCCTGCTGCATCCGGGTGTTCATGTCGCCCGGGTCCACCCGGTGGACCCGCAGCTCGGGGTGCTCGGCGGCCAGCACGGCGAAGAGGGCCTCCAGGGCCGCCTTCGACGAGCCGTAGGCGCCCCAGCCCTCGTAGGCCTCCACCGCCGCATCGGACGTGATCGCCACCACCCGGGCGCCGGGGCGGAACACGGGCAGCAGGACCTGGGTCAGCCGCAGCGGGGCGAGGACGTTGACCTCGTAGACCGCCGCCAGGTCGGTGATGGCCACCTCGGCCAGCCGGGGCAGCGGGGTGGGGCCGAGGGAACTCGCGTTGTGGACCAGGGCGTCGAGGCCGTCGAGGTCGCGGGCGGCGGCGGCCAGGGCCTGGCGGTGGGCCTCGTCGGCGATGTCGCCGGGGATGGCCCGCACGGTCGTCCAGCCGCCCAGCTCCGCTGCGACGGCGGCCAGGTCGGCCTCCCCGCGGGCGTCCAGGATGAGGTTCCAGCCGGCGCCGGCCAGGTCGCGGGCGAGGGCCCGCCCGAGTCCCCTGGAGGCGCCGGTGATGAGTGCAGTCGTCATGCCTCCGAAGGTACGGATCGCCCCCCGCCGCCACATCGGGCGCCGGTACGGTTTGCGCCTCGGTCGGAGGTCCTAGGACCAGGCGGGGGAACCGGGCGGGGGTGCGGCGGCATCTAGGGGGACGGATGACGACGACGGCGACATGGGAGGCTGGGGTCCTGGGGGACGACGACCGCCTGGACGGGCTCTACCGCGACAGCATCGACGCCGCCGTCCGGCTGGGGTTCCTGCTCACCGGCGACGCCGCCGCCGCCCAGGACCTGGCCCACGACGCCTTCCTTCGGGCCGCCGCCCGCCTCGGCGCCCTGCGGGACCCCCGCCCGCTTCCCGGCCTACCTACGGCGGGCGGTCGTGCGCCAGTTCCTCCAGCGGCGCCGGTCCGAGGGCCGGGAGGCGGCCCGGGCCGAGCGGGCAGCCGGCCCCGTCCACCCAGGCGACGAGGCCGCGGCCGCCGGGGAACGGCTCGATCTGGTGGCCGCCCTGTGGACCCTCCCCGTGCGGCAGCGGGCGGCCGTGGTGCTGCGCTACTGGCACGACCTGCCGGAGGTCGAGATCGCCCGGGCCCTGGGCTGCCGGCCGGGCACGGTGAAGTCGAACCTGGCACGCGGCCTGGCTGCGCTGCGACAGGAGGTGGAGCGATGACCAACGACCTCGAGGAGCGGCTCCGCGACGAGCTGGGCGCGGCGGAGCGGTGGGCACCGCCGGCCGGGGAACCGCCGGCCGGACTCTTCGCCGCCGTGCACCGCCGCCGGCGGCGGCGGTCCGCGACCCTTCCTGTCCTCGCCCTGGCCGCGCTCGTGATCGGTGCCGCGCTCGTGTCCGCCGACCGCCAGGCCCGGGTGGCATCGGGCGGCGGGGAGGCCGGCTTCGCCCGGCCGGCCGCCGGCCTCGAGCTGGTCCCGGAGTCCGTGCCGGCATCGCCCCTCGGGCCCCGGAAGAACGCCACCGCCGTCTGGACGGGCACGGAGTTCGTGGTGTGGGGCGGGCACGTCGGGCGGACCTGGTTCTCCGACGGTGCCGCCTACGACCCGCTGGCCGGCAGGTGGCGCATGCTGCCCAGGGGTCCTGTCTCGGGTGGCGCGGCGGCGTGGGACGGCCACCGGATGATCGTCGTCGACGGGAAGAAGGCCGCCGCCCTCGACCCGGCGACCGGCGCGTGGCGCGACCTGGCCATCCCTCCCGTTGCGGCTTCGTGGGCCAAGGCCGTCGTCGTCGGCGGGTCGGTGGTGGTGGGCGGCGGAGTCGACTCCTCAGGCGGGAACGACGGCACGCTGCTCGTCTACGACCCGGCCGCCGACCGGTGGGCGACCCTCCCCACCGGCGGCGACCGGGTGACCGACCTGGCCGCCGCCGGCACCGGGGTGGCCCTGGTCACGCTCCGCGACTTCCGGCCGGTGTTCAAGCTGGTCTCCGTGCCCGACGGCCACGTCGAGGTCCTGCCCACCCTCCGCTACGGCGGCCGGTTCCCCAACGCCCTCGGGGTGGGCTGGACGGGCTCCCAGGTCCTCGCCTTCGTCGACCTGGACCGCACCACGGTCGGCGTGTGGCGCCCGGGATCGCCGGAGTGGGAGCAGACCCGCTCGTTGCGCAACGCCGCCCTCACCGCCAGGTACGGCAACCGGCCGGGCACGGTGGTGTGGCGGGACGGGTGGGTCGTGTCGGTCGGGAACACCGGCGTCTACGCCGCCGCCCCGGCCACCGGCCGGTCGGCCAAGCGGTCGCAGGCGCTGGACAGGGTCTGCACCGGCGACGCCGCCGTGGCCGTCGCCCCGGACGCCCTGCTGGTGTGGGGCGCCTCGGAGTGCAGCGCCGCCTCGGGAACGCCACCGGCGCGACCGGCGCCGGCACCGTCGTCTCTCTCCGGGACCGACCCGGGCACGTGCCGGGACGGAAGGCCTTTCCCGCTCCCGACGCCGGCCTCGCCCTCTCGGCCGCCGCGCTGCCGGCGTCGCCTCTCGGGTCGCGCATGAACGCCTCAGCGGTGTGGACCGGGTCGGAATTCATCGTCTGGGGCGGGTCGGTCGGGCGCACGCCGTTCGTCGACGGCGCCGCCTACGACCCGAGGACCCGGACCTGGCGGGCCGTACCCGCCGCCCCGATCGCCCCTCGGACCCAGCACGCCGCCGTGTGGACGGGCCGGGAGATGCTGGTGGTGGGCGGGACGTCGCGGCGGGGGAACGCCGCCACCTTCGCCGACGGTGCCGCCTACGACCCGGCCGCCGGGACGTGGCGGCGGATCGCCGACGCCCCCGCCGTCACGGCCGCGGGCAAGGCGGTGGTGGTCGGGGGCTTCGTCGTCGTCAGCGGCCGGGAGGGGCCGACCCCGGACCCCCGACATCTCCTCGTCTACGACCTCGCCGCCGACCGATGGACCGCCGTCCCGGCCGGCGTCGAGGTCGCCGACCTGGCGGCCGCCGGCAGCGGCGTCGCCGTCGCGGGCCGGCAAGCGCGGTTCGCCTTCGTCGCCATTCCCGACGGGTCCGTGCAGCTGCTGCCCGATCTTCCCCTCCGCAGGCACGAACTCCTGGACCTCCAGTACGCCGTCGCCTGGACCGGCTCGGAGGTGCTCGCCTTCGCCGGCCGCGACCACACCGTCGTCGGCGCCTGGCGACCCGGCAGACGCAGTTGGAGCGCGACCACGACCGTGCGGTCCGACCACCTGCAGGTGCGCTCGGGCGACAACTGGCACGAGGCGGGAGCGGTGGCGTGGCACCGCGGCTGGGTTGTCTCTGCCGGCATCTCGAACTTCTACGCCGCCGCCCCGGCCACCGGCCTCTCGGCGGCCCTGTCGGAGGCGGTGCGCCGGCTGTGCCCCGGCGACGCCGCCATCGCCTTCTCCGACGACGCCGTGTTCGTGTGGGGCGGCACCGAGTGCCACCCCGGGCCGAATCTCACCGGAGCGATGGGCGCCGGCACCCTCATCCGCCTCGAATCCCGCTGACCCGAGAAGCGTTCAGGGGGTGCCGGCGAGGCCGTGGCGGACGGCGTAGAGGGCGGCCTGGGTGCGGTCGGCCAGGCCCAGCTTGGACAGCACGGCGCTCACGTGGGTCTTGACGGTCTTCTCGGAGACGTAGAGCCGGGCAGCAACCTCCCGGTTGGCGAGCCCCTCCCCCAGCAGGGCCAGGACCTCGCGCTCGCGGGGCGTGAGCGACTCCAGGCCGGCCCGGGCGCGGGGCGAGGCCAGCTCGCCCATCACCGCGCCCACGACCTGTGGGTCGAGGAGTGAGCCGCCGGCGTGGAGGGTTCGCACGGCCGCCTCGAGGTCGGCGGGGTCGACGTCCTTCAGGAGATAGCCGGACGCGCCGGCCCGCACCGCCGGCACCACGTCGTCCTCCCCGGAGAAGCTGGTGAGCACCAGCACGGCGGGGCCGGCGCCGCCGGCCCGGATGGCCCCGATGGCGTCCAGGCCGCCCCCGCCGGGCATGGCCAGGTCGAGCAGCACCACGTCCGGGCGGAGGCGGGCCGCCTCGGCCACCGCCCCGGGCCCGTCGGCCGCCTCCCCTACCACCTCGATCCCGTCCCGGGAGCCGAGAAACGACCGCAGGCCCTGGCGCACGACGGGATGGTCGTCGACGACCAGGACCCGGATCGCGTCAGGCACGGGGCACCACCGCCCGCACCGTGGTGCCCTGGCCGGGGGCCGACGTCACCGTGAGCCGCCCGCCCAGCGACGCCGCCCGCTCCCGCATCGACGTGAGGCCCAGCCGGCGGGACCGCACGGCCCGAGCGGCCGGATCGAAGCCGGTGCCGTCGTCGGCGACGGTGAGGGTCACCTCGTCGGGGCCGAGGTCGACGGCCACGTCGACTCGCGACGGCCGGCCGTGGCGGACGGCGTTGGACGCCGCCTCCTGGGCGATGCGGAACAGCTGGGCCTCGACCTCGGGCGCCAGCGCCCCGTGACCCGAGGTGCCGACGGCCGTGGCCACGCCGTGGGCGCGGGACACCACGTCGAGGTGCTTGGCCAGGGCGCCCACCAGGCCGTCGCGCTCGACCGCCGGCGGCCGCAGCTCGCCCACCAGGCCCTTCAGCTCGGCGAACAGCGTCTCCACCAGGCCCCGGGCCGTGTCGAGGTCGCCCGTCTCCAGGGTGAGGCGGAGGCTGAACAGCGTCTGGGTCATGGCGTCGTGCAGCTCGCGGGCCAGCCGGTTGCGCTCCCCCAGCACCGACAGCTCCCGGCTCTCCTCGTAAAGCCGGGCGTGCTCCATGAGCACGGCGGCGTGGGCCGCCAGCACCCCGACCGTCTCCTCGTCGCCGGCGTCGAACGCCGGCACCCCCTCCTTGTCGGTGAGGTAGAAGGCGCCGATGACGTCGCCTTTGAACACGATGGGGACGCCGAGGAACGACCGCATCCGCGGGTGGGTCGCCGGCCACCAGCCCCGGAAGCGCGGGTCGGCGGTGATGTCGTCGGTGCGGAACGGCGCCGGGTCGTCGAGCATGGCCGCCAGCAGGCCGTGGGTGCGGGGCAGCGGCCCCATGGCCTCGATCTCGGCGTCGGTCATGCCGGCGGTGATGAAGCGGTCGAAGCCGCCCTCCCCGTCGGGCACGCCCAGCGCCGCGTACCGGGCGCCGGCCAGCGCCCTCGCCTCGTGCACCAGGCGTTCCAGCACCACGTCGATGGACAGGTCGCCGGCGATGCCGAGCACGGCGTCGGCCACCGCCGACAGGGCGTCCCCGGTGCCGGCCATGCCTGCAAGCTACGGGTCCCGAGTACATAGGGTGCGGAAACCGCAGCCTATGTACTCGGGATCGCCTGGAGAAGCTCGAGGAGGGCGGCCTTGATGGGCGGGCGGCTGCCGAAGACGAGGAGGAACAGCGCCTCGCGGGCCAGGCGCTGGGGATGGCTGTCCAGGCCGACCGAGCGGCTGCCGGCGTGGACGACGAGGGCGGCAGCGGCCCGCAGGGCCAGCTCCGACGCCGCCGCCCTGGCCGCCGGGAGGGCGTCGCGGCCGGCGCCGGCGAGGCGGGCGCGGGCGGCGTTCAGCTCGGCGTCGAGCGGCGACGGGCCGAGGAGGCGCAGGCACCGGCCGGTGACCCCGAGGGCCAGTGAGCCGTTGGTGCCGAGGCCCTCGGCGAAGGCGGTGTCCGCCGCCGCCCCGGGGTCCACCCGCACGAGGCGGCCGGCGGGGACGGCCAGGCCGTCGAACGACAGGCGCACGGTGGCGCTGGCGTCGACCGCCACCAGGTGCTGGCGCTCGGCCGAGACGCCCGGCCCCTCGGCGGCGTCCACGAGGAACCACGCCACGTCGCCGCCCTCCAGCCGGGCCGCCACCAGCAGCACGTCGACCAGGCCCCACCCGGTGACCCAGGGCGACTCGCCGTCGAGGACCCAGCCGGCGCCGGCCGGCGAGGCGCGCAGGGCGCCGCCGGGCAGGAGCCCGGCGAGGGCGACCCCCGCCCGCCGCTCGCCCCGGCACAGCGGTGCCAGCCACTCGTCGCGGAGGGCGGCCGGCGCGTCGGCGCCGGCCAGGGCCCGCACCAGCCGGTGGTGCTGGACCCACACGAACGTGGTGGCCAGGCAGCCGCCGGCCAGTGCCTCCACCACCGCCCGGGCTTCGGGCCCGGCGAGGCCCAGCCCGCCGTGCGAGGGCGGCCCCTGGAGCCCGTAGAGACCGGTGCCGGCCAGGGCGTCCAGGTGGGCGGCGGGCACGGCGCGGGACCGGTCGGTGGCCAGCGCGGCCGGGAACAGGACCTCGTCGGCGAGCCGCCCGGACGCCGCCACCACGTCACCGGGCACGACCGGCACGCTACCCGGGCCACCATGGAGGGGTGGAGGTCCTGTCCAGCCGCATCCTGTACCACACCGACGACTTCGCCAGCCTCCGAGCGTTCTACGAGGACGTCATCGGGCTCCAGGTGTACCGGGAGTACGGGGACGGCACGGTGACCGGGGTCGTCTTCTTCCTGGGCGGCGGCTTCCTCGAGATCAGCCACGACGACGACCGCTCGCCGCCGGTGTCGCTGTGGCTCCAGGTCGCCGACGTGCGGGCCGAGGAGGCCCGGCTGCGGGCCGCCGGCGTGACCGTCTCCCGTGGCGCCGAGCGCATGCCCTGGGGTCTGGTCGAGTGCTGGGCCCACGATCCCGAGGGCAACGAGCTGCGCCTCGTGGAGGTACCGGCCGACCACCCCCTGCGCCGGCGCGTGTAACCCCCGGGGCGGGCGTAGCCTCGACGGGAGCGCATGACGGCAGCCATCCGCGCCACCGACCTCACCAAGGTGTTCCCGCGCCCCGGCGGCGAGCTGTGGGCGGTGAACGGGCTCGACCTCGAAGTCGCCGAGGGCGAGATCTTCAGCCTCCTCGGCCCCAACGGGGCGGGGAAGACCACAACCGTCGGCATGCTCACGACGCGGGTGGTGCCCACCGGCGGGCACGCCGAGGTCGCAGGCGTCGACGTGGTGAAGGAGCCCAGCCGGGCCAAGCAGGTGATCGGGGTCGTCTCGCAGTCCAACACCCTCGACCGCAGCCTCACCGTCTGGGAGAACCTCTACTTCCACGGCCGCTACTTCGGCATCGGCGCCCGGGCGGCGCGGGCGGCGGCCGACGAGATGCTGGAGCGGTTCCGGCTCGCCGACCGGGGCTCGGCCGACGTCTCCACGCTGTCGGGCGGCCTGGCCCAGCGGGTGATGGTCGCCCGGTCGATCCTGCACCGCCCCCGGGTGCTGTTCCTCGACGAGCCGACGGCCGGGCTCGACCCCCAGAGCCGCCTGGCCCTGTGGGAGATCCTGCGCGAGCTCAACGACGACGGCCAGACGATCCTGCTCACGACCCACTACATGGAGGAGGCCGACCAGCTCTCCGACCGGGTGGCGATCATGGACCACGGCGACCTCCTCGCCCTCGACACCCCTGCCGCCCTCAAGCGCTCGGTCGGCGCCGACACCGTCGTCAAGGTCTCGGCCGACGGCGACCAGGACGCCTTCGCCCACCACCTCGAGGGGTTCGAGGCCGCGACGTCGGTCCTCCCCGTGGACGGCGCCGTGCACGTCACCGTCACCGGCTCCGCCGGCCTGCTCCCCCGCATCATCGACCACGCCGAGGCCGGCGGGTTCCAGGTCCGCGACCTGTCCGTGGCCGAGCCGACGCTCGAGACGGTCTTCATCAACCTCACCGGCAAGGACCTGCGCGAATGACCGAGACCCCGGCCGCGGTGGCGCCCGAGCGCCCCCACCAGCCGCCGACCCCCTGGCGCTCGACCCGGGCGGCGGCCACGGTGGCCTTCGTCGCCCTGCTCGTCCGGGACGCCGCCGTCCTGCGCAAGAGCCTCGGCACCTTCGTGCTGCGCACCGTGATGCAGCCGCTGCTGTTCGTGTTCGTCTTCACCTTCGTGTTCCCGAAGATCGGGCTGGGCGTGGGCGGCGCCGGCCGGGCCGAGGCCGACTTCTCCAACCTCCTCGTCCCCGGCGTGGTGGCCATCGCGTGCATCTTCCAGGGCATCCAGGCGGTGGCCCTGCCCCTGGTGCAGGACTTCGGCTACACCCGCGAGATCGAGGACCGGGTCATGGCCCCGCTCCCGGTCGACGCCGTCGCCCTCCAGAAGATCGTCTCGGGCGCGATCCAGGGCGTGCTCGCCGCCCTGGTGGTGTTCCCGCTGGCCGTCCTCGTGCCCGCCACGCCGGTCCACCTGCGCGTGCAGTGGCTGGTGCTCCTCACCGTCACGCCGCTGGCCGCACTGCTGGGGGCGACCTTCGGCCTCACCATCGGCACCCGGGCCGACCCCCGCCAGGTGCCCCTCGTGTTCAGCATCATCGTGATCCCGATCACCTTCCTGGGCGCGTCCTACTACCCGTGGGCCCGCCTGTCGCCCATCCCGTGGCTGAAGTGGGCGGTCCTCGCCAACCCCCTCGTGTACATGAGCGAGGCGTTCCGCGCCGCCCTCGCCCCGCAGTACCCCCACATGCCGCTGGTGGCGATCGACGCCGGCCTCATCGGGTTCACCGCCGTCCTCGGCTGGGCCGGCACCACCGGCTTCCGCCGCCGCGTGCTCTCGTAGCGGACGCGGCAGTGCCCGGCCGCACGAGGCGGCCGGGCACCGGTCGAGGTGGTCTGCTAGCTGGTGGTGGTCGGCGTGGTGGAGCCGTCGGGCGCCGGGCCGCCTGGGCCGGGATGGCCGCCGGGGCCGCCGAAGCCGGGCGGGGCGGTGTCCACGCCGGTCACCTTGAAGTTGGTGTCGAGGCGGACGACGACCTCGGTCCCGTCGGACTTCTGCACGTGGACGTGGTAGCCGGAGCCGTCGGGGTTCTGCTCGGCCCGGAGCACGCTGCCGCCGGGCACGGCCGCCTGGGCGGCGGCGGTGGCCTTGGCCGCCGCGTCGCCCGTCAGCTCGGCCTGGCCGCCGGGCCCGCCGGGGCCGCGGCCGCCGTGGTGCCCGCCGGCCGGGCCGGTCTCGATGCCGGTGACCTTGAAGTCGGCGCCGACCTTCACGACGACCTCGGTGCCGTCCGACGTGCGGACGTGGGCCTCGTAGGGCGAGCCGTCGGAGTCGGTCTCGGCCCGGATGACGGTGCCGCCGGGGACAGCTCCCAGGGCGGCCGCCTTCACCTTCTCGGCCGTGTCACCGGTGAGCGGGGTCTCGGCGGCACGCGGCGGGGCCTGCTGCGGGGCGGCCGCCGAGCCCGTCTGGCTCGGTGCCGAGGCGGCCGGGGCCGTCGTGTCCGAGGACGACGGGGCGGCGGTGGTCGCCGCCTGGGCGGTGGTCGTCGAGGTGTCGCCGGTGGTGTCGGTCTGGGCGGCAGCCACGCCGAGGCCGGCGAGGGTGAGGCCGAACGCGACGCCGGCGGCCACGATGCCCGAGTTGATGCGCCGCTTGGCGGCGCCGCCGTCGGACCGGGGCGTTTCGGTGGGTTCCATCCTTCTCTCCTGTGTGGTTGGCGGGTTGCTTCTTCCGCTGAGGAGGCTGGACCGGCATCCTTCGAACGGCATGTGAGGGAGGTACGAATTCCCGGCCCGGTGGCGTGGCAGGATCGCCGGATGCTGTACGCCTTCGGGTTCGAGCGGGTCGCGGTCGTGGCCTGCGACCTGTACTTCGAGGACCCCGATCCCGAGCCCGACCAGCCCGGCCCCGAGCAGGGCGTGCGGCTGGAGCTGCGGTCCCTGGAGCGGGGCGCCCTCCGGGGCTCCATCTACTCGGCGCAGCCCATCGCCGTCGAGCGGCCGCTGTGGCGGGCCGACCTGCTGGAGTCGGTCGACCGCCCGGGCAGCCTCGACCGGGCGCACCACCACCCCCGCTTCGCCGGCTGGGAGCCGGGTCGTCGGCACTTCGACGACGACCTCACCGCCGACCCCGTCGCGTGGGTCGGCCGGCGGCTGGGCGACGTCGGGGCCCTCCTGGCCGAGGCCGGTGTGCCCGACGCGCTGGGGCCCGACGACGCCGCCGACCTGGCGGCCGCCGTCCCCGAGATCGTGGCCGCCGTCGAGCGCCTGCTGGGACGGGTCCGCGCCGCCGGCTACGGCGACCCCGGCCGCCGGCCCCCCGCCGGCCCGGACGGCGCACGAGTCGGTTGGCTCTAGCGCCCGGTCAGGGGGTCAGGGCGGCGCCGTCGTTGCTGGGGACGGGGCTGCCGGAGGGGTCGAGGACGAGGCCGCCCCATACCAGGAGCTGCGAGCCGGTCCACACGGTGGCGGGGATGAACCGGGGCGTGGCCGGCGGGATGCGGGTCCACCGGCCGGTGGCCGGCACGTACACCGCTCCGTTGCCGTAGAACGACGGGCCGGTGGGCGCCGCCCCGCCCCACACGACGAGGCCGGTCCCCGTCCAGGCGGCGGCGAACCCGCGCCGGGCGGACAGCGGGGCGGTCGGCATGGGGTGCCAGGCGTCGGCGGCCGGGTCGTAGGCGGCGCCGTCGGCGAACGCCTGGTTCGGCCCCTCGCCGCCCCAGACCAGCAGCTCCTTGCCGGTCCAGTAGCCGCCGGTGGCGCGGGCGGTGAGCGGCGAGGGCGCCATGCCGTGCCAGGTGCCGGCGCCGGCGTCGTAGACGGCCCCGTCGGCGAGGTAGTCGGTGCCCGCCTGCCCGCCCCAGGCCGGGACCGCCGTCCCGGTCCAGTCGCTGGCCGGCAGCGTGCGGACCGACAGCGGCGACGGGGCCAGCGGGCGCCAGGAGTCGGCGGCGGGGTCGTAGGCGGCGCCGGCCACCACGCCCGGCTTCCCGGCCTCCTCGCCCCACACCAGGAGGTGGGTGCCCGTCCAGGTCGGTCGCAGGGCACGCGACACGAACGGTGACGCGGCCAGGGGCCGCCACGCTCCGGTCGCCGGGTCGTAGGCAGCCCCGTCGGCCAGGAACTGCTGGTTGGGGCCGCTCCCGCCCAACACCAGCACCTCCTGGCCCGTCCACACCATCGTCGGCCCGCTCCGGGCGCTGAGCGGGGACGGCGGCAGTGGGCGCCACGTCCGGCCGGCCGGGTCGTAGGCGGCCCCGTCGGCGAACGGCGCCACCGACTCGTCCTCGCAGTGGCCCGGGGCGCATCCCCGCCCACCCCACACCACCAGCTCCCTGCCCGTCCACACCCGCCCGGCGAAGATGCGCGGCGCCAGGGGGGCGGCGGCGATCGGGCCCCAGTGGCCGTGGACCTGCGCCGCCTCGGGCAGAGCCGAGCGGCCGCCGCCGCAACCGGCACAGACGAGGACGAGGGCGACGAGGATCGTCCTGGCTCGCATCGACGGCACCCTAGGCCGGGCCCGCCCCGGCGTCGGCATTCGGTTTTCCAGAAGGAAAACAGTTCGGTATTGCGATACCCTGAGCCGGTGGACTCCTCGCCCTTCCCTTACCAGGGCCCGCTCGAGCCCGACCAGGTCCAGGGTCGAGACGACCTCCTCGCCGACCTCGTCGAGCGGGTCACCGAGCGCCGGGTCACCGCCCTGCTCGGCCCCCGGCGGTACGGCAAGACCAGCGTCCTGCGCCGGCTGGCGGCCCAGCTCACCGAGCTGGCCACCGTGTGGGTCGACCTCTACGAGGTGACGTCGATGCCGGACGTGGCGGTGCGCTTCGACGACGCCCTGGGCGCCACCAGCGGCCGGTTCGCAGCCGCCGCCCGGGCCGTGGCCGCCGGCCTCTCGCTCAATCTGGGCGTGGTGAAGGTCGACCTCACCGGACCGGCCCGCAACCGACCGGACGCCGGCCTCACCTTCCACGGCCTCCTCGAGGTCCTCGTCACCGCCGCCGCCCGCCACCCCACGCTGCTCGTCGTCGACGAGTTCTCCTCCATCGCCCGCGTCGACGGGGCAGCGGGTGCCCTGCGCACGGCGGTCCAGCACCACTACCGCGACCTCGGCATCGTGTTCGCCGGCTCCCACCCGTCGATGATGCGCACCCTGTTCACCTCGCGGGCCGAGCCCTTCTACGGTCAGGCCGACCTGGTGGAGATCGGGCCGCTGCCCCTGGCCGCCGTCGAGGCGATCGTGGACGAGGGGTTCGCCGCCACCGGCCGCGAGGCCGGCCACGTCGCCGGGCTCATCGGCGCCTTCACCGCCGGCCACCCGCAGCGCACCATGCAGCTGGCCGACGCCTGCTGGCGCCACACCGGCGCCGGCGGCACGGCCGGCGACGAGACGTGGGCCGCCGCCCTCGCCGACGTGCGGCGGGCCACCGCCGAGGGGATGGAGCGGCTCTACTCGGCGTTCGAGCGGGGCGAGCGGTCGGTGCTCCGGGCCGTCGCCCGGGGAGGGAGCATCTACGGCGCCGAGGCGGGCCTCCTCGAGCTGTCCACCGGCACCGCCACCCATGCCCGCCGCTCCCTCCTCGACAGCGGGGACCTCACGATCGGTGAGAGCGGGCCGGTCGTGGTGGACCCGCTCCTGGCCGACTGGCTGCGCCGGCGCTTCCCGATCTGACAGCGGGCCCCGCGAGCCGGGGGGCGGTTACGGGAGGCTCGCGGGGCCCGGACCGCAGCCGCTCAGCGCTCGACGGTGACGAGCGCGGCCTCGATGGTGGCGAGGGCGCGGACGGCGAACATGCCCTCACGCCGGCCGGCCGGGAGGAGCAGCTGGGCCCGGAGACGACGGAGGACCGAGCGGTCGCCGCCCACTATCTCCACCATGCGGGCGGCGGCGGCAGACGCCGACCACCCGTCCTCGCGAGCCAGGCGGACAAGGTGGAGCATCGCGCGGTCGATGACCCGATGACCGTTGACGGTCAACCCCCGTGAGCCTCCCCTCTGTCCTGAAGGTGTGGCACCTTCCACCGGGGTCCGGGGCGGTCAGCGCGCAGCCGTGAGCTGCGCCGGAAGCCTATCCCGCCGATATTTCGGGGACAAGGGTTTCGAAGGGTTTTCGCTAGACGCCCGTGAGGTCGCGAGCGGCGATCTCCCTGGCCACGACCCGCGCCGCGAGGTCGGCCACCCGCTGCTGGCTCGCCCGCGCCCGGCGGCGGAGGATGTCGAAGGCCTCGGCCGTCCCGATGCCCAGCTGCTCGGCCAGCATGCCCTTGGCCTGCTCCACCAGCACCCGCTCGTCGAGGGCCTGCTGGAGCTGGTCGCCCCGCTCCGCCGACGCCAGGTGGGCCCGGTGGTGGGCGATGCCGACGGCGGCGGCGTCGGCCAGCGACTGGGCCAGGCGGACCTCCCGCTCGGGGAGATCGCCGGCGTCCCGCTGGAACAGGTTGACGGCGCCGAACACCACGCCGCCGTGGCGCAGGGGCAGGGCGGAGACGAGGCGGAAGCCGGCCGCCAGGCCGGCGGCGGCCAGGTCCGGCCACCGGTCGGCGGCGTCCTCCAGCCGGCGGTTCACGACCGGCTCGCCATTGGTGGCGCAGTCGACGCACGGTCCCTGCCGCTGGTCGAGCTCGAGCAGCTCGAGGGGCCGTGCCGCCGTGTCACCACCCACCGCCCGGAGGGGTCCCCCGCGATCGGTGATGAACACGCCGACGTCGGCGGTGCCGGCCAGCCGGGCGGTGTAGCCGATCAGGTCCCGCAGGTCCGCCTCCAGGTCGAAGCCCGCGGCGAGGGCGTCGGCCAGCGCCACGCAGGCGTCCCCGACCCAGTCGGTCGAGCCCTGCTCGCTGGTCATGGCTCAAGGGTGACGACTCCCGGGCCGGGCGCCAGGGCCCAAAGGTCCTTTTTCGGCGCAGAATCCCCGCTGCCCCGAGGTCAGGGCGACGGCAGCCGCCGCTGCCACCACCCGACCAGCTCGGCGTCGTCCCCGAGCCCGAACGCCGCGCACATCAGCCTTCCCGCCGAGAGAAGCGCCTGCCGGCGGGCGGCGGCATCCGGCGCGGCCGACGCCTGCTCGAAGTGGCCGGCGGCCTCCTGCCAGGCCTCGGCCCGCGCCGGGAGCGGGAGCTCGAGCACGTCGGCGGCGCGCAGCTTCAGGGCCTCGGAGCTGAGCGCCGCGCCCAGGTGGCGCCTGGCCGCCAGCATGGTCACCGGCGGGGACGAGAGCAGGGCGCCGAGCCGCCACAGCTCGGCCTCGTCGCCGGCGGTGACCGTGACGACGGGCACCGAGGGAAGGAAGCGCCCGCCGCCGTCGACGAAGGCCTCCAGGACCTTCGTCTGGGTGGCCAGCAGGAGCTTCGGCACCAGCCGCCGGCGGGCCCATTCCCGGAGGGGCGGCTCCAGGCTGCCGACGTCGACGCGCGGGAAGCGGTAGGCGACCTTGTCGAACCTCGTCGACCGCCGTCCCCACCAGACGTGGGCCGGGTCGAGGAGCCCGGACGTCAGGAGCGGCGGGAAGTCCGCGTCGTCGGCGTCCTCGCGGTCGACGACCCTGCCCCGCAACCCGTAGTACTGGTCCCGGAAGTCGGCCGTCGCCGAGGCGACGTCGCCCACCCGCCCCTGCGTGCGCAGCGCCCGGTCGGGTACCCCCTTGGCCGCCGCCAGCAGGGCCGCCCAGGTGGCGCCGCCCAGGTCGCTCGGCGCGACGGACCCGGCTGCGGCGAAGGACCGGTTGCGGAGCAGCCGCACCGCCGGCGGCGCCTCACCCCGAACCAGCACCGGGGCGCACACACGGACGGAGGCGTCGTCGAACACCCGGTCCTCGCTCATCCACGCGGCGCGCAGGCCGGCCCGGCCGAGCACGGCGGCCCGGGCGCCGGCCGCATCGCGGGTCGACAGGAACGACAGCGGCTGGATCAGGCACACGACGCCGCCGGCCGGCCTGGCCGCGTCCACCGCGAGCAGCAGGAACAGCACGGCGGTGTCGGTGAGGCCGGCCACCGCCGGCCCGAACCGCCGTCGCAGTTGCGCCGAGTACTCCCCTGCGCGGGCGGTGCCCGTGGCCAGCTGGCTCAGGAACGGCGGGTTGCCGACCACCAGGTGGAACGCCTCCGGAGCCACGGCGTCGAAGGCGTCGGCGCACAGGAGCCGCCGTCCGGCCTCCTCCTGCGTGACGGCTCCCAAGCTGGCGCCGGTGAGCCGCTCGGCGCAGCGGTCGAGTGCCGCCCGGTCGAGGTCGACCCCGGCGAGGCACTCGCCGAAGGCGGCGGCGGCCGCCTCCCCCGCCGGCAGGCCCAGGTCCTCCAGCCGCCGCCGGATGCGGTCGCCGGCGGCGACGAGGAAGTTGCCGCTCCCCGCCGCCGGGTCCAGGACGCGGAGCGCCCGCACACGCTCGACGCTCCCGCCGCACTCGTCGAGGACCGGGTCCAGCGAGAGGTCGAGCAGCCGGTCCACCACGTCGAGCGGCGTGTAGTACACGCCTCTGCGCTTCCGGTCGGCGGGAGAGGCGGTTCGAGCCACGCCGGCCAGCCTGCCGCACTGCGGCGTGGGCGAGGGGGGACTTGAACTCCGGTTCAAGAAGGTTCGGCGAATGTTCGTTCGTCCACGAAATAGCCTCTGACCTGGGCGTTCGTGATCCGGTATGCACGGGCGGTGTCGCTGGGTTCTACCCGGTTTCTACCCGTCCGGTAGAAGTTTCGGTAGAAGTCCCGGGCCCATCCTGTGCGTGTCGGTGCGAGTGACGGCCTCGTCGTCACCGCAGTGCTTGTTCCGGCCGCGCGGCGAACACGAGCCACAATGGCGTCGTGCAGGAGGCGACCAGCGAAGATGCCGTCGTCCACTTCTCCAAGTACGAGAGCATCGGCATGGACTTCGCCCTCGTCGGCGATGCCGACAACCGGCGGTCGTTTGGGTCGCAACAGACAGCCGGCTTCACCAGTCGGAGCTTCGGGGTCGGCTGCGTCGCCCTCTTGCGAGTGGCACAGGGCGAAGGTGGAGTCGACCTGATCGTTGACGACGGCGGCAGTCCCTACGCCAACGTGTGGAGATCACCGACATGGGACGCGGCCGTGCGCAGCGCCGCGGTCTTCGCTCGAGACGAGGATTTGGTCACATCCGACGTCCTCACCATCGCCATGCGGGCGTCCGGACACCACGAGGGGACCGTCACCGTCGAGGTCGTTGACGATTCCCTCGTCAAGCTGGAGGTGGGAGTGCCGGCCTTCGGGCTGGGCGGTCACCCAACGGACCGGGCGAGCGGCCCGTTCCGGCTGGAGCTCGAGGTTCCGCCCGGGTTCGATACCGGTGATGACTGGGAGGTCGACGACCGCGAAGACCTCATGCTTCCGGTGACACCGGTCTCGCTGCGAACGCGTCTTCACGCCGTGGTCTCCAGAGACGACATCGAACGGATCTTCCGCTACATCGGGCCCGAGGGGTGCCTATCGCCTGGCGTTCCGGTCGGTCCGACGAGGCGACTGATCTCCGACAGTGAGCCATTCTCCGAGACGGGGAACCGCCCCGTCTTGGACATCGTCCACGTCGACTCGCGAAGCCAGATCACCGTCGGTGGGGCGTCACCGTGGCGTCACGAGGCCTGGCCGATTGGAGAGGGAACGTGTGCTGCGGCCGCCGTCGCCCGCGTAGCCGGAGCCGAGCAGTACATCTACGCCCCGTCGGGCTTTGGCGATCTGGTGATCGAATGGGACGGGTCGACCGACCGGGGTTCTCCCATGACCACGACCGCCGCCGCCGTGAAGGTCTTCGAAGGACAGCTCATCGACGTCGCGGGCACACGTCGGGCTGTCAACCGAACCCACCTGAAGGAGCTGTTGCCTTGAACTGAGATCGACGC
>DASSMA010000067.1:0-13792 GCA_035689115.1 Acidimicrobiales bacterium
AGCTGTGGTGCGAGCGCGTCGGGGCCCATCACCTGGAGGAGGTCCGGCGCTTCGACGAGGCCTGGCAGGCGGAGGCCAGCCTGGCCCTTCGCCGGGGCGACCCGGAGGCGGCCGCCGCCTACGCCGCCCACGGCCGCCTGAGCACCGCCCATCCGGCCCTGCTGGCCGAGCGGGTGGCCAAGGTCCACCAGCGCCTGGCCGACAACGACCGCACCCTGGCCATCACCACCGCCTCGGCGGGGATGGCCCGAGACATCAACGTGGCCATCCAGCGCCGGCGCAACCCTGGCCGGGACGGTGCGTGGGTCGAGCTGGCCGACGGGACGCGGGCCTTCGCCGGCGACCGCATCGCCACCCGACGCAACGACCGGATGCTCACCGACGCCGGCCGGCCGGTGCGCAACCGCCACACCTGGGACGTGGAGTCCGTCGGCGCCGACGGGTCGCTGGTCGTCTCCCACCCCGAGCGGGGCCGGGTGCGCCTGGCGGCCGCCTACGTCGCCCGCCACGTCGAGCTCGGCTGGGCGGTGACCGGCTACGGCAACCAGGCCGACACCCTCGACGCCGGCCTGTGCGTGGTGGAGCCCTCCAGCACCCGCAACGGCGTGTACGTCGGCATGACCAGGGGCCGGGGCCGCAACGTCGCCATCGTGGTCGACCCGACCGGCGTGGCCGACCCCGAGAAGGCCTTCGCCGCCGTCATCGCCCGCCCGGCGGAGACACGCAGTGCCCTGGCCACCCTGGAGCGGCTGGGCGGCACGCCGCCAGCCGAGCCGGCCCGCCGGCTGCCACCCAGGCGCCCGGCGCCGGCACGCCGACCGCTGCCGGACCGCCAACCGCCGCCTGCTCCGGAGCGGCCCGATCCCGTCCCCGAGCCCGAGGTCGCTGTTCCGACCCCACCGCAGCGGGCGCCGGTGGTTCGGCCGGCGCGGCGGGCGCTCCGGCGCTGACCCGTCCGGCTGTCGCCCCGGGCGAGGCGAGGGACCTCGCCGGGAAGTGCCCGCGGGGCCCTGGTGTGGCAGCCGGCAACCTGCTCTGTCCCCCGAGCGGCGGGTGGGTTGCACCACCATGGTGGGTCGTAATGGTCCTCCCCAACCTCGGCCACCAGAGGCGGCGCCGGTTCTGGCTGCGCGTGTGCATTCCGGCCACAGGCGCACTCGTCGTCGTGTTCCTGCTCACGGGAGCGGTGGAAAGCCTGACGGCGGTCCCTTCTGTGTGGAGCTGCTACGCGGCATTCGTCGCTGGGCCGAGGCTGCTCGGGATCCCGGCCGGCCAAGGGTTTCTCGCCATGTCGGAGCACGGCGTCAGCTACGGCGATCGCCAGGTCGTTCCCTGGTCGGCGGTAACGGGCGTCGCCTGGCGGGGACGGCGGGGCCGGGCCCGAGCGTTCTTCACCCATACAGGGTGGAAGCCCTCCGGGCTGTCCCGATGGTTCGGCTCGAAGTTGGCTCTGCCGATCTCGTTCTTCGATCCCCACTGGCTCGACAACCAGGAGGCCCGGCGCGTGTTGCGGGCATACGCACCTGCGTTGGACGTTGCAGATCCGCCGTCGTAGCTCGGATGTCAAACGGCGACGCAGAGTCAACCGTGTGATTGTCGCGTAGCAGGCGATTCCTCGCGAGATCTCACGGTCGCCAGCGGCCTACCTGGGGTGACTGCCGATCGAGGAGGACCGATGCTCACGACGCCACCGCTCATGGACCTGCCCGCCGTAGCCGAACGGCTGGGTGTCAACCACCGTCACGTCCGGCGGCTCGTCGCCGAGGGTCGCATCCCGGTCGTGAAGTGGGGACGGCTCCTCCGCTTCGACCCAGTCGACATCGAGGCCTGGATCGAGCGCGCCAAGCGATCCTGAGCCTCGGTACGCTGCACGTCACCGCACTCGGGGCTCGTGCGTGATGCAGCCCTCCTCAACCGTCAGGGACATCGAGGAGGAGCGCGCATGGCGTCGGTGCGTCGGAAGCCGAGCGGCGGCTGGGAGGCCCGCTACCGGGACGGCGCCGGCGTCATGCACGCCCGCACGTTCCCGACGAAGGCGGCGGCCACCCGCTGGTCGAGGGAGATGGAGACCGACCTCAGCCGCGGCGACTGGGTCGACCCCCGGCTGGGACGGACGACGTTCGGCCGGTGGGCCGAGGAGTACCTCACCACCATCGTGCACCTCCGGGCGGTGACACGGGGCGACTACGAGCGGCACCTCCGAGTCCACATCCTGCCCGTCTTCGGCGACCGGCCGGTCGCCCAGATCACGCAGGTCGACGTGCGGCGGTTCGTGGCCGAGCGGCGGGCGGCCGGGCTCGCCCCGAAGACGCTCCAGAAGATCCGCCTCGTACTGCGCCAGGTGCTCGAGACGGCCCGCTCGGCCGGTGCGATCCGCGCCAACCCGTGCGACGGCGTACGGATCCCCCGGGCGCAGGCGAAGGAGCCGCTGTTCCTGAGCGCCGACGAGGTCGAGGCGCTGGCCCGCGCGACGCGGCCGCCGTACGACCTGCTCGTCCGCTTCGCCGCCGCCACCGGGCTGCGCCCGAGCGAGCTGTGCGGCCTGCGGGTCGGCCGGCTGAACCTGGTGCGAGGCTTGGTCGAGGTCGCCGAGGCCCTCACCGTCGTCGCCGGCCACACGGAGGTGGGCCCGATCAAGAACGGCGTGCGCCGGACGGTGCAGCTGTCACGCTCGCTCTGCGATGACCTCGGCCGCCACCTCGCAGGACGCGCCGCCAGCCTCGGCCGCTCGCTCGACCCCGACGACTTCGTCTTCGTCGCCCCGGAGGGCGGCCCGCTGCGGCGGGACCTGTTCCACAAGCGGATCTTCCGCCCGGCGGTCGAGCAGGCCGGCCTCCCGGCCCGGCTGAGGGTCCACGACCTGCGGCACACCTGCGCCTCGCTGCTGATCGACCTCGGCGCCCACCCGAAGGTGATCCAGGAGTGGCTGGGCCACAAGTCGATCACCGTCACCATCGACGTGTACGGGCACCTGTTCCCGTCGCTCAGCGAGGCCCTGGCCGAGCGGCTCGACGAGCTCTTCCGCCAGGCGGCTGACCGGCCGCCGGCGCCGGTGCCGACCGTCGTCGACCTTGGCACCGCACGGCGACCGTGACCTCCGACCCGAGCGCGATCCGCTCCGGCGACCTCTTCGAGTGGGCCACCGTGGCCGCCGGCGTCCGGGTCGAGCTGCTCGCCGAAGTCGAGATCGAGGCGACGACGCTCCATCTCCGGGACGTCGCCGTCTTCCCGGTGGGCGTGGACCGTGCGGTGGTCGGGGCCCGAGCGCTCGTCGCCGCCGCCAGGGCCGAGCTGTTCCCGGGACTCCGGGCCGCCGGGTTCACCCGGCTCCGCGTCACCGGCGAGCGGCTGACCGGACCGCGGCGGGGTCGTATCGTGGACCTGACCATCGACCTGGAGAGGCAGCCCCGATGATCGCCCCCGTGAACGAACGAGCGGCCGCCCTATGGCAGGCCGGCGAGCGCTGGGACGCCATCCTCGCCGTCTTGCGGGCGGAGGGCTTCTCCAAGATCGACTGCGTCAAGGCGACCGTCGACCAGCTTCGCCTGCCGCTCGGAGAGGCCAAGAGGATCGTCCACGACAGCGACGCCTGGGCCGACATCCGGGACAGCGACGAGGCGTGGCACGACAGCCTGGCGACCGAGGTTGAGGCTGGCGCAGGCCTGGGCGGCTGACGCCTGCCGGCGGCGGGGCAGCTGAGCCCGGCGGCGCGCACCTATCTGGTCGTTCGGGGTCGTTGCTCACCGGATCGGCCGAGTTCACGGGGTGGTCGAAGAACCGGCATTACGCGCTACGACATCAGGCACCATGGTGCTGGTGGACGTGGCGTGGCCAGACAGACGTGAGGACGTCGCTATAGCTCTCGACGTGTTGGCCGGCGAGCCTCCTTCGCTGCTTCGGAACGGGCGCGACCCTCGCAAGCCGGACGTGACGGACGCGGTCCACTGGCTGGTTGACGACACAGGATGGGACAGCCGCAGTCCTGCTGAATCGGTAGGGCTCATCCTTCGAGATGACGCCGAGGCCGGCGCCATTGCCAAGGTCGTGGCAGCCATAGTTGAGGTCTCGCGTAGGCAGGGCGCGACAGCGCCGGACGCCGCGTGGTTCGCGGACGAAGCATGGCCGCGCGTACGCGCGAGTGCGGCGCACGCAGTCACGCTGCTGCGCTCGTAGTCGCCGGTCCCGCGCCTTCAAGGGGCGATCACGGGTAGATGCGTCGCCGGTACGGACTGCGGACGAGACCGGGCCGGCATGCGCCGGGGGCGGTGTACACCCTGTTCGCACGGCACTTCCTGTAGGTCGCCCGTACGTGCCGTTCTCCGGCATGCTCGACGGGGAAGCCGCTCGGCTTCCAGTCGTCACCGAATTGGCGTTCGGCAGGATCCCGACTGGCGCGCCGGCAGACCACAAACAGACCACAAGCGGGCGCGCAACCATGGTCAACAGCGGTCAACACTGGCCGTGGGAAAGTGCCGCTGACCTGCGCTTACGCGCCGCCCTGGAGCCCTCCGGACACCCCCGGACAGGCCCCAGATGGCGTTCGGGACGCTGAGGTCGCGGGTTCGAATCCCGCCTTCCCGACCAGAAACCCGCTGGTCAGAGCGTCATCCGGGGGGCCGAGTTCACGGGGTGGTCGAAGAACCGGCAGGTCGGTGCGCACGGCCCGCCACGGCGACTCTCGGGACACTTCTGATCGCCATGCGCTCGAAAGTGTCCCGAGACTCCGCGCGGGACAAGGCAGGCTGAGGTCCGTGCCTCACCTTCCCAACCTCGTCGCAGCTGGCGCCGTCGGGGCGCTCGCCTGGCACTTCCTGCGCCGGGCCGGGACCCTCGCGGCGGACGAGCGCGACCGGATGGGAACCGGACCTGGGGTCGAGCGGTTCCGGCGCTGGTCGTACCGGGTGGGCGGCCTGTTCCTCGGTGCCGTCGCGCTGCTGCTCCTGCTCGGGGCCTGGTCCTAGCTCCGGTACCGTCCGGACGGTGGCGCCGGCGGTTCGAACGATCGAGCAACTGCGGGACACGGCGGAGCCGGCCTGGCCGTCCATGGTCGAGCTGCTCGAAGGGGCCGGGCACCGGGCGGTGCTGCTGCCAGCCGACGACCTCGCCGCCGGGGAGTGCCTACACCGGCTCCAGGTGACGACGCGCAGCCCCCTCGGCGCGCTGGCCGCCCATGCCGGCGGGGTGACGGTCGACCACGGTGGCTACGGCTGCTCGGCGCCGGCCACGGCGCACTGCCGAGCCTGGCCGACGCCAACGGGCTCGGGCCGCCGTCGGCCGACTCGCAACCGCCGGGTGCGCTGGAGGTCGCCCGCGACGTGCTCGGCGGGCGCTTCAGCATCAACGGAGGGGCGCTCCCCGGTCCGTCGGGACGGATCTGCTACTTCGGCCCGGACACGCTCGACTGGGAGGCACTGGAGCTGGGCCACGGCCAGTTCGTCCAGTGGGCGCTGACGGGCGGCACCACCGAGTTCTACGCCGATCTCCGGTGGGACGGCTGGGAGGACGAGGTCGACCGGCTGGCGCTCGACCAGGGGCTCTCGGTGTGGCCGCCGCTCTTCACCGAGAAGGGCCGGGACCGCGCCGGTGCCAGCCGACGGCCCGTCCCCTGGGCCGAGCTCGCAGGCTTCCACGACGACATGCGCCGGCAGCTCGGGCCCGCCCGTCAGGGCTGAATGTCCCCCACGACGGGGCGCTCATTCCGTGCGCAGGACCGCGGCGGCGCCGACCTTCCGGGCCAGGCGCCCGGGCACGGCGGCCAGCACGAGCACGGCGGCCACGAATGCCAGCGCGCCCACCGCCACCGGCAGCGCCGGCACCACCGGCCGGTTCACCACCGCCAGCTGGGAGGCCGCCACCGACCACGCCGCCCTCCCGCCGGCGACACCGAGGGGCAGGCCCACGGCCACGGCGAGGAGCCCGAAGGTGAGCGCCTGGAAGGCGACCGTGGCCCGCACCTGGCCGCCGTCCAGGCCGAGGCACTTGAGGACGGCGACGTCCCGCCGGCGCCGGCGCACGGCGCTGACCATGGCGTGGCCGACGGTGCCCAGTCCGATGACGGCCAGCACCAGCCCGAGGGCCAGCGGCAGGGCGGCAACGTCGCCCAGGTTGGCGACGGAGTCGGGCTCGATGGCCGGCGACGTCGAGCCCGGGAACAGCCGCGCCACCGCCGCCTGCACCCGGTCGTGGTCGGCGCCCGGCGCCAGCCGCACGAGGAAGGACTGCGGGGCCAGGCCGTCCACCTGGCCCGGCACCAGGCGGTCGAGGGCGCTCCACGGCAGGAGCACCCCCTCCGCCGGCTTCACGGCGGGGTCGATGCCGGCGGCGTTGAGCACGACCCGGCCGGCGACGCGCATCCGCACCGGCGCCCCGCCCTCGGCGGCGACCGTCACGGTCTGCCCCACCCCCACGCCGAGGGCGGCCATGGTGTCCTTGGCCAGGGCGATCTCGCCCAGCCCCGGGTGCCGGCCGGCGACGATGCGCGGCGCGACCCAGCCGTGGTCGGGCCTGATGAACACGCTGATCACGGGGCGGCCGTTGACCGACATGACGTTGGTCGCCAGGCCGCTGAAGGCGTCGACGCCGGGCACCGCGGCCAGCCGCCGGCCCCGCTCGGCGGCGTCGTCGGGCGAGCTCATGGCGCCGGCCGACACCGACCAGGTGACGCCGTAGCGGGACGGGGTGGCCCGCAGACCGGCGAGGCTGCCGGCGAAGACGGCGGCGCCGACCACGAAGGCGACGGCGCCCGTCGCCGCGGCCGCCGCGCTGCGGACCGGCACGGCGGTGCGCCCCCGCCCCGGCTCGAGGGCGAAGCGGGCGCCGACGACGGCCGGGACGGGCAGGCCGGCGCCGGCCAGGCGCGACGCCAGCCGCGACGGCGGCGACCCGGTCGAGCGCCGCCGGCGGGCGGCGGGGACGGCGGCGGCAAGGGCGAGCACGGTGGCGGCGACCGGGGCGCCGGCGGCGAGCACCGTCCAGTCGGCGTGCAGGCCGGGGTGCAGCTCGGCCAGCCGGGCGGTCGATCCCGGTAACGGTGCGAGCGGCGACAGGGCCACGGCCACCACCACGCCGATCGCCGCCCCGGCGCCGGCCACCACGCCGGCCTGGGCGAGGAGGGCGGCGCGCAGGCCGGTAGGTGACATGCCGACGGCCCGCAGCGCCCGCTCGTCCTCGGCGTGGGCCAGGAGCTGGCGGCCGAGCGTCTGGCCCACGAGGAGCAGGGCGGCCAGGGCGGCGGCGAGGGCGAAGATCCGGAGGGCCCCGGACTGGAGGCTCACCGACCGGTCGACGCCCCGGAGCGTGCCGGAGAAGGTCAGGAAGTCGGCCCGGCTGTCGACCGTCGCCACCTCGTCGGGGAACGCCTTCCGGACGGCGTCGGCCAGCGCCGGCACGCCGGCCGCCCCACGGGACAGGTCGACGGCGATCGTGGGGTTGTAGCTGGCCACGTCGCCGCCGGCCATGTCCCAGAACGCGGGGGTGAGGTACAGGTTGTAGTGGGTCAGGTAGGCGTTCTGGAGCCCGGCCGGGGCTCGCAGGTCCCGCAGGTCGAGGGGGAGGCGCACGATCGCCACCACCGTTCCCTCCACCGACGGGCCGGACGGCGCTGTCGCGATGTCGCCGGCCTGGTCCAGCTGGTCCCGGGCCATCGCCCGCACGCGCAGTCGCGACCCCACGCGCAGGCCGGCATCGCGCGCCAGCTCCTCGTCCACCGCCACCTCGGTGGCGTCGCCCTCGTGGGGCAGGCGGCCGGCGAGGACGCGGGGCCGGCCGATGGCGGCCGCCGCCCCCCGGTCGATCGCCGTCCACGACAGGACCCGCCACGAGCGGGCCCGGGCGGTGGCGACGACCACGCCGTTGGTGAACCGCCGGGCGCCCCGGACGCCGGGGAGCGAACGCACGGTGGCCGCCTCGGCGGCGAGGTCGGGCGAGGAGCCGCCGTCGATGCCGGCCGGTATGAAGCTGACGAAGGCGTCGGCGCCCGTCGAGTAGCGCAAGAACGCCGGCAGTGAGGCGTCGGCCCGCCGGGCGCCGGCCAGACCGGCCAGCACAACGCCGACGGCGAGTCCCGCCAGCACGGCGGTGACCGCCGCCGACCGCCGGTCCCGCCGGAGCCGCCACCGCGCCAGGAGCGCCCATGAGCCCATCCCTGCCCAGTATGGGGAGGCGGGGGAGTGGCGACCAGGGGGCCACCCGCACCCCCGCGGTGCGGGTGGCCGGGCCCCTCAGGGCAAGGGGTGGTTCGTGAGGAGGTCGTCGAGCTTCGTCTGGAACTCGTCGACCAGCTTCGACGAGGATCCCGGGGGCCAGGTGCGGGTGTTGATGGTGAAGGCGGCGTCGATCCCGTCGCCGCGCGACCAGACGAAGGTGGAGGCGCCCGGCGTGCTGCCCTCGCGGGCAGAGGGGTTGCGGGGGCCGTTGCCCCAGGCGGCGTGGAGGTGGGCGAACTGGACGAGCGCCCGGGCCGAGGCGCCGAGGCCGTCGTTCGCCACCCCGACCTCGTTGATCTCGCCGTCGCCCCCGTAGACGGCGGGGACGAGCCGCTGCGACTTCGGGTGGAGGGCGTTCCTCCCGAGCCCCGGGTCCTCGGCGATGGCCTCGTCGCCGGTGCGGCCGGATGCGGCCGTCGAGATCACGCGGACCTCGGTGATGTGGGCCGGGTCGAGCAGCTTCGACCGGAGATAGGTGACGTAGTCCTGGCCGGTGACGTGCTCGACCACGGCGGCCAGCAGCAGGTACCCGTAGTTGGAGTAGGCGGACTTGGCGCCCGGCGTGAAGTCGAGCGGCCGGGCGTACATGTAGCGGGCCACGTCAAGCTTGGTGAGGGGCCGGTTGAGGCCCTGGGCGAGGGCGATGGTGCCCATCTCGTAGGTCGGGTCGAAGTTGGAGCCGGCGGACGAGTCGTCGTAGCCGCCCATGTGGTCGAGCAGCTGCTGGACCGTGATGTCGTCGCTGCGGTGGTCGGCCGGGCCCGAGAACCCGAGCTTCGGGTAGGCCTTGGTGCCAGGCTTCAGCGACCCGTCGTCGTAGAGCGACTGGACGACCGCCTCGCAGAACATCTTGCTGCAGCTGGCCAGCAGGAACCGGTCGCTCGGCTGGGTGGTGCGGTAGCCGGCCTCGGCCCACGTGAACGCCCGCGCGTAGCGGATCGTGCCGTTCTTCCCGACGGCGACCTGGGCGGCTCGCACACCGTTGCGCTGCATGAAGTGCTGCATGGCGTCGTCGACGGCGGTGAGGGCCGGGACGGACGAGCCGGTGACGGTCCAGTGGCGGGCGAGGGGCACGTCGGCCTCGGCGAAGACGGCGGCGTAGCGGGTGTCGCTCCCGCTGCCGCCCCCCTGGACGCAGATCGGGTAGAAGCCGGCGTGCCTCTGTGTCTCGAACTCCGACTGGTACTGGTCGGCCGTGAGGTTGTGGCGGGCGATCCACTCGCCCACGACGTCGTCGGCGAACAGCGAGCAGTACGTGTGGTCCGACGAGAGGGTGACGAACGCCGGCCGCCAGGCGTGCAGCGTGTAGCCGGGGAGCTGCGTCTCGGCGTCGAAGGTGGTCTGGTACTGGCTCGCCGGATCGGCCGCGTGCACGTGCCACTTCACGAACCCCGGGTTCGCCCGCCACACGGCGGCGTAGGTGTGGTCGTCGCCGTCGCCGTAGATCGCCAGGCAGCGCGGCATCAGCCCGTCGGCCGACGCCGACGAGTTCTCCGCCGTGAAGTCGCCGGCCGTCATCCCGTGCCTGGCCTTCCACGCGCCGGCCACGCCCTGCGACATCACCGCCGCGAACACGGCGTCGTCCCCGGAGCCGGTCGCGCTCACCAGGCTCGGCGCGTAGCCCTGCGCCTTGTGGGCGTCGAACCAGGACTGGTACCCCGCCGGGCCCACTCCGTGGACCGCCACCCACCGGGGCATCGGGCGGTCGACCCAGACGGCCGCGTAGCGCGGGTCGTCGCTGTCGCCGTACACGCTGAGCGAGATCATGCCGAACCCGCGCCCTGACAGATCCGTGACGTGCTGCTGGTGCTGGTCCGCGGTGGCGCCGTGGTACGCCTCGAAGCGCATGCGTCTCCTCCCCCTTGTGGGCGAGCGGGAGGCTATTCCCGCTGAAACCGGCGAATCAAGACCCACTCCCGAAATCGCTGCGCCACCGGCGGCGCCCGGGCAGGGCAACGTCGCCGTAGCCGTTGCAGCGCACCTCGGACGGGCGCAGCTCGAACAGCACGTAGCGGTCGGCGGCCGGGTAGCGGGCGGCGGCGGCGACGGTGGCCCGCACGGCGGCGTCTTCGACGGCGTGGCCCGTCCCGCTCACCGACGCCTCGCCGCCCGTGCCGGCGTTGTCGGGTACGCCGCTGTGGAGGGCGAACCACCCCCGCCGGCGCAGGTCGGCGCCGTTGGGCGACGACGGCTCCATGAACACGTAGAGCCCGTCGGCGGTGAGGATCGGCGTGACCGGGTGCACGCGAGGCCGCCCGCCCGCCCGCACGGTGGCCAGGTAGGCGGGTGACGCCAGGAGCCGCTCGGCCACGAACGCCGCCAGCTCCGGCTCGGCCGCGGCAAAGACGCCCCAGCTGGTCATGAGCCCCATGATGGTCGCGTGGCGTGACCGCCCCGGGCGTTAGGGTCGGGCGCGGTGCGAAGGGGCGAGACCAGGCCGCCGGTCCCATGGCGGCAGGCCGCCCGCCACCTTGAGGCGGAAGTGGCGCGGGTGACCCGGCTGCTGCGCTCGGTCAGGCAGCCTGCCGCCCCGGCGCTCGGGGAGTGGACGGTGGCGGACGTCGCCATGCACCTCTCGCAGGTGTGGCTGGCGTTGCCCGCCCTCGCCGGCGGGGAGCGGCGTCTTTCACTGCCCGGCATCTGGAGCCTCGGTCAGGCCACACTCGCGGCGGTGGGCGCCGACCCGGAGCGGGACCCGGCCGTCCTGGCCGGGCGCATCGAGGAGCGGGCGGCGCCCTACCTCGCCAGCCTCGCCGGGGCGCCGGCCGCCGCCCGGCCCTGGCTGGTCGAGGGCACGCAGGTCTCGCCGGTGACGCTGACGTGCCATCTGCTGAACGAGATGCTGGTGCACGGCTGGGACATCGCGACCGCCGACCGCCGCCCGTGGGAACTCCCGGCCGGTGCGGCGGCGGCCGCCTTCGAGGGCTTCGTGGTGCCGGTCCTCCAGACCCTCGACCCGAGGGACATGGTGGACCAGGCGGCGGCCGGCGAGGGCGCCACCTACGAGGTGCGGGTGCGGGGCGGCGGGCGCCACCTGTTCACCTTCGACGACGGCGGTCTCGCCGTCGGGGCGCCCACCGGCAGGGCCGACTGCGTGATCGCCGCCGACCCGTCCGCCCTGCTCCTGGTGGTGTGGGGGCGCATCGCCCAGGGCGACGCCGTGGCGGCGGGCCGGCTGGTCGTCTCCACGCGGGGAGGGTGGCACGGCCCCGAGCTGGGCGCGTTGCTCCGCAATCCGTAGTTGTCGGATTTCTCAGTTTTCACGATATTGCCAGGACGATATTTCCATTGACGGAGCGTCTTGTGGGCGCCATAGTTGTTCAGCGAAGCGAGGTTTTCGCCCTTTTCTTGCCGCCGCCTCGTGCTTCCTGGGGAAAATTTCACGGCGCCGAATGACCGGTCGATGCCCTGCACCCGCGTCGCCCACATTCGACGGACACCGCGCGCCGTCCAATGACTGAAGGCGGGGACTGGCAATGGCGGGAAAGCGGATCCGTACTCTGTTCGTCATCGGCGCGGTGCTGGCCAGCGCGCTGAGCGGCGCCCTGCGAGCCACCGTCTCGGCCGACAGCAGCGTGGGCAGCTTCGAGATCGACGGCAACAGGCCCGACGACTCCGGGGCGGGTGAGCCGCTCGACTGGGACTCCGCCTCCACGGGGTCGAACCCCGTCACCGTCACCGGCTTCACCGACGCGTTCAACGTGCAGAAGGAGGACGGCTTCGGCGGCCATTCGTCCAACGACGGGCCGGCCACCTGGGCCTGTGACCAGGTGTCGGTCCCGTCGAAGGACGACATCCAGGACGGCGCCATCGGCTTCCGCATCGTCAATGGCGACCAGTTCGTCTACGTCAACTTCGACCGGGTCGGGAACAACGGCACCGCCGACCTCGACTTCGAGCTGAACCGGGGCGGCGTGCTGCACCCGTCGCCGCCCTGCCAGGGAATCCTCCCGGGGCGCTCCGACGGCGACCTCATCATCGCCTTCGACCAGCAGGGCCAGACGAGCACGGCGGCCGACGTGCACCTCTACCGGTGGACCGGGAACGCCACCACCGGTGTCCTCACCGACCTCACGGCCAACGTGCAGTTCCAGGGCCAGCTGAGCACCGGCCGGCTGTTCGGCGAGGCCGCGCTCAACCTCACGAAAGCCCTCGGCCGGCCCATCGCCTGCGGCGAGTTCAGCACCGCCTACATGAAGTCGCGGGCCTCCACCTCGATCAATTCCGACCTGAAGGACCGCACCGCCACCCGGCCCCTCGACATCGGCTCCTGCCCGGCGTCGAACCTCGACAAGGCGGTCCGGAACTACACCACCAACGGGAACTTCGGCGACACCGCCACCGCATCGCCCGGCCAGACGCTCGAGTACCAGCTCACCTACACCAACGCCGGTCCCGGCATCGCCCACAACGTCGTCGTCACCGACACCCTCCAGCCCAACCAGACCCTCGTGTCCGGGAGCTGCAGCCCGTCCTGCACAGTCAACGGCTCCAAGCTCACGTGGACCTTCGCGTCGGTCGGCGCCAACTCGCCGCAGGTGATGACGTTCCGGGTCACCCTCGACGCCAGCTTCCCGGCCGGCGCCACCACGATCACCAACACGGGCAGCGTCGACACCACCGAGGAGGCGCCGAAGGACTCCGACACGGTCACCACCACCGTCAACGCCGCCCCCAACGTCACCCGGTCCAAGTCGGCCAGTCCCAACCCGGCCAGCGTCGGCCAGACGGTCACCTACACCCTTGCCTACACCAACAGCGGCAACGCCTCGGCCACCTACCCGTCGATCGTCGACGACTACGACGAGAACCACCTGACCGTCAGCAACATCAGCAACGGCGGCACCGCCAGCGCCGGCAAGATCACCTGGAGCAACATCACGGTGGCGGCCGCGGCGACGGTGAACCTCACCTACCAGGCCACCGTCACCGGCACCTACGCGGGCTCGTCGGGCACGTGCGCCACCGGCCAGTACCCCGTGCTGAACACCGTCACCGACAGCCAGGGCAGCTACGGCAACACCCTGTGCGTCATCGCCTCGCCCAACGTCACCCGGTCCAAGTCGGCCAGCCCCAACCCGGCCAGCGTCGGCCAGGTGGTCACCTACACCATCACTTACGACAACACCGGTGACGCGGCGAAGACCTTCGCCTCCATCGTCGACGACTACGACGAGGGCCACCTGACCGTCGGCACCATCAGCAACGGCGGCACCGCCAGCGGCGGCAAGATCACCTGGAGCAACATCACGGTCGCCGCCAAGTCGACGGTGACGCTCACCTACCAGGCCACCGTCGTCGGGTTCTTCACCGGTTCGCCGGGCGGCGGCACCTGCACCACCGCCCAGTACCCGGTGTTCAACACGGTCGCCGACAGCCAGGGCACCTTTGGCGCCACCCTGTGCGTGAACGCGGCGCCCAACGTCACCCGGTCGAAGTCGGCCAGCCCCAACCCGGCCAACGTCGGCCAGGTGGTCACCTACACCATCACCTACAACAACACCGGCGACGCGGCGAAGACCTACCCGTCGATCGTCGACGACTACGACCAGGCCCACCTGAGCGTCGACAACGCCACCATCAGCCCG
>DASSMA010000068.1:0-9658 GCA_035689115.1 Acidimicrobiales bacterium
GCCGTCCGAGCGCCCGATCCCGGGGACCGACGACTTCGATCGAGGCGTCGGCTATGCCGATCCTCGTTCCATCGATCCCGCCGGCGGCTCCAAACAGCCGTCTGGGGCGAATGGGGCCGTCGGACGAATGATCGGGGCTAATTGTCGGCGAGATTCGTGGGGCAGAAGTGACCGCGATGTTGCTGGCCATGTCGCAAGGCAGTCAAGGTTCCCTCGGATCAATTCATGCTGATTCGTCCCGGGGCGCCTTCGCCCGCCTGGCCATGTACGCGGCCATGAGCGCCGAGCGCCTGGGACCGGCCGACACCAACCGCCTGGTGGCCGGCTCGGTGAACCTGGTGGTCCACCTCGCCTGGGTGGGCGGGGTGCGCCGGGTCACCAGCGTGCGGGAGATCACCGGCGTGGCCGACTCCGGCGAGGTGGCCTCCAACGAGGTGTGGGCCCCCGGCCCCGACGGCCGGGCGGTGCCCACCGCCCCCCTCACCCACGCCCTCGCCGAGCGGCTGCGGGCCTTCGGCTTCGACCCCGCCAGTCTTCGTGGTGAACAGGAGTGGTTGCGATGAGCGTGCTCGTGCTTGCCGTGCTGGCCGCCTGCAGCGGCGCCGCCCTGGCCGTGGCCGTCCTGCGCCTCGGCGCTCCCCGGCCGGTGTCAGCGACCTCCGGCGATCGGCCCGTCTCCCGGCTGGTGCGCTCGGTGGGTCCGGCCCGCATCGCCACCGTGGCCGCGGTGGCCGGGGCCGTGTGGGTCCTCACCGGCTGGATTGCGGGGGCGGCCATCGGGGCCATGGCCGCCGCCCTGGCGCCAACCGTGCTGGGGGGCAAGGGCCGCCGCCACGCCGCCCTGGCCCGCACCGAGGCGGTGGCCACCTGGACCGAGATGGTGCGCGACACCATCGCCGCCGCGGCGGGGCTGGAGGGGGCGGTGGTGGCCACCGCCCCCCTCGCCCCCGAGCCCATCCGCCCCGAGGTGGCCGCCCTGGTGCGGCGCCTGGAGCACCAGGGCCTGCCCGCCGCCCTGGCCGCCTTCGGCGAGGAGGTGGCGGATCCCTCGGCCGACCTGGTGGTGGCCGGCCTCACCCTCGCCACCCGCACCCAGGCCAGCGACCTCACCGGGCTGCTGAGCCGCCTGGCCGAGTCCATCCGGGCCGAGGCCGCCATGCGGGGCCGGGTCGAGGTGGGCCGCACCCGGGTCCGCACGGCGGCCAGCATCATCGCCGCCACCGTGGTGGCCACCGCAGCGGTGCTGGTGGTCCTGGCCCGCCCCTACCTCCACGCCTACGACTCGCCCGGCGGCCAGCTGGTGCTGGTCGTCGTCGGCGCCCTGTTCGCCCTCGGCGGGTTCCTGCTGCAGCGCATGGCCGACGTCGAGGTGCCCGAGCGCTTCACCGCCCGCCAGGGGGTTCGGTCATGATCGTCCTTGCCCTTCTCGGCGCCGGCGCCGGACTCGCCTGCTGGAAGGCGGTGCGGGCCGCCTGGCCCCGACCGGTGGGCCTCGACGTGCTGGTGGCCCGCCTCGAGCGCCCCGGCACCGCCGCCACCGCCGCCGGGACACCGGCCGTCCCGCCGCTGCAGCGCCTCGGGCTGCGGGTCGTGCGCCTGGCCGGCCTGGCCCCCGAGCCCGACGCGGCCCGGGCCCGGGCCCTGGCCGCGGCGGGGCGCAGCGCCGAGCGCCACGCCCTGGACCGGGTGGTGGGCGCCCTGGGGCTGGCTGGCTGCGTGGTGCTGGCCGCCACCGGGCTCAGCCTGGTCGGCGTGGCCCCACCCGCTGGCCTCGTGCTCGTCGGCGTGGTCGGCGCCGCGGTGGGCGGCTACTTCCTGCCCGAGGCTGAGCTGGCCAAGGCGGCCGAGCGGCGCCGGCGCTCGTTCCGCCACGCCCTGTCCGGCTACCTCGACCTGGTGAGCGTGGTGCTGGCCGGCGGGGGCGGGATCGAGACCGCCCTGCACTCCGCCGCCGAGGCGGGGGACGGGTGGGCCTTCGCTTCCATCCGCCAGGCCCTCGACCGGGCCCGCCTCACCGGCCGCACCCCGTGGGACACCCTCGCCGCCCTGGGGGCCGAGCTCGGGGTGGGCGAGCTCGGCGAGCTGGCCGCCGCGGTGGCCCTGGCCGGTGCCCAGGGGGCGCGCATCCGCTCGTCGCTGGCCGCCAAGGCCGACGCCCTGCGGGGCCACCAAGTGGCCGAGGCGGAGGCCGCCGCCGAGGCGGCCACCGAGCGCATGACCGTGCCCACCGCCGTGTTGCTGTTCGGCTTCTTGGTCTTCGTCGCCTACCCGGCCCTTCGCATCATCACCGCCACCGGCGCCCACCGCCTGTCCTGACTCCTCGCCTGGTCCTGTCCCAACTACCAAACCGAAGGAGCGAGCAATGAACCCAACCATCGAAGTCATCCAGGCGGCACTGGCCTGGCTGGCCGCCCGCACCGGCTGGCACGAGCGCGCCGAGGCGGGCCTCACCACCACCGAGGTGGCCGTGCTCACCGGGCTGATGGTGAGCGCCGCGGTGGTCGTGTCGGCCATCATCCTGGCTGCCGCCAAGGCCATCGCCGGCAACATCGGGGCGTGAATCGCCGGCGGGGCGAGGAGGGGCTGTCGTCCACCGCCCTGGCGGTGGTGATGCCGGTGATCCTGGTGTGGATCATGCTCGTGGTCCAGTACGGGCTGTGGGCGCATGCCCGCCAGGTGGCCGAAGCCGCCGCCGACCAGGGAGCCGGCGCCGGGGCCCTTCCCGGCGCCGATCCCACCGCCGCCGCCGACGCCGCGGTGCGGTCCTTCCTGGCCGGCGCCGGGCCCCTCGACGACCTGGCGGTGGCCGTCGAGCCCGGCCCCGACTCGCTCACCGTGCGGGTCAGCGGCCAGGCGCCGCGCCTGGTGCCGGGCTTCGCCTGGGACGTGCAGGCGGTGTCGCAGGCCCCGCTGGAGCAGTACGTGCCCGAGGAGCGCCGGCCCCGGTGAACAGGCGCCCGAGGCCCCAGGACGGCACGGTGGTGGTGGAGGCGGCGGTCATCGCCCCCGCCCTCGTCGGCCTGCTGCTGCTGGTGGTGTTCGCCGGCCGGGTGGCCGAGGCCGACACCCGGGTGCGCCATGCCGCGGCGGTGGCGGCCCGGGCCGCCTCCACCCACGCCGAGCCCGACGGGGCGGCCGAGGCGGCGCGGGCGGCGGCGGCCGCCAACCTGGCCGCCTCCGGCCTGGCCTGCGCCCGCCTCGACGCCACCGTCGACACTGCCGCCTTCCATCCCGGCGGGGCGGTGGTGGTGACCCTGACGTGCACGGCGTCGCTGCACGACCTGGCCATGCTGGCCGTCCCCGGCCAGCGAACGTTCTCCGCCAAGGCGGCAGAGGTCGTCGACCGTTTCCGATCGAGCGGAGAGCACAGGTGATCCCTCGTGGCGAGGACGGCGTGCTCAGCGGCTTCGTGGCCGTGGTGGCCGCCGCCCTGGTGATGGTGGCTGGCATGGTCTACGACGGCGGGCATCTGGTGGCCGCCCAGGCCGAGGCCAGGGAGCTGGCCGCGGCGGCGGCCAGGGCCGGCGCCCAGGAGGTCGACCTCGACGCGGCGCGCTCCGGCCAGGGCCCGCTCCTCGACCCCGAGCGGGCCACCGCCGCGGCCGAGGGATTCCTCACCGCCAGTGGGCATGACGGGCAGGTCCGCATCGACGGCGACACCGTGGCGGTGACCGTCACCCTGCATGAGGCCATGCGGGTGCTGCCGCTGGCGGCCCGCACGGTGTCGGCCACCGAGGTGGCGAGCGCCCTCGACCAGGTCCGGGGGAGCAGGCCGTGAGTGACGCCCGCGCCCGCCTCGGCGGCCTGGCCGCCACCCTCGGCCTGGCCGCCGTGGTAGTGGGCCCGCCCCTGGCCCTGGCCCACTTCGTCGGCTGGCCGCTGCCACGCTCGGTTCCGCACCTCGACCAGCTGGCGCTGTCGGCCCGCAGCGGCGTCGACGACCAGGTTGTGGTGAAGATCCTGGCCGTGCTGGCCTGGCTGCTGTGGGCCCAGATCGCCCTCGCCGCCGCCGTGGAGCTGGCGGCCCTGTTCCGGGGCCGCGACGTCGGACGGGCCCCGGTGCTGTCCGGCGTCCAGGTCGGGGTGGCCCGCATGGTGGCCGTCGCCGCCCTGGCCTTCGCCGGGCTCGGCACCCGCAGCACGACGGCGTCGCCGGCCCAGCTGGCCGCCCTGGTGGCGCCGGCGCCGCCGGTGCCAGCCGACCCGCCTCCGACCGAGGCTCCCGTCGCGCCGAGCGCGCCGTCATCTCCTGCCGCTGCTCCGGCGGCTCCGGTGCCGGCGGCTGCCGCCGGGGAGACGCACGTGGTGCGCCAGGGGGAGAGCTGGTGGGAGATCGCCGAGCGGCTCATGGGCAGCGGCTTTCGCTGGCAGGAGCTGCGGGCCGCCAACGCCGGGCGGGTCATGCCCGGCGGCCAGATGATCAGCGAGGCGACCAACGCCATCCGCCCGGGCTGGCCGCTGGTCGTGCCCGGTCGGCCCTCCACGCCTGCGGCCGCCGCCGACGACGAGGTGGTGGTGCGGCGGGGCGACAACCTGTGGTCGATCACCGAGCGCCAGCTGGCCGAAGCGGACGGATCCGAGCCCGCCACCGCCGAGGTGCGCGAGACCTGGGCCGAGGTCATCGAGCTCAACCGCGACCGGGTGGCCGACCCCGACGTGATCTTCGCCGGCCAGGTGCTCCGGTTCCCGGCCAGCCACCACCCGGCGCCGGTCCCGGTCAAGCCGGCACCGAACGGGAACGGCGAGCCGCCGGCCCCACCGACGGCATCGGCGTCGCCGGCACCCGCCCCGGGCGCCTCGACTGCGGCCCAGGCCCCGGCGGCCCCGGCTCCGGCGGACACGGCTCCGGCAGACACGACGGTGTCAACCGCCACGCCCGCTCCGGGGGACAAGACGGTCCCACCGGCGCCGGCGGCCTCCACGACGCAGCGTCCGGACCGGCTGCGGCCGCTTCCCGAGGAGGGATCTGCCGCCGCGCCCTCGGCGCCGGCCACGAGCTCGACCGAGGGAGCCGTTGCCGCCGGGGCAGCGGACGCGCCGGCCGCCACGGCGGCGGCACCCGCCCCGGTGCCGTCCGCATCCGCCCCCGCCACGGCGCCGCTACCCGATGCGAGCGTGTCGCCGGCACCCGCCACCCCGCCGACACCGGAACGGGCCCCGATCACCTCGACGCCGCCGACCGCCGACCCGGCGGCCCTCCCCGCACCGGGGCCCACCACCATCCCGACCTCCGGCCCCTTGCCGGCCACAACGGCACCCCCAGCTTCGCTCGCTCCGCCCGATGCCAGCCCCCCTCCCGCTCCCGGCGGCGGTGCCGGCAACGCCCGGCCGTCGCCACCTGCGCGTCCGGTGCTGCGCCCGGCCGCCCACGACGGCGGCTGGCGCTCGGGCCTTGCGACCTCGGCCCGGGTCCTCGGCGCCGCCGCCACCATGGTGGCCGTCGGCGTGGGATCGGCCCTGGCCCGGCGCCGGCTGCGCCGGGCCGCCGGCCTGCCCCGGCGGGCCATCCCCCCGCCCCCGCCGCCCGACCTCGACGGGCTGCGGGCCGAGCTGTGCCTGGAGGGCGACGTCGATGCCGCCGACCGCCTCCACCGGGCCCTTCGCGACGTGGCCCGAGCCCTGGCCGCCGGCGGCAGCGAGGCCCGTCCCCGCCTGGTCCAGACCAGCCCCGGGCGCGTCGAGGTGCTGCTGTCGGCGCCGGTGGTGCCCGCCCCGGCGGGCTGGCGGGCGGAGGCGTCGGGCAACGCCTGGTCCCTCACCGGTGAGCCCCGCGACACCGACGGCGACGGTCCCGCCCCCGCCCCCGTGCTGGTCAGCGTCGGCCGCCCCGACGAGGCCGCCGAGGTCCACCTGGACCTCGAGGCCGAGGGGGTGGTGAGCCTGGTCGGCGAGGCCGAGGCGGTGGCCGGCGTCGCCCGCTCATGGGTGCTGGAGCTGGCCACCTCGCCGCTGGCCGCCGGCGCCAACGTGGTGGTGGTGGGCGACGTCGTCGAGGTCCCCGACGAAGGCGAGCGGGTGCGGCGAGCCGGCAGCTGGGGCGAGGTGCTGGGCGACGCTTCGGCCTGGGTGACCCAGACCGCCGCCCTCCTCGGTGCCCGTCGCTGGCCCACCCCCTTCGCCGGCCGGGTCGGCGCCCACGACGACGGGCTGGCGCCGCTGGTGCTCGTCGGCCCCGGCGAGGCGGGCATCGAGGAGCTGTGCGCTGCTGTCCTCGAAGGCCACCCGGCGGTGACGCTGGTGGTGATCGGCACCGAGGTGGCCGGCTCGACGGCGGTGGAGGTGACCGGCGAGGAGCTGGCCGTCCCCGCCCTGGGCCTTCGCTGCCGGGCCCAGGCGGTGGCGGCAGAGGGGCTCGAGCAGGTTGAGGCGCTGCTGGCCGACGCCTCGGAGATCCCCGGCCAGCTGAGCTTCCTGCCCCGCCCCGAGGTGTCCGCGCCGGTTGCCATCGGCGGCGTCGACGACGAGTACCACGACCCGCCGCACTCGGTCCTGGTGCGCCTGCTCGGCGACATCGAGGTGGTGGGCGGCACCCGCCGGCTGCGGCCCCAGGAGACGGCGGTCGTCGCCTACATCGCCCTCTACGGCCCCGTCGGCGCCGACCAAGTGGAAGACGCCGTGTGGTCGTTCCCCACCGCCTCCAGGCGCAAGCGCCTGGCCAACACCATCTCGGCCTGCCGGGGGGCGCTCGGCAACGGCGTGCTGCCCTCGGCCGACGGCCAGGGCCGCTACAAGACGAGCTCAGACCTGCTGACCGACCTCGAGCTGTTCCGCCGCCGCCTCGCCTACGCCGCCGGCCAGCGCCCGGAGGCGGCGGTGGCGACGCTTCGGGGGGCGCTGGAGCTGGTGACGGGCAAGGTGTTCTCCTACCGCGGCGGCGAGCGCTCGTCGTTCGTGTGGGTCGACGTCGACAACTGGGAGGCCACCTGGGGCCTCACCGTCACCGAGGCGGCCGAGGACCTGGTGGGGCGCTGCCGGGATCTGGGCGACCTGGATACGGCGGTGTGGGCCGCCCGGCGGGGACTCGCCGCCTGCCCGACCCATCGCCGCCTCACCGACGCCCTCATCGACATCCTGGTGGCGAGGGGCGACACTGAGTCGGCCCGCAGCGTGGCCGAGAGCTACCAGGCGGTCATGCAGCAGTTCGAGATGGAGGACCTGGCCGGCGACGTCGGGCTGGCCGCCGGCCGGGGCGCGGCGGGCTGAGGCCTCGCATGGGCACCGTTCGTCATGGCGTCGTGGAGACCGTCAATGGTCCTGAGCAGCTCGGAGCGGTGCTCGGCACTCAGCTCGCCGATGTCGGCCAGCCGGCTCGCCCCAGGCCGTGGTCGGTGGCGTGCAGGGCCCGGCGGGGGACATCCTCGAACACCACCCCGAGGCGCCCGTCGGGGGCGACCGGCTGGACCCGGCCCGCCGCCTGGGCTTCCCGCACCCCCCGGGCGAGGCGCGCCCTCGCGTCGCGGGCCGCCTCGGTGGCAAAACGTCGACCACCGCCCCCTGGTCGGGTCGGCTCGGCATGCTCAAGCACTCGGTCCCTCGTCGAGTCGTCCAGTCCTCCGTCCCGAAGCCTGTCGCGTCCGCGTCAGTCGGGTCCCTACAAGCGCCGCAGATGATGGGCTCTGGTCGAGGACCGATCGGGACGCCCGTAGGCGCCGGCCAGGGCGCCATTGAAGCCGGTCGGCGTGGCTGGATGGCCACTGCGCCATGTGGCTGGGAGGTGCGATGAGCAAGCACAGTCGCGAGCAGCGCCGAGCTCATGACCGGGCCCGGCGCAGTGCCGGCCCCTCAGCTGAGGTGGCGGACCGGGCCGAGAAGGCACTGGCCGGCCTGGTGGAGGGCATCGCCGAGATCGCCGCCACCCGGGGCGTCGTCGTTCGCCGTATCGACCTCGACGGCTTCGCCCGGTTGCGACGTGGCTACCTCGAGCGCGGTGAGCGGTGGGCGCCATGGTGCTATCTGCCGGTGGCCTTCGTCGGCGCCGGGCTCGGCGAGGAGCTGGCCATCGACGCCAACCCGGCCCTGGTCTCCCCCGCCGCCCTCCTCGCCTCGGTGGTGGCCGCCTGGTTGCCCGGGCGAATCGCCGTGCGCTTCGACGACGACCTGGCCGGGGCCCTCATGCAGACGCGGCTGGACTCGGTGATCCCCACCGAGGTCCTCCACCGGCTCCCCGCCTGGGGCCTGTATGTCGACTGTCCCCAGCTCGGTCGGCTGCGCGGCTTCTTCGCCGCCTTGGACGCCGGCGTCATCGAGGGAGCCTCGGGTATGGCGCTCGATGACATCGACGAGCTGTTCATCGTCGGGGTGCGGGACCAGGACGACGGCGGCCCTCGCCATTTCATCACCACCCTCCGCTTGGAGCCGGGGACCTCCATCGCCGACTCCGTCGCCGCCCAGCGCCGCCAGGACGAGGAGACGGGGCCGGGGGCGCTCCACACCGACGAGGACCAGTGGGTAGCGGCGTTGGGCATGACCAGGGGCGAGGCGATCGCCCGAATGGTGTCGCTCCTGTTGTACCTGTGCTCGACCGATGCTGACACCGCCACGCGCACCGTTCCCCCGGCGTCCGGGGCCGGTCGCCCGAGTCGACCCGTGAGCGTCGTGTCGGCTGGCTTTCGGGTGGGCGCCGCCCTGCGCAGCCAGGCTCAGCCAGCGAGCGCGTCCTCCGATCAGGTGACGGGCCGGCGGACCGCCCCCCACCTGCGTCGCGCCCACTGGCACCACTACTGGTGTGGCTCGGCCGCCCGAGGCGACCAGCGTCTCGAGCTGCGCTGGGTTCCCCCGGTGCCGGTGAACGCCGACCACTCCGAGGCGCTGCTGACCGTCGTCCGCCCCGCCGGCAGGACCGACGCCTGAGGCACGACGAAGGGGAGTCAGGTCGACCGAGCGATGCCGGCTCGACGCAGGACAGATGGGGCCACGCCGGCGTCTCGCCAGGCGGCGTAGCTGATCCCTCGGCGGGCGCCGTAGTCGGCGGCACTGGCCACGAACGCCTCCTCCAGCTCGACAAGGTCCACCCCAGCGCCCGCGTCCATAGCGGCGAGCTCGGCTTCGAGGTCCATGCGTTCCTGGATCAACTGGACCCGCTCCAGCGGCGCGGCCTCCACCACCGTCGCCTGGACAACACCGAGGCGTCGCTCGACCGAGTCCCTGGTCCGCTTGCGGCCGCGCCGAGGGCGGTGCTGCTCCAGGGCCTCGAGGTAGCGGCGTACGGCTCGGCCCTGGTCCCGTCCGGTGGCAAGGGCGGCCTTGTGCTCGGCGCTCATGGCGCGCCTGGGCGCCGTCTTCTTTGCTGCTGCCTTGCGCGCCATGGTGATCCCTTCTCGTACCGGGTTACAGCGACGGAGGCTACATGTCCGGCATGTGCGCACTAGGAGCGTCGTAGTGCGCCGGACTCTCCCCGGCAGAACCTTGGAATAGAAGGCAGCGTTGCCGTCCTGGCCCTGTGCGTCCGACTGCGTCCAATACCGGGCGATCGACTCGATGCGTTGCGCCGGAGAGCTGGCGATCCGACGCGCGACCAAACGCCGGTTCGGTACGCCCGGCCCTCCCGCCGTTCGCTCCGTTTGGGCGTCGATAGGAGCGGCGCCGCCGGACCGACCGTACCGTCGGTAATGACAACCCGAGCTGGGCGCGTGACCGCCCCGGCTCGGGCCCGGCTCCC
>DASSMA010000069.1:0-46683 GCA_035689115.1 Acidimicrobiales bacterium
CAGGGTCCCGATCCGAGACCTCGACGACCAAGGGGCCCGGGCCGGACCATCAGACGGCCGGATAGGGCGGGAACTTGGAGCAGAGGGCGGCGACCTCGTCGCGCACGGCGTCGAGGGCGGCGGGGTCGGAGCGCTCCCGGAGGGCCCGGCCGATGAGGGCGGCGACCTGGGCCATCTCCGCCTCGGTCATGCCCGTGGTGGTGGTGGCCGCCGTGCCGATGCGCAGGCCGCTGGTGACGAACGGCGAGCGGGGGTCGTTCGGGATCTGGTTCTTGTTGAGCGTGATGCCGGCCCGGTCGAGCGTCTCCTGAGCCACCTTGCCGGTGAGGTCGGCGTCGAAGGGCCGCAGGTCGACCAGCATGAGGTGGTTGTCGGTGCCGCCCGACACGATGCGGAAGCCCTCGCCGGCCAGGGCGGCGGCCAGGGCCCGGGCGTTCTGCACGATCTGGGCCGCGTAGGCGCGGAACTCGGGCTGGGCCGCCTCGCGGAAGGCGACCGCCTTGGCGGCGATCACGTGCTCCAAAGGGCCGCCCTGGAGCCCCGGGAACACCGCCTTGTCGATGGCCTTGGCGTGCTCCTCGGTGGACAGGATGCAGCCGCCTCGGGGGCCCCGCAGGGTCTTGTGGGTGGTGAAGGTGACGACGTCGGCCAGCGGCACAGGGCTCGGGTGGGCCCCGCCCGCCACCAGGCCGGCGATGTGGGCGGCGTCGAAGAGGAAGACGGCGCCCACCTCGTCGGCGATCTCCCGCAGGGGGACGGGGTCGATGACCCGCGGGTAGGCGGTGGCGCCGGCCACGATCATCTTCGGCCTGTGCTCCCTGGCCAGGTCGCGGATCTGGTCGAGGTCGAGGCGCTCGTCGCTCTCGGTGACGCCGTAGGACACGAACCGGTAGATGCGGCCGCTGAAGTTCACCGGCGAGCCGTGGGTGAGGTGGCCGCCCTGGTCGAGGCGCATGCCGAGCACCGTGTCGCCCGGCTCCAGCAGGGCCAGGTAGGCCGCCATGTTGGCGTTGGCGCCGGCGTGGGGCTGGACGTTGGCGTGCTGGGCGCCGAACAGCGCCTTGGCCCGCTCGATGGCCAGCGCCTCGGCCTCGTCGACGACCTGGTTGCCGCCGTAGTAGCGCCGGCCGGGGTAGCCCTCGGCGTACTTGTTGGTGAGGACCGACCCCGTGGCCTCCAGCACCGCCCGGGACGTGAAGTTCTCCGAGGCGATGAGCTGGAGCGTGGTCTGCTGGCGCTCCAGCTCCCGCTCGATGATGGAGAAGAGCTCGTCGTCCCGGCGGGACGACGAGGTCGTCATCGGCCCGGCCGGGGCCCCAACCCCGGCCTCCTCGCCAAGGCGGGGCCCCAACCCCGCCGGCGCCGTGCGTCGCGGCCGTTCACGCCAGCTCGTTCGCTTCGATCTTGGCGATCTGGTCGATGCGGGGCTGGTGGCGGCCGCCCTCGAACTCGGTGGCCAGCCACAGCTTCAGGATCTCGTCGGCCAGCCCGGTGCCCACGATGCGGCCGCCGATGGCCAGGACGTTGGCGTCGTTGTGCTCTCGGGAGAGGCGGGCCGTGAACAGATCGTTGCACAGGGCGGCCCGGGCCCCGCGGACCTTGTTGGCGGCGATCTGCTCGCCCTGGCCGCTGCCCCCGAGCACGATCCCCCGGTCGGCCCGGCCCTCCACCACGGTGCGGGCCACGCCGGCGCAGATGGCCGGGTAGTCCACCGAGTCGGTGCCGTGCGTGCCCTGGTCGTCGACCTCGTGGCCGAGCGCCTCGAGGGTGGCGATCAGGTGCTGCTTCAGCGGGTAGCCGGCGTGGTCGGCGCCGATGGCGACTCTCATGGGTGCGCTCCTCCGGCGGACGCCCGGCCCCAGGCGAGGTCCACCAGCTTGTCGGTCAGGTCCTGGATCTCGGCCGCCGTGCGCCGGTAGACGGCGGGGCTGAGGCCGATGGGGTCGGCGACGTCGTCGTCCTCCGAGCGGCTCAGCAGGTCGGCCGTCGAGCGCCCGGCGTGCAGCTTGGCCAGCCACTCGTCCAACGGCTGCCCCGGCGTGCGGGGGCCCACCTCGCCGCCCCGGCGCACCAGCTCCTTCAGGGTGAAGGACTTGGCCCACACGTCCTGCCCGATGACCGCCGCCTCCCGGACGTGCTCGCGGGCCATGCCGACGATGAGGTCGGCGCCCCGCGCCATGGCCGGCTGGAGGCGCCGGCTGCGGTGTGCAGACGTGTCGTAGCCGAGGGCCCGCATGGCCTCCCGCCCCTCGGCGGTGACGGGGACGCCGTCCTGGAGGCGGCCGGCGGAGTGGACGTGGGCGTCCACGCCGGCGTCGGCCAGCCGCTTGCGGAGGAAGGCCTCGGCCATGGGCGAGCGGCAGATGTTGCCGGTGCAGAGGACGAGGATGTCGATGGCGGGAGTTTAGGTGGGACCCCTCGGCGGGCGTCAGCCGGCGGCGGCCAGGACCTCGGCCCACGGGATGCGGCCCTCCCGCAGCAGCTTGGGCTCCTCGCCGGTGCAGTCGACCACCGTGGAGGGGGCGCCGGCGCACTGGCCGGCGTCGAGCACGACGGCCAGGCCGGCGCCGAACAGGCCGTCGACCTCTCCGGCGGTGGTGGCCGTCGGCTCGCCGTGGCGGTTGGCGCTGGTGGTGGCGATGGGGCCGTGGGCCCGGCACAGGGCCAGGGGCACGGGGTGGGCCGGGCAGCGGATGCCGACGGTGGCCTCGTCGTTGCCGAGGTCGGCCACCAGGTCGGGCCGGCGGGGGAGCACCACGGTGAGGGCGCCGGGCCAGTAGCGGTCCATCAGCCGGCGGGCGGTGGCCGGCACCCCCGTGGCCAGGGCCAGGGCCTGCTCCCCGTCGGCCACCAGCACCGGCAGGTCGACCTCCCTCGGCCGCACCTTCAGGGCGAACAGGCGGTCGGCGGCGCCCGTGGAGAAGGGGTCGACGGCCAGCCCGTAGACGGTGTCGGTGGGCACGGCCACGACCTGCCCGCTGGCCAGGGCGTGCACGGCCGACGCCACCGCGTCGGCCGGCGGCGGGTCCCCGGCGGCGGGCACGATCGGCATCGTCAGACCCTACCCACCAGGACCCGTGCCCTCCCGGCCAGATCGGCGCGCACGTCGACCTCGTCGAAACCGGCGGCCTCGGCCAGGGCGGCGGCGGCGGCGCGCTGGTGGGGGGCGATCTCCACCACCAGGGCGCCGGGCCGGTTGAGCCAGGCCGGCGCCTCCTCCACGATGGCCGCCACGTCCTCGAGCCCGGTGGGGCCGGCCACGAGGGCGGCCCGCGGCTCGTAGTGGGCCACCTCGGGCGGCAGGTCGTCGACCTCGCCCTCGGCCACGTAGGGCGGGTTGGAGACCACCAGGTCGACGGTGCCGCGCAGGATCGGCGGCAGGGCGGCGAACCACGTCCCCTCGGCGAGGCGCACCGACGCCGCCGCCCGGCCCAGCCCGGCCAGGTTGGCCCGGGCCACGGCCAGGGCGTCGGGCGAGCGGTCCACCGCCCACACCTCGGCTCCGGGCACCTCGCGGACGAGGGACAGGGCGATAGCGCCCGACCCGGTGCCCAGGTCCACGGCCAGGGGCGCCGGCCGGCCCAGCCGGCGCAGCTCGGCCAGGGCCACCTCGACGACGATCTCCGTCTCCGGCCGGGGGATCAGCACCCGCCGGTCGACGTAGAGGTCGAGCGTTCGGAAGCCCCACACGCCGAGCACGTACTGGAGCGGCTCCCCCGCCTCCCGGCGCTTCACCATCCGCTCGAAGTGGGCGGCGGCCCGCACCGTGACCGCGTCGTCCAGGTGCAGCAGGTGCTGGGCGCCGTCCCAGCCCGACGCCCGCTCCACGATCCGCCGGGCATCGTCCTCCGACTCCAGACGCTGCAGGGCTTCTGCCCTCAACTCCCGCCAGGTCACCGAGCCGTTCGGCTCGCTGTCCTGGGTCGTCAATTCCCCGGCCGGGGCCCCAACCCCGGCCTCCTCGCCAGGATGGGGGCCCCAGCCCCATCCGGCGCCGTCTCCTCCTGGGTCACTCCCCCCGCAGCTGGCGGGCCCGCTCGTCGGCCATCAGGGCCTCGGTCAGGTCTTCCAGCTCTCCCATCAGCACCTTGTCGAGCTTGTAGAGCGTGAGGCCGATGCGGTGGTCGGTGACCCGGTTCTCCTTGTAGTTGTACGTGCGGATCTTCTCCGACCGGCCGCCCCCGCCCACCTGGCTGCGGCGGGCCTGCGACTGCTCGGCCGCCACCCGGTCCTGCTCGGCCTTGAGGAGCCGGGACCGCAGGACCTGCATGGCCTTGGCCCGGTTCTGGATCTGGCTCTTCTCGTCCTGCATGGCCACCACGATCCCGGTGGGCAGGTGGGTGATGCGCACCGCCGAGTCGGTGGTGTTGACCGACTGGCCGCCGGGGCCGGTGGAGCGGTAGACGTCGATCTTCAGGTCGTTGGGGTCCACGGCCACGTCGACCTCCTCCGCCTCGGGCAGCACGGTGACCGTGGCCGACGAGGTGTGGATGCGGCCCTGCGACTCGGTGGCCGGCACCCGCTGCACCCGGTGGGGCCCGCCCTCGTGCTTCATGCGGCTCCACACGCCGTCGCCCTTGAGCAGGAAGCTGACCTCGTTGAAGCCCCCCTTGTCGGACGGATCGGCCCCCAGCACCTCGTGGCGCCACCCCAGGCGGTCGGCGTTGCGGATGTACATCTCGAACAGGTCCTTGGCCCAGAGGTTGGCCTCCTCGCCCCCCTCGGCGCCCCGGATCTCCACGATGACGTTCTTGTCGTCGTTGGGGTCGCGCGGCAGGAGCAGGACCTTGAGGTCCTCCTCGAGGCGGGCCAGCTCCCCCTCCAGACCCTCGACCTCGGCCTGGAGCAGGGCCCGGTCGTCGCCCGAGGCCTCCGCCAGCATCTCCCGGCCCGCTTCCAGGTCGTCGGCCAGCTGGCGGTAGCGCCGGTAGGCGGTGACCACCGGCTCCAGCTCCTTGAGCCGCCGGCCGGCGTCGCGCAGGGCGTGCTGGTCCGACAGGACGGCCGGGTCGTTCATCCGCTCGGCGGCTCGGGCGTACTCCTCGTCCAGGCCGGCCAGTCGCTCGAGCATTGCCGCAGGGTACCGGCGGTCAACCCTGGGGCCGGCCGCCGTTGCGGCGGGCCAGGGCGGAGCGGACCCGCACGACCAGGTCGCGGGGGGCGAAGGGCTTCACCACGTACTCGTCGGCGCCGGCCGAGAAGGCGGCCGCCTTGTCGTGCGGGGCGTCGCTCGTGGTGAGCATGACCACCGTGCACGAGGCGGTGGCGGGATCGGTCCGGAGGCGCCGGCACACCTCGATGCCGCCGAGGCCGGGCATGGCGACGTCGAGCACCACGCAGTGGGCGGCCAGACGGCGCACCAGCGCCATGGCGCCGGGCCCGTCGGGCGCCTCCTCGACGGCGAAGCCGGCGGCGGACAGGCTCATGCGGGCCAGCTGGCGCACGTCGGCGGCGTCGTCGGCCACCACCACCGTCTCGCTGCCCGACAGCGGCGGGTTCCCGGGGATCAGCCGGCGGCCGGCGGCCTCGGCCGTCAGCAGGGACTCCAGCGCCGGCGGCGCCATCGGCCGGCCGAGGAGGTAGCCCTGGGCCAGCTCGCAGCCCAGCGCCCGCAGCCGGTCGAGCTGGGCGACCGTCTCGACTCCCTCGGCCACCACCACCCGCTCCATGGCGTGCGACATGCTGATGACGGCGGCGACGATGGCGGTGTCCTGCGGGTCCTCGGCCACGCCGGCCACGAACGACCGGTCGATCTTGACCTCGTCGATCGGCAGCCGGCGGAGGTACTGGAGCGACGAGTACCCGGTTCCGAAGTCGTCGATCGAGACGCCGAGACCGAGCGCCCTGAGGTCGGACAGCTGGGCGATGGCGGCTTCGACGTCCTCCATGAGGGTGGACTCGGTGACCTCCAGCACCACGGTGGCGGGGTCGATGCCGGTGCGGTCGACGGCCTGGCGAACGGTGTCCACCAGGCCGGACCGCAGCTGGTCGGCCGACGCGTTCACCTGGACGCCGAGCGGCGGGATCCTCGGGTGGGCGGCCTGCCAGAGGGCCGTCTGCCGGCACGCCTCCTCCAGTACCCAGGCGCCGATCGGGACGATGAGCCCGGTGGCCTCGGCCACGGGGACGAACTCGGCCGGCGGCACCGAACCGAGTTCGGGGTGGTCCCACCGCAGGAGGGCCTCCACCGCTGCGATGCGGCCGGTGAGCACCTCCACCTTGGGCTGGTAGACGAGCCGGAGCTGGCCGGCGTCGAGGGCCGGCCCGACGGCGTCGGCCACCGCCGCCCGGCGCCCACCCTCCGGCCGCGGCGACGGAGCGTGCCGGGCCGTCATGATCACCGCGCCGTCGAGGGCCACCTCGCCGGCGACGACGGCGAGGGTCGCCTCGCCGTGGAACCAGCCGTCGCCGGTGGCCAGGCGGAACGGCACCGGCCCCGCCACCGCGCCGCCGGCGAGCACCGTGGCCACCGCCGAGCGCACGCGGTCGAGGTCGTCGGGGTGGAGCCGGGCGTAGACGCTGGACCCGGCGGGCGGAGCCAGTCCGGAGCCGGCCCGCACCGTGCCGTCGGCGTCGAGCACCGTCACCAGAGGCGCCTCGGGGCTCACTGCGCCGGTTCCGGGTCGCCGTCGAGGAACTCGGCCCGCAGGGCCCCGGCCGCCTCGGCGAAGGCCGGGCCGATCCGGCTCGCCAGCAACGAGGCAGCGGCCAGGTCGCCGCCCTCGGCCGCCGCCCGGAGGTCGCGGCAGTGTCGGGCGACCCGCGAGGCACCGAAGTTGGCGGCGCTCCCGGCCAGGGTGTGCGCCGTGCCGGCCACCCCCGCCGCGTCACCGGCGTCGAGGGCCTCCCGCAGGCGGGCCAGGCGTTCGGCGCCGCTGTCGACGAACAGGCGCACCGCGTCGGCAATACCCGCCCGGCCCTCGGACGACACGGCGGCCAGGTCGTGCAGGGCCCGAACCATGTCGCAGTCCAGCGGGCCACGGGACGAGCCGTCGAGCACCTCCAGCAGGCGGGGGATGTCGAACGGCTTGGTGAGGTAGTCGGTGGCGCCGGCGGCCAGCAGCCGCTCGACCTTGGCGCCCGTGGCGTCCGCGCTGAGCACCACGACCGGCGTCGACGCGGTGGCCGGATCGGCCCGCAGCCGGCGCAGCACCTCCTCGCCGGGCAGGTCGGGCAGGTGCAGGTCGAGGAGCACGACCTCGGGCCGGTGCTCGACGGCCATCGACAAGGCGGCCGACCCCTCGGAGGCGACCAGCAGCCGGACGCCGTCACGGCGGGCGACGATGCGCTCGACCAGCCTGACGTTGGACGCGTCGTCCTCGACGTACAGCACCGTGCGGGGCCCGGCAGCCGGCGCCCGCTCGGCGGGCTCGGCGGCCGGGAGCTCGAACCAGAACGAGCTGCCGACGCCCGGCGTGCTCTCCACGCCCACCGCGCCGCCCATCGCCTCGACCAGCTGCTTGGTGAGGACCAGCCCGAGGCCGGACCCCTGCACGCCGGCCTCCTCGGCGCCGAGGCGCTCGAACGGCCGGAAGAGGAGGGCCACGTCGGCGGCGCCCAGGCCGGGGCCGGTGTCGGTGACGGCGAAGCGGACCCGGTCGCCGGCGTCCTCGACCGCGACCGAGACCCGGCCGCCCCGGCGGTTGTACTTGACGGCGTTGGCCAGCAGGTTCACGAGGACCTGGCGCAATCGCCGGCGGTCGGCGGCCACGTGGCGGCCGGCCCACGCCGGGTCGGCCTCGCCGATGTCCACCTGGCGGGCGGCCGCCTGGCTGGCCACGACCGCGACCGCCTCCTCGAGAACGTCGCCCAGCCGCACCGGCTCGACGGCCAGGCGGAGGTGTCCGCCCTCGACCTGGGAGATGTCGAGCACCTCGTCGACCAGGGCGAGCAGGTGGCGGCCGGCGGCGACCACGTTGCGGACGCTGTCGCGCTGGTCGGGTGTGAGCTCGTCGAGCTCGAGGAGCTGACCGAAGCCGAGCACGGCGTTCAGCGGCGTGCGCAGCTCGTGGCTCATCCGGGAGAGGAACTGGCTCTTGGCCTCGTTGGCCCGGTCGGCGGCGAGGCGGGCCTGCCGCACCTGCTCCTCGGCCCGGTGCCGCTCGGTGATGTCGTCGCTGATCCCGAGGAGGTAGCGCGGGGTCCCGTCCTCCCCGGGGATCGGGATCTGCCTGGTGTGGAAGATCCGCTCGCCCCGGTGGCGCGTGACGACGTGCTCGGCGGCGATCTCCACCGGGCGGCCGCTGTCGAGCGCCGCCCGGTCGCGGGCGACGAACACGCGGACGTCGTCGCCGGCGGCCAGCTCCTCCACGGTGCGGCCCACGACCTCGTCCCGGCGGAAGCCGACCAGCTCCTCGCCGGCCCGGTTGAGGCGCACGAACCGCCGGTCGGTGGCGTCCTTGACGAACACCATGCTCGGGATGTTGTCCACCACGGAGTCGAGGAAGCGCTCCGAACGGCGGAGCTGGTCCTCGGCCGCCGACCGCCGGCGCAGGGCCCGGTCGAGGGCGACCAGCCCGGCCAGGACCGCCAGCCCGAGGGCGGCGGTGACGAGCAGGATGGCGGCGCGCAGCCCGGCCAGCTCCCGCAGGGCGCTGGAGACGGGGACGTCGGCGACGACCGCCCAGCCGGCCCCCGCCACCGGGCTGTGGGCGGCGATCCGGGAGGCGCCGGCCCGCCGGACGCGGCCCGTGCCCGCCTCGCCCCGGAGGGCGGCGGCCACGCCCGGGCTGCGGTACCGCTGCAGCGTGGCCGGGGTCACGCCGGGCGACGCCACCACCGTTCCCCGCTGGTCGGTGACGGTGAGGGAGACCCCCTGGGCGGCGGCGAAGCCGTCGACGAACCGCTGGAGGGAGTCGATCCGGTAGCCGGCCACCAGGATCGCCGGGGGCGGCCCGCTCGTGCCGCTGCCCAGCACCGGCGCGGCGGCGGCCACGACCAGGCCCCCTCCGGCGATGGCCGACTCGTACACCTCCGACACGTACGGGCGGCCGGTGACCGTCACGCCCCGGTACCAGTCGCGCCCGCTGAAGTCGCGCCCCACCAGCGCCGCCGTCTCGGGCACCACGGCGAGCAGGCGCCCGCTGCCGTCGGCGAGGGAGACGCCCACTATGCCCGGCCTGACGCCCTGGAGCTCGGCCAGCTGGCGCCCCACGCCGGCCCCGCCGGCCTCGGCGGCGGCGACGACAGCCGGCCGCTCGGCGAAGGACTGGACCAGGTCGGCCAGGCCCTCGAGCTCCCGCTGGACGGCCACGGCGGCGGCCGAGGCGGAGGACGCGACCTGGCGCTCGGCCTGGCGGCCCGCCGCGGCGGCCGAGACGCGCAGGGCAACCACGTCGAGCACGGCGAGGGGCCCGAACGTCAGCAGGGCGAGAAGGGCGACCAGGCGGCGGCGGTGGCGGCTGCGCTCGTTCGCCCTCACCGCCGTGAGCCACCCGGACGAGTGAGTTCGCCCGGCACGATGCCCATCTTGGCATGACCACCGAAATACACCAACCCAGACGGCCGCCGACCCGCTACGCCTGGCGCCAGTCGCCCTCGACGACCACGACCTCGGCCGGCTGGGCCAGGGCGGCCGCCAGCGCCCGGGTGAGGGGGTGGTCGTCGGCCTCGGGGAGGGCGAGCACCAGGCGGGCGCCCCGGCCGTCGGCCAGGCGGGCGTCGACCGCCGCCGGCACCAGCTCCACGTCGATGCCGGTGGAGCAGACGACGACCATCGGGCGGCCTTCCCGGTCGACACCGGCGGCCGGGGCCGGCGCCGACTGGCGGAGGTCGGTGCGGACCACGGGGGACGGGACCGGCTCCAGCCGGGCGGCGCCCACCAGCTCGGGCCGGCGTACCAGCACCCAGCGCAGCCAGCGCTCGGCCGCCAGCTGGTTCACCTGGTGGGCGGGGGCGTCGGGCCGGCGCACGCGGCGCACGGCGTCGACGGCGGACGCCAAGGCCTCGGCCGGCGGGCGGTCGGCGTGCACCAGCCGCTGCGCCTCCCGGTCGAAGGCGCCGACGCCGACCTCGAGGCGGGCGGCACCGTCCTCGTCGACCACCCGCCCGACCTCCAGTCCGAGCACTTCGGCCAGGAGGACTCCGCCCTCGACCACGGCGTCGGCACCGGCGCCGGCGATGACCGGCAGGTACGCCTCCACCGCCGCCGTGAGCGGTGGCTCGGCGGTCAGCGGCTCGGGCTCGGCCGGCGCCAGGTCCCGGCCCACGACCTGCCACACCGCCGGCGGCCGGGCGAAGGCGGCGGCCCGGCGGGCCAGGGCGCCGGCGCCCTCGTCGGCCAGGACGTGCAGCTCGGACACGCCGGCCTGGCGGGCCCACGCCAGCGCGCCGCCGAGGGCCCGGCCGGCCCGCTCGCCGGCCAGCACCCAGCCGGCGTCGCCGTGGCGCGCCACCGCCCCGCCCGGGAACGGCCCGAGGGCGGGGTCGGCGATCTGCCAGTGGCCGGCGACCAGGGCCCGCAGCTTCTGCTGGAGGAGTCCCTGGCGCTGGGCGGCGTCCAGCGGCGGGCTACTTCTTGCCGCTGCGCCGGCCGTAGCGGCGCTCGAAGCGCTCGACACGGCCGCCGGTGTCCACCAGCTTCTGCTTGCCCGTGTAGAAGGGGTGGCACTCGTTGCACAGCTCCGAGCGCAGGTCGGCCTTGGTGGACCGGGTGGTGAAGGTGTTCCCGCAGGAGCACTTCACCGTCGCCTCGACGTAGGTGGGGTGGATGTCGGCCTTCACGGTGCCTCTTCTCGGTGGTCGTTGCGGGGAGCGATGGTAGACGCGGATTGCGGTTGCTCTTTGCCGTCGGCTGCCCTCGCCGCCGCAGGCGGCCCTCCGGCCGGCGGCCGGGGGGCGAGCCCCCGCTGGATGCCGCCGATCAAGCTGCGCTTGCGAGGCGAAGTCACACCGGAACGGTGGGGCCCTTGGCGATCTCGGCCAGGAACTGGTCGTTGGTGCGCGTCGTCTTCATCTTGTCGATCAACAACTCCAAACCGGCCGCCGCGCTTCCCTCGGCGCCCAGAGCCTGGAGCACGCGGCGCAGTTTCCACACCTGCTGGAGTTGGGTGCGCTCGAACAGGAGCTCCTCGTGGCGGGTGGAGGAGCTGTTCACGTCGATGGCCGGGTAGACCCGCCGCTCGGCCAGGCGCCGGTCGAGGCGCAGCTCCATGTTCCCGGTGCCCTTGAACTCCTCGAAGATGACCTCGTCCATGCGCGAGCCGGTCTCCACCAGGGCGGTGGCGAGGATGGTGAGGGACCCGCCGCCCTCGATGTTGCGGGCGGCGCCGAAGAAGCGCTTGGGCGGGTACAGGGCGTTGGCGTCGACGCCGCCGGACAGGATGCGGCCCGACGCCGGCGCCGCCAGGTTGTACGCCCGGGCCAGGCGGGTGATCCCGTCGAGCACGACCACCACGTCCCTGCCCAGCTCCACCATGCGCTTGGCCCGCTCGATGGCCAGCTCCGCCACCGCCGTGTGCTCCTCCGAGGGCCGGTCGAAGGTGGACGCCACCACCTCGCCCTGCACGGAGCGCCGCATGTCGGTGACCTCCTCGGGCCGCTCGTCGACGAGCAGCACCATCAGGTACACCTCGGGGTTGTTGGCCTCGATCGAGTGGGCGATCTGCTTCAGGACGGTGGTCTTGCCGGCCTTGGGCGGCGACACGATGAGGCCCCGCTGGCCCTTCCCGATGGGCGAGATCAGGTCGACGATGCGGGCCACCATGTTGGTGTTGTCACCCTCCACTTCGAGGCGCAGCTTCTCGTCGGGGAACAGGGGCGTGAGATCCTCGAACCGGGGCCGCTGCTTGGCCTCGTCGGTGGTGAGCCCGCTCACCGAGTCGATGCGCAAGAGGGCCGGGTACTTCTCGCTGCTCCCCGGCGGCCGGCTGGCGCCCTCCAGGTAGTCGCCCTTGCGCAGGGCGAAGCGGCGGACCTGGCTGATGGACACGTACACGTCGCGATGGCCGGCGACGTAGCCGGTGGTGCGCAGGAACCCGTACCCCTGCTCGTTCAGGTCGAGCAGCCCGGACACGGACACCGGGTCGCCGGCGAAGCCCTGCTCGGGCGACGGCGACCCGCCCTGGGGTTCGGTGCGGTCGCGGTCGCGGCCCCGCCGGCGGCGGCTGCGGCGGTTGCCCTGATCGCCGCCCTGCTGCTGGCCGTTCCCCGGCGGCTGCCACTGGCGCTGCTCACGCCCCTGCCAGCCGGGGCCGTGGTCGGAGCCGTGCCCACCGTCGCCGTTGCCCGACGGCGCCTCCGCGGCCGGGGCGGCGTCGTCGGCATCGTCGTCGTCATCGGCGGCGGCCGAGGTCTCCTCGGCGGGGACCGCCTCGGCCTCGTCGACCTCGGGGGCGGGCGCCGGCGCCGGCGCCTCGGCCTTCGCCTCCGCTGCCGGGGGCGCCTTGGCCGCCTTCTGGCGGCCTCCGCTTGCCTCGACACCCGTGGCCCGGAGGATCTGGCCCACGAGGGTCGCCTTGGCGGCCCGGGGCGACGGCTTGAGCCCGAGGGCCTCGGCGATGGCCTGGAGCTCCTCCCGGCCCTTGCCCTCCAGGACAGAGCGCTCGAGCTGGTCAGCGGTCATGGTGCTCCTTGCTTGCCCGCCGCCGCGCCGGGCGCGGCGGCGGACGGGACGGCCTCGATGGCGTGGGTGAACACGAGGTCGATCACCCGGGCGAGGGTGACGTCGAGGTTGGTGGACGGGACGATCGGGACGCCGTGCTCGAGGGCCAGCGACTTCACGTACTTCTGCTGCTTGCGGATGTTCTGGAAGTAGTCGAGGTAGCGGTCGGCGGGCCGGTGCCTCGCCTCCCGGGCCCGCACCAGGAAGTGGGTGCGGTGGGTCTCCTCGTCGTCGACGGTGATGATGATCGGCACCACAACGGCCAGGCCTTTGAAGCGCTCCTGGTCGATGAAGCCGGGCACCAGGTGGGCGCCCTCGAGGATGAGGTCGGTGCCCTCCTCCACCGCCCGGGAGATGAGGGCCTCCACGCCGACGGCGACGGCCGACGCCTGCTCGCCGAACCCGATGAGCACCGGGTCGGCGCTGCGGGGCAGGGGGTGGCGCACCAGGCGGGCGGCGTCGAACGACGACGTGTGGATCGTGGGCATGATCTCCCGGCTGAACATGGCCCGCATCACCTCCCGCACGGCGTCGGTAGGGATGACGCGGGTGATGCCGAGGCGGCCGGCGACCATGGTGGCGATGGTGGACTTCCCCACGCCGGTGGCCCCGCCAACCAGGACCACGATCGGCTGCTCGATCCGGGTGAGGTGCTGCCACTTGACGAAGGAGTCGGCGAAGCGGTCGCCGACCTCCTTGCGCAGCACCTCGAGCACCAGGTCCTCGACGTCGGGGCCGAGCACCGCCGGCCCGCCCCGGGCCAGGAGGATGCGTTCCACCGCCTCGGCGACGTGGAAGGCCCGGGCCGGCGCCAGGCCGGTGGCCATGATGCGCGACGCCATGAGCCCCTTGGAGTACGGCAGGCCGTGCTGGCTGGCGGCCGGGTCGGGCTGGCGGATCGAGCTCACGGCCGTGACGGCCTCGCCACGAAACGACCTGCGAACGCCGGGAATCGCCGGCGGCCGTGCTCGCCGCCGAAGGCGGCCCCGGCGGCTGGCGGCACTGGGGAGCGCGGGGGGCGCAGCCCCCCGCAGAAAGCCGTGCCGGCTTCGACGGTCGGCGGCCTGAGCGCCGTCCGCAGGACGGCACGATCAGCTCGCCGAGCAAGCTCTGCTTGCGAGGCGATTGGGTTACGACCTGAAGCGGGAGGTGGCCAGGTCGGCCACGTGGGCGACCAGCTCGTCGAACGAGCCGTCCCCGCTGATCGTCTCCACTCGGTTATCGCAAAAGACAACGTCCATGCCCCTCTGAAGGGCGAGCTTGGCGGCGACGTCGACCGCCGCTGCCTTCAACTCGACGACGAGCAACTCGGCGTCCCCTGCACCGGCCAGGTCCGCCTCCAGGAGGGGGCGGTTGGCCAGATTGTGGGAGGCGCCGACGACCCGCGCCCCATGCTGATGTTCAAGGTGGGCCGCCAGGTGGGCCCTGGCGGCGGGTGGTGCGGTGGTGGCGTAGAAGACACGACGCCCGGAGATTGGAGCAAGAGGGGTAGGCCGAAGGATGACACGGACGATCCGGGGGGCCGACACCCCTTGCACCAGCCTCCCGACGTCCCCCTCGAAGGCGGCGCGGAGACCCGACGCAGCAAGCGATGTAGCGCCAATGGTAATCACGATCAGATCGGCCAGCAACACCCGGTACGCCCCGAGATGCCCGGTGACCAGGTCGGGGTCGGCGGTGAAGGGCACCACCAGCACCGACGCATCGGCGTGCACGGGCGGGATGCACTGCCCGCTGCCCTCGAACACCAGGAGGGGCTCGGGCCGGGCGTTGGCCAGCGCCACGCCGGCCTGGTAGTTCGTCTCGGCCGGCGCCCCGGCCAGGCCGCCGCCGCACCGGCGCGTCCCCACCGTCACCACGCCCGACACCAGCGCGTCCTCCAGGTGGTCGCTGGCGGCGTGCCGGCCCGACTCGGCGAGCGCCACCAGGCCGGCCGGGCTCAGGTCGAACTGGCCGGGGTCCACCAGCTCCGGGTCGGCCGGGCCGCCCCTGCCCATGGCCACCACGACGGGCGGCGTCCCCCGGTCGCGCAGGACCCTTGCCAGGTGGGCGCTGACCGCCGTCTTGCCGATGCGCTTGCCCGTCCCGATCACAGCCACGGACGGCTTGGCGGCCAGGCGGGGCCGGGGCGGCGGTTCGAAGCGGAAGTCGGCGCCGGCGTAGGAGGCGCCGGCCGCCAGCGCCCGGGCCGCCAGGCGCAGCCGCAGGCGGGCGTCCACCACTGGCTCGTCGGACAGGTCGACCACCAGGTCGGGGCGGAACCGCTCCAGCCCGGCGACGAGGGCGGCCTCCGGCGACTCGCCGGTGACCACCGGGACGTCGAGCGCGAAGCCGGCGATGCCCACCTTCTCGACCCCGCCGAGGAGGGCGGCGCCGGCCACCGTGGCACCGGGGAACCGGGTCCCGAGCCGCCCGACGGCGTCGGCGACCACCGGCGGGTAGTGCTCGCCGTCGACCAGGGCGAGGATCGTCGCCGCGGGACGGTGGCCGTTCGTGGACAGGGAGAGGGACAGTAATTGATGCGCCGGAGCACCGCCGGGTCTGCCACAGTCGCGACCATGCCCGCCGTCCTCGAGGCCCGTGGCCTGGTGAAGGCCTTCCGCGGCGCCCGGGCGGTGGCCGGCGTCGACCTCGTCGTGCAGCCCGGCGAGCGGGTGGCCCTGCTGGGCGCCAACGGGGCAGGCAAGACCACCACGCTGCTGATGGTGCTCGGCGTGGTGACACCCGACGCCGGCTCCGTCGACGTCCTCGGCCACCGGCTGCCCGGCGGCCGCAGCCGGGCCATGGAGGGAGTCGGCTTCGCCGCCGGCTACCTGCCCCTGCCCGAGCACCTGCGGGTGGCCGAGGCCCTGGGCGTGTTCGCCCGCCTCTACGGCGTGGCCGACGTCGACGCCGCCGTGGCCGCCGGCCTGGAGCGGTTCGGCATCGCCCACCTCGGCGCCAAGCTCTCCACCGACCTGTCGTCCGGGCAGCGCACGCTGGCCGGCATCGTGAAGGCCACCCTGCACCGGCCCCGGCTGCTGGTGCTCGACGAGCCCACCGCCTCGCTCGACCCCGACGTCGCCCAGCGGGTGCGCACCGGCCTGGAGCGGGCGTGCGACGAGGACGGCACCGCCCTGCTCGTCACGAGCCACAACATGACCGACGTGGAGCGGGTCTGCGAGCGCGTGGTGTTCCTCTCGCGGGGCCGGGTGGTGGCCGAAGGCACGCCCGCCCAGGTGGCGGCCCGGTTCCGGCTGGCCAACCTGGAGGAGGTCTTCCTGCACCTGGGCGAGGAGGAGGCGTCATGACGCCCCTCGCAATGGTGTCGCCGGAACGACACGGCCGGCGGCGCGAAATGGCGACACGAACGCTGGGTTGGAGGGCGGAGCCGTGACGGTGGCCCTCGACCGCCGGCGGGTCCTGGCCGTCACCCGCCGCCACGCCCTGGTGCTGCGCCGCGCCCCCCAGAGCTGGTTCGACATCCTGGTGTGGCCCGTCGTCGACACCGTGATCTGGGGATCGATCGGCGTCTACGCGGCGAGCCAGGGTGGGGCGTCGGGCGCCGGCGTGGCCTACATGCTGTCGGGCGTCGTGCTCATGCACGTGCTGTACCAGTCCAACGTGGCCACCTCCACCGCCTTCCTCCAGGAGACGTGGTCTCGCAACCTCATGAACCTGATGGTCACGCCCCTCCGCGAGGGCGAGTTCGCCGCCGGGGTCGCCCTCTACGCCCTGGGCAAGCTGCTCGTCGGTCTCACCATGGTGGGCCTGGCCGCCTGGGCGCTCTACTCGTTCGACATCACCACCGCCGGCCTGGCCCTCGTGCCCGTGGTGGCCGTGCTCGTGCTGTGCGGCTTCGCCATCGCCCAGGTGGTCGTGTCGGTGGTGCTGCGGTTCGGCAACGGGGCGGAGATCGTCACGTGGGGCCTGCTGTTCGTGGTGGTGGCCCTGTCCGGCGCCTTCTACCCTCCCGACGCCCTGCCCGCCGTGCTGCGGCCCATCTCGGCCGTCCTGCCCACCACCCATGCCTTCGCCGCCGCCCGGGCGTCCCTCGACGGCGACCCCTTCCCCTGGCACCAGCTGGCGCTGGCCGCCGCCGGGCTGCTCGTGATCCTGCCCCTCGCCGTCACCTTCCTGGTGCGCAGCCTGGCCGCCTTCCGCCGCAACGGGAGCATCACCCGCTACAGCTGACCCCTTCGGCCGCCCCTAACGGCGGGGCTGGTAGGGGTAGGGCGAGCTGCTGCCCGTGCCCGACGTCCACGACGAGGACCACTGCCATTGCGCCGCTGGCTTCGTGGTGGTCGTGGTGGGCGGGGCCGTCACCGGTGGAGTGGTCGTGGTGGTCACCGCCGGGGCCTGGGGCGACGGGGCGAAGATCGGCCCCAGCTGCGCCAGCTGGGAGGCCGTGGGCTTGCCGGCCATGGTGGAGAGGAAGGTCCCGTCGCCCAGGAGCCAGTAGGCGAAGACCTCGGCGAAGTCGCCGGAGGGCGAGCCGTAGTCGGAGCAGTCAGTGCAGTCCGAGTACCAGGAGCCGCCTCCGATCCCGCGGATCGCCCGGTACTGCGACCGCTCCGCCTCGGTGGTGAAGGAGGCGTCGACGGCGTGCCCGACCTCGTGGGCCAGCACCCGCGCCACAGCGCCGACCGACTGGCTGCTGCGCACGTAGACGGTGATGGTGCGGCTGCCGAGGAAGGTCATGCCGAGGATGCCCTGTCGCTCGCCCTCGAAGGTCACCCGGAACCCGGTCTGGTCGATCGGGTAGTGCACGAGGGCCAGGGCGGCTGCGCCCTTCTCGGCCGGCGAGCCGGCGGTCGACCGGCCGGCGGCCGGCGGGGCCGCCGTGCGGACGGGGGCGGCCGGCGTGGCGTGGGCGCGCGGCGGGGCGACGGTGGTCAGCACCGGCAGCGACACCTGGGCCTGTCCTTGCACCGGCGGCGATGCGGTGGCCGCCCGGGGCGCAGTGGTGGTCGTCGGGTGCTCGGCCGCCTGGGGCGGCGGGCCCGACAGGACCGCGGTGGCGGCGAGGGTCAGCGCCAGCAGGCCGGCGCCGGCGGCAACCAGGACGGGAACGGGGGGTCGGGGCACAAGCGGTACATCGGCCGCGATCGTCGCAACCCAAGAGGAATCGCGGAGACGCCGCGTTCCGGTCGCCAGACCGACAACGCTCCGTTGTCGTTTCCGCTACCAGTTGGGGGTTTCTGGGCCTTGGGCTTCCGCCACCGGTCGGGGCGGCGGTCAGAGGCCGAGTTCGGCCCTGATGGCGTTCCTGTCGGCGTCGACGGGGGTGGGGACGGCGATCTGGCCGATGGCGATGTCGGGGTCCTTCAGGCCGTGGCCGGTGAGGACGCACACCACGGTGGACCCCGCCGGGACGCCGACCTTGAGCAGGCCGGCCACCGACGCGGCGGACGCCGGCTCGCAGAACACCGCCTCGTTGGCGGCGAGGAAGCGGTAGGCGGCGAGGATCTCCTCGTCGGTGACGGCCGAGATCGACCCGCCCGACTCGGAGGCGGCAGAGGTGGCGCCGTACCAGGAGGCGGGCTTGCCGATGCGGATGGCGGTGGCCACCGTCTCGGGGTCCTCGATGGGGTGGCCCTCCACGATGGGCGCGGCGCCGGCCGCCTGGAACCCGAGCATGGCCGGCAGCCGTGACGACCGGCCGGCGGCCCGGTACTCCAGATAGCCCTTCCAGTAGGCGGTGATGTTGCCGGCGTTGCCCACGGGGATGCAGTGGTAGTCGGGGGCCTCGCCCAGCACGTCGACGATCTCGAAGGCGCCCGTCTTCTGGCCCTCGATGCGGTACTGGTTCACCGAGTTCACGACGGTGACGGCCGAGGTCTCCCCGAGGTCGCGCACGATGTCGAGGGCGACGTCGAAATTGCCGCGGATCTGGAGGATCTTCGCCCCGTGGATGAGGGCCTGGGCCAGCTTGCCCAGGGCGATGTGCCCCGAGGGGATGAGCACCACACAGTTGATGCCGGCGCGGGCGGCGTAGGCAGCGGCCGACGCCGAGGTGTTGCCGGTGGAGGCGCACACCACCGTCTTGGCCCCCTCCTCCACCGCCTTGGAGATGGCGAGCGTCATGCCCCGGTCCTTGAACGACCCGGTGGGGTTGAGGCCCTCGTACTTCAGGTGGACGTCGGCGCCGACCCGCTCGCTGAGGCGGGGAGCGTGCAGGAGCGGCGTGGCTCCCTCGCCCAGGGTGACGACGGGCGTGGCGTCGGTGACCGGCAGGTGGCTGCGGTACTCCTCGACCACCCCCCGCCAGCCGCGCCGTCCGGATGCGGTCACTCTGGCCCGACCACGCGGATGAGGCTGCCGATGCGCTTCACGACGTCGAGGTGGGCCAGCTCGCCGAGCGTGGCCTGCATGTCGCTCTCCCGGGCCAGGTGGGTGATGAACACCAGGCGGGCCTCGTCGCCCAGGCCCTCCTGCTCCATCGACCGGATGGACACGCCGTGCCCCCCGAAGACGGTGGCCACGGCCGCCAGCACGCCGGGGCGGTCGACCACGTCGAGGTGCAGGTAGAACTGCGAGGACAGTTCGTCGACGGCGAGGATCGCGCCGGAGCCGAGGGTGCCGGTGCGCCCGGCGCCGCCGACGCGGAGGTTGTGGGCGGCGTCGACCAGGTCGCCCAGCACGGCGCTGGCGGTGGGCATGCCTCCGGCGCCCCGGCCGTAGAGCATCAGCTCCCCGACCGCCTCGCCCTCGATGAACACGGCGTTGAACGACTCCCGCACCGAGGCGAGGGGATGCGTGGCCGGGATCATGGCCGGGTGCACGCGGACCGCCACCGCCTCGCCGTGCCGCTCGGCGATGGCCAGCAGCTTGACCACGTAGCCGAGCCGGCGGGCCACGTCGATGTCGCCGGGCGTGATGCCGCTGATCCCCTCCCGGTACACGTCGCCGGCCACCACGGTGACGCCGAAGGCGATGCTGGCGATGATGGCGGCCTTGGCGCCGGCGTCGAAGCCCTCGACGTCGGCGGTGGGGTCCCGCTCGGCGAAGCCGAGACCCTGGGCCTCGGCCAGGGCGTCGCCGTAGAACGCCCCCTCCTCCGTCATGCGGGTGAGGATGTAGTTGGTTGTGCCGTTGACGATGCCCATCACCCTCGTGATGCGCTCCCCCGCCAGCGACTCGCGCAGCGGCCGGATCAGGGGGATGCCGCCGGCCACCGACGCCTCGTAGAGGAGGTCGACGCCGGCCGTGGCCGCCGCCTCGAACAGCTCGGCGCCGACGTTGGCGAGCAGCTCCTTGTTGCCGGTGACGACCGGCTTGCCGTGCTTCAGGGCGCCGAGGATCAGGCGGCGGGCCGGCTCGATGCCGCCGATCAGCTCGACCACCACGTCGATGTCGGGATCGTCGACCACTGCGTCTGCGTCGTGTGTGAGGCATCCGTCGGGAAGCTCGACGGCGCGCTGCCTGGCGACGTTGCGCACCGCCACCCGGGCGACCTCGAACCGGAGCCCGGTGCGGCGGGCGACGCCGTCGGCGTCGGCGGTGAGGAGCTGCACCAGGGCGGAACCGACGTTGCCGCAGCCCAGCAATCCGACGCGCACCGGTCGCGAGTCGCCGAGGTCCATGGCGGCACGCTAACGCCGATGCCCGGGGGGCGGCCGGAGTAGCCCGAACGGGCCATCCTCACCCGCCTGGTGTGACCAGCGCCACGGATTGGCTACAGGATTTCGGGCCGGCGGCCGACAACCGTTGGGACCCCAGGAGGCTTGGATGCTCCCGTTCGTCCCAGCGGTAGACCACCGGCCGGCGCTCCGTCGCGCCGTGCTCGCGGCCACCGTTGCGGTCGCTCTCCTGGCGGCCGCTTTCGCCCCGCCGGCGAGGACGTCCGGCCCCTCGGTCACCGTGCTGGTGTCGGGCTTCTCCTCGGCCGAGAGCGCCGTGGCCGGCGCCGTGCAGCGGGTGGGCGGCCAGGTGCTGCGCCGGCTGTCGATCATCGACGGGGTGTCCGCCAGGATCCCCGCCTCCTCGATCGACGAGCTTCGGGCCCAGCAGGGCATCCGCTCCGTCGTGCCCAACGCATCCGTGCACCTCAAGGGCGGCTACGGCGAGGGCTCGGGCGTGGCCAGCGCGGTCTACACCGACGCCGTCAAGGCGCCCGACGCCTGGGCCCAGGGGTGGAACGGTGCGGGCGTCGGCGTGGCAGTCATCGACACCGGCGTGAACGACAGCGGCGACCTGGCCGGCAAGGTGGCCCACGCCGAGGACTTCACCGCCGAGCACGACGGCGTCGACCACTACGGGCACGGGACCTTCGTCGCCGGCCTGATCGCCGGCAGCGGCGCAGCCTCGGGCGGCGCGGTGAGCGGCGTGGCCCCCGGTTCCCACCTCGTGTCGGTGAAGATCGCCGGCGCCGACGGGTCCACCGACGTCGCCAAGGTGCTGGCGGCCCTCCAGTGGGTCGTCACCTACCGGGACGTCTACGGGATCCGGGTGCTCAACCTGTCCCTCGGCGTCCAGTCCACCCAGGACTACCGCATCGACCCCCTGAACTTCGCCGTCGAGCGGGTGTGGAACGCCGGCATCGTGGTCGTGGCCGCCGCCGGCAACGAGGGCACCGCCCCCGGCACGGTCACCAAGCCGGGCGACGACCCGCTGGTGGTCACGGCCGGCGCCAGCGACGACCACACGACCACGGCCGCCGCCGACGACACGCTGGCCACGTTCTCGGGCACCGGCCCGACGGCCGCCGGCGTCGCCAAGCCCGACCTGCTGGCCCCCGGCAAGTCGGTGGTCTCGGTACGGGCCGCCGGCTCCACGGTTGACCAGGCATTCCCCGGGGCCCGCGTCGGCGACCAGTACTTCAAGGGCTCCGGCACCTCGTTCTCGAGCGCCGTGACGGCCGGCTCGGCCGCCCTCGTGATCTCCCGCGACCCGTCGCTCACGCCCGACCAGGTGAAGGCCCGGCTCGTCTCCTCCGCCCAACCGATGGCCGGCGTGGACCCCGCTTCCGCCGGCGCCGGCGAGCTCGACGCCTGGGCCGCCGCCTCCAGCGATGCGAAGGCGTCCGCCAACCAGGGCGTCGCCCCCGCGCGGGGCGGCGGCTCGCTCCAGGCCACCCGCGGCAACAGCTGCCTGCGCTCGGCGGCCGGCGACTGCCTCGACGACGCCTCCGCCGACGCCGCCGCCGGCTTCAACCGGGCGGAGTACGAGGGCTCGCAGTGGGCCGGGTCGCAGTGGGCCGGTTCCCGCTGGACCAGCTCCCAGTGGGCCGGGTCGCAGTGGGCGGGCTCCCGCTGGACGGGTTCCCAGTGGGCCGGGTCGCAGTGGGCCGGTTCCCAGTGGGCCGGGTCGCAATGGGCCGGGTCGCAGTGGGCCGGTTCGCAGTGGGCCGGGTCGCAGTGGGCGGGCTCCCAGTGGGCCGGGTCGCAGTGGGCCGGGTCGCAGTGGGCCGGGTCGCAGTGGGCCGGGTCGCAGTGGGCGGGCTCGCAGTGGGCCGGGTCGCAGTGGGCGGGCTCGCAGTGGGCCGGGTCGCAGTGGGCGGGCTCGCAGTGGGCGGGCTCGCAGTGGGCCGGGTCGCAGTGGGCGGGCTCGCAGTGGGCGGCCGGCGCCTGGGGCTGATCCCCGAGCGGCGGCCCGGCGTTCCCCGCTCCTCCAGGCGGATATGGCCCGTATGCTGGCCTAGGCCCACCCGAAGGCACGGGGAGTAACCGTGACGCTGTTCTGGGACCACCAGCCGCCCGTCGCCCCGAGCCGCCCGCCGGCACCCGCGAAGGAAGCCACGCCCACCGTCAACGCCCCGAACCGCCGCCTGGTGCGCACGCTCTGCGTGCTGGCGGGCGCCGGCGGCGCCGTCACCCTGGCCCTCGCCGTCGCCCTTTCCTCGCCTTCCGGCCTGGTGCACGTGTGGCCGGCGATCCTGCTCTGCCTCGCCATCGCCGGGCTCCAGGTGGCGCCCGTCTCGGTCACCCACGAGGGCCAGCGCGAGGCGCTGTACCTCGAAGAGGCCTTCGTCGTGCCCATGGCGCTGTACCTCGGCGTCGGCGAGGGCCTGGCCGTCCTGGCCGTCGCCGTGCTGGTGGGCCAGGTGTGGCACCGGCGCGGCCTGCTGAAGGGCGCGTTCAACGTCGGGGCGCTGGTGATGGCGGCCGGTGCCGGCCTGGCGGTGAGCCGCCTGCTGGGCGCGTCGGTCGGCGACCTGGGCAACCGCTCGCTGCTGGCGGCCGCGGTAGGCGGGCTGGTCTACGCCGTCGCCTCGATGCTCATGGTCGCCGGCATCATCACCACCGCCCAGCGGGGGCGCTACCTCGACACCGTCCTCGACGGCTACATGGTGCGCATCGTCATCTGGGCGGCGTCCCTCGCCGTCGGCATGCTGCTGGCCGTCGCCATCGACGGGCGGCTCTGGTTCCTTCCCCTCATGGCCGCCCCGGTGGCGCTGTTCCAGATCGCCTGCGACCGGGCCTTCGCCCAGTTCAACGAGCGCCACCGGATCGAGGGCCTCTACGACGCCGCCGCCTCCATCCGGTCCAGCATGGACTCCAGGCAGGTCGTCGCCCAGCTGCTGGCGTGCAGCCAGCGGCTGCTCGACGCCTCCGACGCCCGGCTGGTCACCACCGGCGCGCCCGAGGTGCCCGGCGCCCTCCGGGCCGCGGTCGACGAGACGTTCGCCGTCGAGATCAGCAGCCGGCAGGCCGGCGGCCCGTGGCGGGAGAACGACGAAGGCCTCCTCCGCACGCTGGCGTCGGTGGCGGCCAGCGCCCTCGGCAACGCCAACCTCTTCGAACGGCTGCGGGCCGTCACCGCCAGCCTGGCCGAGGGCGTGGTGGCGCTCGACGAGGAGGGCATCGTCACCTTCGCCAACCCGGCGGCCGAGCGCATGCTGGGCCTGGAGCAGTCGGGCCTGCTGCACCGGTCACTGCACGCCGTCGTCCACGCCCGGCCCGGCGCCCAGCGCGACGACGTGCACGAGTGCCGGCTGGGCGCCCTCCTCGCCGCCGGCGGCACGGCACGGGACGACGACGACGTCTTCGTCCGGGCCGACGGCACCCGGTTGCCGGTGGCCGTCACCACCTCGCCGGTGACCGGCGACGGCGGCTCGGGCGGCACCGTGATGGCGTTCCGCGACATCACCGAGCGCAAGGCGTTCGAGCAGGAGCTGTCGCACCGGATGTTCTACGACGGGCTCACCGGGCTGCCCAACCGGGCCCTGTTCGCCGACCGTCTCCGCCAGGCCCACGTCCGAGCCACCCGGAGCCGGGCGCCCTACGCCGTGCTCCTCATCGACCTCGACCGCTTCAAGGTGGTCAACGACAGCCTGGGCCACCAGGCCGGCGACGAGCTGCTGGTCGCCGTCTCCGAGCGCCTCCAGCCCGATGTCCGCCCGGGAGACACCTTCGCCCGCTCCGGCGGCGACGAGTTCGTGATGCTGCTCGAGGAACTGGTCCGCGAGGACGACGCCGTGCTGGTCGCCCAGCGGGCGCTCGAGGACCTCGGTCCGCCGTTCCGGATCCAGGGCCGCGACGTGCGGGTCACCGCCAGCATCGGCATCGTGGTCGCCCACCCCGCCCACACCACGCCGGAGGACGCCCTGCGCGACGCCGAGGTCGCCATGTACCGGGCCAAGGCGTCCGGCAAGGGCCGCTACGAGCTGGCCCGGCCCGGGGACAAGGGCGAGCTGGGCCGACTCGACCGCGAGATCGCCCTGCGCCTGGCCATCGACCGGGGCGAGCTCGAGGTCTTCTACCAGCCGGTCGTGTCCCTGGAACAGCGCTCGGTGGCCGGTGTCGAGGCGCTGGTGCGGTGGCGCCACCCCACCCGCGGCCTGGTGCAGCCCGACGAGTTCATCGCCCTGGCCGAGGAGACCGGCCTCATCCTCCCGCTGGGCCGCTGGGTCCTGGAGGAGGCGTGCCGGCAGCTCCAGGCGTGGACGGCGGCCAGCCCCGACCTGGCATCGCTGGTCGTGGCCGTGAACCTGTCACCCCACCAGTTCGCCCAGGAGGGGCTGTGCGACCAGGTGGCCGAGGTGCTGGCCGCCACCGGCCTGGAGCCGGGCCGGCTGTGCCTCGAGGTCACCGAGACGGCCCTCATGGCCGACGCCGCCTCCACCACCGTCACCGTGAGCCGCCTCAAGTCGCTCGGGGCCCGCCTGAGCATCGACGACTTCGGCACCGGGTACTCGTCGCTCAGCTACCTCAAGCGGTTCCCGGTCGACTACGTGAAGATCGACCGCTCGTTCATGTCCGGCCTCGGCGAGGAGGGCGTGGACGCCGAGATCGTGCGGTCGGTGATCCGCCTGGCCAAGGCCATCGGCATCGGCGCCGTCGCCGAGGGCGTCGAGGACGAGCACCAGCTGCGGCAGCTGCACGAGATGGGCTGCCCGCTGGTCCAGGGCTACCTCCTCGCCCGCCCCCAGCCGGCCGCCGACATCCAGGCCCTGCTGCGCCGGCCGCTGGCCCTCCCCCACCTGACGACGCGCTTCTGACCTATCCCAGGGGGACGGCCACCGCCACGGGGGCGACGGCGCGGGCCACGTCGGCGGCCTCTCCCGCCACCAGCACGTACTCCTGGTTGCGCAGGTGCGAAACCGTGCCGACCCGCTCGCCGGCCGGGTTGTGGATGCCGATCTGGGCGCCCACGTAGCGCTTGGAGTCGAAGGCGAGGACCTCCACCGAGCCGCGAACTGCGCACATCTCGCGCAGCTCGTCGAGGCTCACCCACGCCTCGTCGTTGTAGGACAGCACGAGCAGCCGGCAGTCCACCTCCTCGACCACCCGGCGCAGGGCCGCCGGCATGGCCCGGCGCCGGTTGAAGACGCTCTTGGTGGCCTCGTCGCGGCTGTCGACCCGCTTGCACGCGACGCCGTAGACCTCGGGCTCGTCGCCGCGGACCAGCGTCTCCCACACGTGGTAGTTGGTGAAGTAGCGGTGCTGGTTGTAGGGCGGGTCGAGGTAGGCCAGGTCGTAGCTCCCGAGCCGCCCGGCCAGCTCGACGGCGTCGCCCAGCACGGCCCGACCGGCACCCGGCAGCAGCGGGGGCACCAGCAGCTCGAGATCGTTGTGCGCCCGCGGCGCCCAGGCCTTGAGGTAGGCCATCTGGAGGCCGGTGGTGGAGTCCACCCGGTCGGCTGCCTCGACCAGGCTGGTGAGGAGGACGGGGAACAGCGGCGAGCCGGCCCAGCGGTCGGCCAGGCGGTGGCGGATGGCGTCGACCCGGGCCCCGTTGCGGGGGTGGAGGTAGCGGGCGCGGACGCAGAACGTCTCGGTGAAGTAGCCGGGTTCGCCCGGCAGCCCGTTCAGCTCGGCCAGGGCGGCGGCGAGGGCGGGCCGGTCCACGGCGGCGCCGTCCAACTCCACGTAGCAGCGGGCGAAGAGGTGGGCGTAGGTGGCGGAGTCCACCGCCGTCACCCATGTCCCCCGCCGCTTCAGCTCCTGCGCCACCCGGGTGGTGCCGGTGAACAGGTCGAGGGCGGTGTGGGCCCCGACCGCCTCGGCGATGGCGCCCAGCACCGGGACCAGCCGGCGCTTGGAGCCGAGGTACTTGATCAACGCTGCCGCCCGCCCACGGCACCACCGTACGGAGGCGCCGCCGGCGCGGCGCGCATCCCGTCCACAATGACGGCGATGGACACCGAACTGCGCACGCTGCTGGACGGCGCCGTCGAGCGCCGCCCGATAGGGCTGGAGGACGGCAAGTCCGGCTCGCTGGTGGAACGGGTCACGCTCGCCGGCGGCGACACCGTCGTCGTGAAGCACATCCGGCCCGACGGCGACTGGATCATGCGGGCCATGCACGACGAGGGCCGGGCCGCCGCCCTGTGGCGGCGCGGCATCCTGGCCAAGGTGCCGCCGGTCGTCGACCACGCGGTGCTCGGCGTCGTCGACGACGGCGACGGGTGGGCGCTCGTCATGCGCGACGTCGGCGACCACCTCATCCCCGACGGGCGGGCGGTGACCCGTGCCGAGAACCGCCGGCTGATCGCCGGCGTGTGCGCCATGCACGAGGCCTTCGCCGGCGCCGCCCTCGGCGGGCTGGCCTCGCTGGTCGACCGGTACACCGTCCTCAGCCGGTTGACTCCCCAGCGGGAGCCCGACGAGGGCGTACCGCGGCTCATCGGGCTCGGGTGGTCGATCTTCGCCGACCGCGTCCCCGGCGACGTGGCGGGGCCGCTGCTGGAACTCCTCGACGACCCCACCGAGCTGGTGGAGTGGCTGGCCGGCCGGGAGCAGACTCTGGTGCACGGCGACCTGAAGATCCCGAACGTGGGACTGTCGGAGGACCGGGTGGTCCTGGTCGACTGGGGCACCCAGACCGGCATGGCCCCGGCGGCAGTGGAGTGGGGCTGGTACCTGGCGATCTCGGCCGGGCGCATCGAGGCCACTCGCGAGGAGATCCTCGACGACGTGCGCGCCGCCGAGGGCGAGCGGCACGACGCTGCGGCCCTGCAGGCCGCTCTGCTCGGCGCCTTCCTCCAGCTGGGCTGGAACAAGGCACTCGACGCCCACGAGCACCCCGACCCGGCGGTGAGGGCGCGCGAGGAGGAGGACCTCGCATGGTGGGTCCGTAAGGCGCGCGGCGCGCTCGACGCCTGGCCGCCCGACTAGAGCCGGTCGTGGCGCAGGAGGTCGTCGAGCGACTCCCGCTCGACGACCACGCGGGCAGCGCCGTCGCGCACGAACACCACCGGGGGGCGGGCCACCTTGTTGTAGGTGGAGGCCATGGAGTGGCCGTAGGCGCCGGTGACCGGGGTGGCCAGCACGTCGCCCACGGCGAGGTCGGCCGGGAGCCGGGCGTCGCGCACCAGCACGTCGCCCGACTCGCAGTGCTTGCCGACCACGGTGGCCCGCAGCGGGCGGTCGGCGGCGGTGGCCCGGGGCAGGAAGGCCTCGTACCCGCTGCCGTAGAGCACGGGCCGGGGGTTGTCGCTCATGCCGCCGTCGACGGCCACGTAGGTGCGGATGCCGGGCAGGTCCTTGATCGTGCCCACCCGGTAGAACGTGACGGCGGCGGCGGCGGCGATGGAGCGGCCGGGCTCGGCGGTGATCCGGGTGCCGGCGGGGACGCCGGCGCCCTCGCAGGCCGAGCGCACGACCCGGGCCCACGAGGCGATGGGCGGCGATTCCTCGCCCTCCACGTAGGCCACGCCCAGCCCCCCGCCCACCACCAGCTCGGCCAGGCCGAGGGGCGAGAAGAAGGCGGCCAGCACCTCCACCGCCTTCTCGAACGACGAGAGGAGGAACACCTGGCTGCCGATGTGGGCGTGCACCCCCCTCAGGCGGGCCGGCGACGACGGCGCCGCCAGCCGGGCCACCGCCTCGGCCGCCGCGCCGCTGGCCACGCTGAAGCCGAACTTGGTGTCCTCCTGGCCGGTGCGCACGTACTCGTGGGTGTGGGCCTCGACGCCCGGGGTGACCCGCACAAGCACGTCCGGGGCCGGGGCGCCGGCGTCGACGAGGGCGTCGAGGCGGTCGATCTCGTCGAAGGAGTCGACCACGATCCGGCCCACGCCCACCTGCAGGGCCCGCTTCAGCTCGGATGCCGACTTGTTGTTGCCGTGCAGCACGAGGCGGGCGGGCGGCACGCCGGCGGCCAGGGCCACGTGCAGCTCGCCGCCGGTGGACACGTCGATGCACATGCCCTCCTCGTGGGCCAGGGCGGCCATGGCCAGGCACAGGAACGCCTTGGAGGCGTAGGCGACGCCGTCGCCGAAGGCGGCGACCGCCTCCCGGCAGCGCTCGCGGAGGTGGGCCTCGTCGTAGACGAACAGCGGCGTGCCGTGCTCCTCCACCAGGTCGAGCATGTCGACGCCGCCGATCGACAGGCGGCCGCCGGGCCCCACCGAGGCGGTGAGCGGGAGGAGGGAGGGGGGGAGGGGGGGGATGCGATTGACGCTACCGTCCACCCGATGGCCGACCCCGTGACCGTCCTGGCGCAGCGCTTCTCCCAGGCCATGGCCGCGGCCTTCGGCCCCGAGCACGCCGGCACCGACCCGGTGCTGCGTCGCTCAGCCCAGGAGCGCTTCGGCGACTACCAGGCCAACGGCGCCATGGCCCTGGGAAAGGCGCTGGGGCGCAGCCCCCGCGACGTCGCCGCCGAGCTCATCGGGCACCTCGACCTCACCGGCATCGCCGAGCCGCCCGAGGTCGCCGGCCCGGGGTTCGTGAACATCCGCCTCCTCCCCGGGTACCTGAGCGAGGCGGCCGGGCGGCTGGCCGCCGACGAGCGGCTGTGCGTCGACGCCGCCGAGCGGCCCGAGACGGTGGTGGTCGACTACTCGCAGCCCAACGTGGCCAAGGAGATGCACGTCGGCCACCTGCGCAGCACGGTCATCGGCGACGCCATCGTGCGCGTCCTCGAGTTCCTCGGCCACCGCGTGATCCGCCAGAACCACCTGGGCGACTGGGGCACCAACTTCGGGATGCTCATCGAGCACCTGGTGGACCTTGGCGAGGAGGAGACGGCGGCCGAGCTGTCGCTGGGCGACCTCGAAGCCTTCTACCAGCAGGCCAAGGCCAAGTACGACAGCGACCCGGCGTTCGCCGAGCGGGCCCGCCTCCGGGTCGTGGCCCTGCAGAGCGGCGACCCGCCCACGCTCAAGCGGTGGCACCTGCTCATCGACCAGTCCACCCGGTACTTCTCGGCCGTCTACGAGCTGCTGAACGTGCGCCTCACCGACGACGACGTCGCCGGCGAGAGCTTCTACAACTCGATGCTCGACGACGTGGCCGCCGAGCTGGAGGCCAAGGGCCTGGCGGTGGTCGACGACGGCGCCCTGTGCGTGTTCCCGCCGGGCTTCGCCGGCCGGGACGGCAAGCCGTTCCCGCTCATGGTCCGCAAGCGCGATGGCGGCTACGGCTACGACGCCACCGACCTGGCCGCCATCCGCTACCGGGTGCGGGAGCTGGGGGCCGACCGCATCGTCTACGTCGTCGACGCCCGCCAGAGCCAGCACTTCGCCCTGCTCTTCGCCGCCGCCCGCATGGCCGGGTGGCTCGACGGCGGCCGGCGGGCCGAGCACGTCGCCTTCGGCTCGGTGCTCGGGCCCGACGGGCGGCCGTTCAAGACCAGGGTCGGCGGCACGGTGAAGCTCATCGCCCTCCTGGAGGAGGCGGTGGAGCGGGCCACCGTCATCGTCACCGACAAGCGCCCCGACCTCGACGAGGCCGAGCGGGCCGCAGTGGCTCGGGCGGTCGGCGTCGGCGCCCTGAAGTACGCCGACCTCAGCAACGACCGGGCCAAGGACTACGTCTTCGACTTCGACCGCATGCTGGCGATGGACGGCAACACGGCGCCCTACCTCCAGTACGCCCACGCGCGGGTCTGCTCGATCCTCCGCCGGGCGGCCGAGGAGGGGGCGCCGTACGACCCGGCCGCCGGCTCCGCCGTCGTCATCGGCGAGCCGGCCGAGCGGGCGCTGGTGCTCCAGCTCCTCTCCCTCGACGTCGTCGTCCGCCAGACGGCCGACTCCCTCCAGCCGCACCGGCTCACCACCTACCTCTACGACCTGGCCGCCGCCTTCACCGCCTTCTTCGAGCACTGCCCGGTGCTGCGGGCGGCCACGCCCGAGCTGCGGGCGTCCCGGCTGGTGCTGTGCGACCTCACCGCCCGCACCCTGCGCCTCGGCCTCGGCCTCCTCGGCATCGAGGCGCCGGAGCGGATGTAGCGCTCAGCCCTTGATCAGCTGCTCGACCCGGTGCAGGAGTTGGAGGGGGTCGAACGGCTTGGTGAGGTAGTCGTCGGCGCCGCTCTCGTCGCCCGCCCGCAGGTCGGCCTCCTGGGCCTTGGCCGACAGCAGCAGCACCGGGATGCCGGCCGTGTCCGGGTCGCCCTTCAGCGCCTTGGTGACGTCGAGCCCGCTCATCTTCGGCATCATGATGTCGAGCACGACGACGGCGGGGCGCACCGCCCGGGCCGTCTCCAGGCCCTCCACGCCGTCGCTGGCGATGACGACCTTGTAGCCCTCCATCTCGAAGTTCACCTTGAGGAGCCGCTGGATGACGGGGTCGTCGTCGACGACCAGCACGGTGGCTCCCACGGCCGCCAATCGTAGACGCGGGCGGACAGAGCCCCGCGTTGACGCCATTTGCGGCAGATTTCAGGAACTCTTCAGGCTGTCTTCAGGGTTTCCTCAGCCGCTCGTTCTAGTCTCCGAACCGGGACGAGGTACGCAATCGTTGCGCTTGGGGTGAATGCCGCGCGTCCTGATTTCTGCCCACGCCCGGCGTCGCCGGGCCGAGTGATCGGACGCCGATGATCGAGTCACGCCGCCGCCTGGAACAACGCCGTCTGCAGGGTTCAGGGGGCTTCACGCTCATCGAACTTCTGGTCGTGATCGTGATCCTTGGCATCCTCGCCGGGGTGGTGGTCTTCGCGGTGAGTGGCGTGACCGACAAGGGTGCGAAGTCGGCTGACGCCATCGACGCCCGCATCGTCCGCACGGCCGAGGAGGCGTACTACGCCAAGAACGGCGTCTACACCGATGCCCCCGGGCTGAAGGCAGCCGGCCTGCTCACCGCCATTCCCACGCTGCACAACGTGGTGGTGGCGGCGGACCAGAAGAGCTACAGCATGCCCTGCACCGACGCCGCGGCCTGCTCCCAGCTCACCGTCGGGTTCACCCAGGACGTCTACGTCCTCACCGGCGCCAAGGCCGCCCTTGGCGCCTACCCGCTGAACACCGGCATCTTCGAGACGCTGCTCCGGCTCGACGAGAACTACAACGTCGTGCCCAGCCTGGCCCTGTCGTACGAGCTGATCCCGGCCTCGACACCGCGCACCGACGCCGGCGGCACCCCCCTGGCCAACCCCTACCCGGGCGTGGACACCTGGCGTTTCCACCTGCGGCCCAATGTCAAGTTCCACAACGGGACCCCGTTCAACGCCACCGCAGTCAAGGTCGGCCTGTTCGACCGCATCCTCGGCCCGGCTTCGCAAGGCGGCAGCATCAAGGCCGGAGGCCCCGCCAACACCACGGCCCCGACGGCGGAGTCGGCCCAGGTGGTCGACGACACCTGCACGACCAACACCAACTGCACCATCGACTTCACGCCCTACGTCGAGAACCTCAGGGTGCCCCAGCAGATCGTGCACCCCAACAACGCGGTCAGTGCTCCCGGAACGATCCAGGGCAGCGCCGCCGGCGGCGGCTTCCAGGCGGTCGGCACCGGCCCGTTCAAGTTCGTCAGCTACACGCCGGGCTCGTCGCTCGTGGTGACCCGCAACCCCGACTACTGGGGAACGCCGGCGCTGCTCAAGGGCATCACCTTCAAGTTCTTCCCCGACGCCACCGCCCGCCGCCTCGCCCTGCAGGCCGGCACCGTCGACTTCATCTTCGACGCCCCCCGCTCCGACGTGAACCTGCTCACCAGCGGCGGCTTCACGGTGGCCAAGAGCGGTGTCGGCACCTACGACGCGCTCTACCTCAACAAGATCCCGACCGCCGCCTATACCCAGGGCTCGGGCTGCGAGGCCCAGACCGGCGTCAACGGCTGCCACGACCTGCTGGCCGACGTGCGGGTTCGCAAGGCGGTCAACTACGCCATCGACCGCCAGGCCCTGGTCAACGGGCCGTTGTCCGGCCAGGCCACCACCGACCAGACCTTCGTGGCCCCCCTCGCCATTTCCCCCTACCAGTCGATGATCACGGGGTACCCGTTCGACCTGGCCCAGGCCAACACCCTGCTCGACCAGGCCGGCTGGACCAGCCCCCGCCAGGCCGACGGCACCCGCACCCGGGCCGACGGGCGGGCGCTCGAACTCACGCTGATCTCCGGCTTCCCCGACGCGGCGTCCAACGAGCCCATGCCCGACTACCTCAAGGGCGTGCTGGCCGCCGTGGGAATCCGCGTCATCATCGTCAAGATCGCCGCCTCCAGCGAGTACTCGGGGGCCGGCTCCACCATGGCCCTCGGGAAGGGCGACATGTGGCTGGAGCAGGGCAACCAGAACGACGCCAACCCGGCGTTCATCACCTTCGTCCTCTACACCGGTCCGGGTTTCGCCTCCGCCAGCACCTACCCGGCGCGCTTCGCTCCGGCACCCGAGTACCCCACCTTCAACACCCAGACCCAGCAGACGTTCACCGACCCGAACCTCGACAACGTGCGGCTGGAGACGGCGACGGCTTTCAAGGACGCCATCGAGAATGCAGCGGTGCTGGCGCCCCTCGCCGGCATCTTCCGGATCTACGCCATGAACAGCAGCGTCAAGGGCTTCGTCGCCCACCCTGCCTTCCTCCACGTCCAATGGGCCGGGGTCTCCCGGGTTCAGTGACCGACAGCGCACTTGCGCACCATCCGCGTGGGATGGTGCACGAGTGACCGGCCCCTGACATGCGCAGCGCCGGCGGACGCTATGCCCTCCGGCGCTGCGTCCTGGCCGTGCCCGCGCTCCTCGGCATCTCCCTTCTCACCTTCGCGCTCCTGCAGGTGGGGCCGGGGGGCAGAGTCGAGGCGTTCGCCCGCCGGAACAGCGCCGGCCCCGTTCCCACCGCGGAGGAGATCGCCGGCGCCAGGCACCTGCTCGGCGTCGACCGGCCCCTCCCGATCCAGTACGGACGGTGGTTGTGGCATGCGCTCCACGGCGACCTCGGCACCTCGGACACCACCCTGCGCCCGGTCACCAGCGAGATCGGCGAGCACTTCCCCTACACCGTGCGCCTCGCCCTTCCGGCGGCCGTCCTGGCCCTGCTCGTCGGCATACCCTTCGGCGTCGTGTCGGGGATGCACCACAACCGGTTCGTAGACCGGGCTCTCCGCTTCGGCGCGGTGGCGGGCGCCTCGATGCCGTCGTTCTGGCTCGGCCTCCTGCTGATCGACCTGCTGGCCGTGCACGCCCACATGTTCCCGGCCGCCGGCACCGAGGGCCTGCGCAGCATGGTGCTGCCCGTCATCACCCTCGCCATCGGGCCGGCCGCCCTCCTGGTCCGCATCACCCGCTCGTCGCTGATCGAGACGCTGGGCGAGGACTACGTGCGCACTGCGTCGGCCAAGGGCCTCCGCCACCAACTGGTGGTCGAGCGCCACGCCCTGCCCAACTGCCTGGTCCCGCTCCTCACCGTGCTCGGTGGCATCGTCGGACGGCTCCTCGTGGGAGCGGTCATCGTGGAGACGATCTTCGCCTGGCCGGGCATCGGCCAGCTCCTGCTCGACGGCATCACCCGCCAGGACTACCCGGTCGTGCAGGGGGTGATCCTCCTGTCGGGCGCCCTGTTCGTGCTCCTGAACCTGGTGGTCGACGTCACGTACGGCTTCGTCGACCCCCGTATCGACCTGGCCGCCCGCCGGGCTGCCGCACCGTGACCAACCTGGACACCGCCACTCCCAGGGCGACGCCGCCGGCCGCCTTCGAACCCGGCCTCAGCCGCCACCACTCGCTGCGGCGCACCCTGCGGCTGCTGACGCGCGATCGGACTTCGATGCTCGGCCTGGTGATCGTCACCGTGCTGATCGTGCTCGCCGTCATCGGCCCGTGGGTGGCGCCCCACGATCCCAACCGCATCCCGGCGGGCGCCCAGGCGTTCGCGTCGCCGTCCGCCCGGTTCCCGCTCGGCACCGACTACCTCGGGCGCGACACGCTGTCCCGCCTCCTGTACGGCGCCCGCCTCTCGATCTTCACCACGATCTACGCGACGGTGCTCATAACCGTCGTCGGCACGATCCTCGGGTTGCTGGCCGGCTTCTTCGGAGGGGTCGTGGACGGGGCCATCGTCTGGCTCATCGACATCCTCCTTGCCTTCCCGTCGCTGCTCCTCGCCCTGGCCCTCACCGCCGTCCTCGGACCGGGGTTGCGCCACATCACCCTGGCCCTGGTGCTGGTCTGGTGGACCGGGTACGCCCGGCTGGTGCGCGCTGCGGTGCTGGCCCAGCGCAGCGCCGGCTATGTCGAGGCGGCGGCGTCGCTGGGCGCCTCGCGCGCACGGCTGCTCTGGCGCCACGTGCTGCCGAACGTCATCACGCCGGTGGCGGTCTACGCCACCCTCGAGCTGGGGGCGATCCTCCTCGCCATCTCGGCCCTGTCGTTCCTGGGCCTCGGCGTCAACCCCCCGACCCCCGAGTGGGGGTCGATGCTCTCGTCGGCGAAGCCCTACCTCGACGCCGCCCCCCAACTGCTCATCTACCCGGGCGCGGCCATCTTCCTGTTCGCCCTCGGCTTCAACCTGCTGGGCGACGGCCTGCGCGACCTCCTCGACCCCCGCACCGGCACCTGACGGTTCCGGGCGTCAAAGGTCGGTCGCCCGAGAAGGGGCCCGGCTACGCTGGCAGTGTCCCGCTCCTGCCCTCGTAGCTCAGCGGATAGAGCACCGGCCTCCGGAGCCGGTTGCGCAGGTTCGAGTCCTGCCGAGGGCGCTCCGCGCAGCTCGCGATCACCCGCCCCAGTCGATCTGCTCGAAGGTCGCCCGCAGCCGGGCGCCGCGGCGGGGGTCCACGTGCTCCACCCAGACCACGCGCCCGCGGAGGTGGGCCCGGAAGTCGGCGTGGCCGGCCCGGTTCTGGCCGGCGGGGCCGTGGCGGGCGGCGTTGTGGAGGATGGCCCGGAGCCGGTCGTACTCGTGGCGGCCGATGGTGGGGCGCTCGTTGACGACGAGCCCGACCAGGCGCTGGCGCTGGCCGGCGTGGCGCACGGTGGTCTTGGAGGCGTTGAGCCGGAACCCTTCCTCGGCGGCGATGCCGGCGGCGGCGTCCAGCAGGCGGGCCACCTGCCCGGCCGGGAGGCGGTGCGGCGAGGAGAGGGCGAGGTCGTCGGCGTAGCGGCCGTAGGTCAGGCCGGCGGCGCCGGCCAGCCCGGCCAGCCGGCGGTCCAGCCGGAGGGCGGCCAGGTTGGCGACGGCCGGCGAGGTGGGCGCGCCCTGGGGGAGGTGCGGGGCGGCGAGGCGGCGGGCCTGCCGGCGCCACCGGTCGAGGTCGCCGGCGGCGAGGGGTCGGGGCGCGCCGGCGAGCACCGTCGAGGGCACCGCGTTGGTGGTGAGACCGGTGAGGAGGTGGGCGACGGGCTCGGGGTAGCCGCAGCGCCGGTAGACGCCGAACGCCCGGCCGGCGGGGACGGACGAGAAGAAGTCCTCCAGGTCGAGGCGCACCACCAGCGGCCGGCCGGCGTGGGCGGCGGCGAACGTGAGTGCCGAGCGGCCGGGATGGAAGCCGTGGGCGTGGGCGTCGGGCGGCACCCGGTCGAGGATCTCGCGGAGCAGGACCCGCTGAATGTGCTTCAGCGTCTGCTTCGGCGCCTCGATCAGCCGCCCCGAACCGTCCCCCTTGGGCACCCAGCGGTACCGGTAGTGACGGAGCGGCCCCTCGGGGGCGCCCCGCTCCAGGCCCCGCACGTCGGCCAGCCACCGGAGGTCGGGCAGGGTGAGGCCGAGCAGGTCGCGGAGGTCGCGGACCGTGTCGAGCGGCACCACCGGCCAGCGCCGCTCCCCCATGGCCGTCGGCGCCAGGAACCAGTGACGCACGGCGGGCGGCGGGCGGCGCTCCTCGAAGCGGTCGACCAGCGGCCGGCAGGCGGCCACCAAGGCGGCCAGCTCCCTCGGCCGGTCGAGCGGCGGCGACGGGTAGGCGCGGCCCGAGACGTGGGCCAGGTCGCGGAGCCACACCCGCCGTTCCCCGACCGCCCGCTGGGCCCGCCGCGTCATGGCGGCCAGCTCCCAGGGGCCGGCCAGGAGGGCGTCGGCGAGCGCCCGGGCGACGGTGGCCGAGCGGTCAGCCATCGGGTGTGCAGCGGCGGGCCACGACCAGTCCCGTGGTGCGAGCGCCGCGGTCCGCAACGCGGACCCACGCGCTTGCGATGGGATGCGGAGGTACTGCCAGCGTCCCCGGGGTAGCCCCGGAGCGACCCGGACGAGCCGGGTGTGTCTCGCGACGCCGCCGCTGCACGGTGGCGAGCGTAGCCAGCGGGCCGGCTGCGACCCCCGAGCGGTGTCTCGACGCTGTTCATCGGACACTGCGGGCCCCTGGTGACGACAGCGGGCTCGGCCATGATGGGCGCCATGGAAGCCGTGGGGAAACTGGGATGGGTCCAGGTCGACGCCGCCGACCCGGAGGCCCAGGCGGCGTTCTGGGCAGCGGTGCTCGGCACCACGGTTCGGGGGCGCATGGGCGACCCGGCGCACTACGTCACCCTCGAGGGCGCCCCCCGGCTGGTGTTCCAGCGGGTCCCCGAGCCCAAGGTGGTGAAGAACCGGCTCCATCTCGACCTCCGCGTCGCCGACATCGAGGCGGCCACGGCGGCGGTCGAGGCGCTCGGCGCCACCCGATTCGGGGGCGGCGACATCGAGGAGGACGGCGTGCGGTGGAGGGTGATGCTCGACCCGGAGGGGAACGAGTTCTGCCTGGTCGAGGACGTCCCGTAGACTGGAGGTTTCCGTCGTTCCGCGCGACCCGGCGCCGGGACACACCGAGCAGAAGACAGAGATGCCCGCGCGCCACGACCTCCGCAACGTCGCCATCATCGCCCACGTCGACCACGGCAAGACCACGCTGGTCGACGCCATGCTCTGGCAGTCGGGCGTCTTCCGGGAGAACCAGGAGGTGGCCGAGCGGGTGCTCGACTCCGGCGACCTGGAGCGCGAGAAGGGCATCACGATCCTCGCCAAGAACACCTCGGTGCGCTACGGCGGGGTCAAGCTCAACATCGTCGACACGCCCGGACACGCCGACTTCGGTGGCGAGGTGGAGCGGGCGCTGTCGATGGTCGACGGCGTGCTGCTGCTGGTCGACGCCGCCGACGGCCCCCAGCCCCAGACCCGCTTCGTGCTGCGCAAGGCGCTCGAGGCCCGGCTGCCGGTGATCCTCGTGGTCAACAAGGTCGACCGGCCCGACGCCCGGGTCAAGGAGGTGCTCGACGAGGTCTACGAGCTGTTCCTCGACCTCGACGCCGACCACGACCAGATCGAGTTCCCCATCGTGTACTGCAACGCCCGCACCGGGCGGGCCACGCTCGACCCGGACGCCGAGGGAACGAGCCTCCAGCCCCTGTTCGACCTGCTGGTGGAGCGCATCCCGGCGCCCACCTACGAGGAAGGCCACCCCTTCCAGGCGTTCGTCACCAACCTCGACCGCTCGCCCTACCTGGGCCGACTGGCCGTGTGCCGGGTGCGCCAGGGCACCATCAACCGGGCGTCGCAGGCGGCGTGGTGCCGGGCCGACGGCACCGTCGAGCGCGTGAAGCTGGGCGAGCTGTTCGTCACCGAGGGCCTGGAGCGGACGCCGGCCGAGGAGGCGGGGCCGGGCGAGATCATCGCCGTGGCCGGCCTCGACGACGTCACCATCGGCGAGACGCTGGCCGATCCCGACGACCCCCGGCCCCTGCCGGTGCTCACCATCGACCAGCCCACCGTGTCGATGACCATCGGCGTCAACACCTCGCCCCTCGCCGGCCAGGACGGCACGAAGCTCACCGCGCGCCAGGTGAAGGCCCGCCTCGACACGGAGCTGATCGGCAACGTGTCGCTGAAGGTGCTGCCCACCGCCCGCCCGGACACCTGGGAGGTCCAGGGCCGGGGCGAGCTCCAGCTGGCGGTGCTCGTGGAGACCATGCGGCGGGAGGGATTCGAGCTGACGGTGGCCAAGCCCCACGTGGTCACCCGGGAGGTCGACGGGAAGGTGCACGAGCCGATGGAGCGGCTCAGCGTACACGTGCCCGAGGAGCACCTCGGCACCGTCACGCGCCTGCTGGCCGTGCGCAAGGGGCGGCTGGAATCCATGGTCAACCACGGCACCGGCTGGGTGCGGCTGGAGTACCTGGTGCCCGGCCGGGGGCTCATCGGCTTCCGCACCGAGTTCCTCACCGAGACCCGCGGCACCGGCATCCTGCACCACGTCTTCGAGGGCTACGAGCCGTGGCAGGGCGAGCTGCGCACCCGCCAGAGCGGCAGCATCGTGGCCGACCGCCGGGGCGTCACCACCACCTTCGCCCTGCTCAACCTCCAGGAGCGGGGCGACATGCTGGTCGGCCCCGGCGTCGAGGTCTACGAGGGGATGATCGTGGGCGAGAACTCCCGCGGCGACGACATGGACGTCAACCCGGTGAAGGAGAAGAAGCTCACCAACATGCGGTCCTCCACTGCCGACGAGCTGGTGCGCCTCACCCCGCCCCGCGTGCTCTCGCTGGAGCAGGCGCTGGAGTTCATCGCCGAGGACGAGTGCGTGGAGGTCACCCCCCGCTCGGTCCGCCTCCGCAAGCTGGAGCTGGCCCAGACCGACCGCCGGCGCACCCAGAAGCGCGAGAAGACGGCCTGACCCCTCAGTCCCGAGTACATAGGGTGCGGAAACCGCACCCTATGTACTCGGGATCAGGGGTTCAGCGCTGGTGCTTCGGGCACCAGTAGGAGGTGCGGCCGCCGACCGCCTCCCGGATGAGCGGGGTGCCGTCCCTGGGGCACAGGCCGCCCCGGACGCGGGCGGGCATGAGGTCGCCGGTGTGGGAGCCGCCCCTCGTGATGAGGTCGGCGACCGACCTCCTGAGGTGCGTGTACAGCCGGCGGTGCTCGGCCGGCGTGAGCGAGTCCGCCGGCCGGCGGGGGTCGAGGCCGGCCCGCCACAGCGCCTCGTCGGCCAGCAGGTTGCCGACCCCGGCCAGGCGGGACTGGTCCATGATCCGCGCCTTGAGCGGGGCGGCGCTGCGGCCGAGGGCGGCGCGGAGGGAGGCCGGCGTGAGCGTGAGGACGTCGGTGCCGAGCCGGCCCTCGTCGGGGTCGAGGAAGACGCCGCCCAGCCGGCGGGGGTCGTGCAGCCGGAGGTGGCCGCCGTCGGCGAAGCGCACCCCGAAGCGGTCCCACGCCGCCAACCCCTGCTCGCTGGAGTACAGCAGCTTGTCGACGCCGGCCCGCCCGTCCACCACCAGCCGGCCCGTCATCCCGAACCGCAGCCCGAGCACCGGGCCGCCCGCGGTGTCGAGCAGCAGCAGCTTCCCCCGCCGGCGGGCCGCCGTGAACGCCAGGCCCACAAGGGCGCCGGCAACGGCGGACGCGTCGATCCCGCCCTTGAGCATCCAGGCGTCGGGCGCCTCGACCGCCGTCACCGGCCGGTCCAGCGCCGACTCGGCCAACTGCCGGTAGGCCTCCACCTCGGGCAGCTCCGGCACCCACGGACGCTACCCGCCGGTCAGGGCGAGGGTCACCGTGCCGCGGGCGAGGGCGAAGGCGACGCGGGGCGCCTCCGACTCGGACACGGCCACGGTGACCGAGTCCCCGCCGGCAGTGACGACGAGGGCGCCTGCCGCCACAGGGAAGGTAGGCGCGTCGGCACCGTCGGGCTGGTCGAAGGTGGCCAATACGTCGACGTGGTTCCCGGGCTCGAGCGGGAGCCCGGCGTCACCCGTCGGGACGGCGAGGGCCCGCCGGCCGCGGGGGACGAGGGCGGCCACACCCCGCACCCCGTCGGGCGCCAGCTTGGACGCAAGCACGACCTCGCCGGGCACGAGGGGCACGACCGCCGACCGGCCCACCGGCGCGCCCGCCACCCGCCCCTCGGGCAGGAGGGCGGCCGGCAGCCGGCGCTCGGCCACGTCAGCCGCTCGCAGGACGGCGCCCGCCGCCACCGGGCGGGCCGCCACCGGCACGGCGACCAGCCCGCCGAGGCGGGCGGCCCGGGCCGACGCCTCTCCCACGAGGCGGGCGACGGTGGCCCCGGTGACCAGGGCGAGGGCGAGGGCGAGCAGCCAGAACGGCAGGACCGAGCGGCGGAGGCGGCGCAGGCGCACGGGACGCTCCTTCCATCGGATGGGACCGAGGGGGAAGCGGCCGGTGGGGAACCTACTGGATGCGCAAGGGCCCGCTGGCCAGGGCGCCGGCGCAGGCGCACGGCGGCGACCCCGCGAGGCGGGGGACGGCTGCGAACAGCACCTCGCGGGTGCGCTCCACGTTGGCCGCCAGCACCCGGAACACCTCCTCGATCGTGACCGGCTCGATGCCGTCGACGCCCTCCAGGCCGGTGTCGTAGTCGGTGATGAGGGCCAGGCCGGCGTAGCACATGCCCAGCTCCCGGGCGAGGTACGCCTCCGGGTACTGGGTCATGTTGATCACCTCCCAGCCGGCGCTTCGGTACCACGCCGACTCCGCCCTGGTGGAGAAGCGCGGCCCCTGGATCACCACCACCGTGCCGCGGTCGTGGACGGTGACGCCGGCCTCCCGCGCCGCCGTCCCGAGGACGGCCCGCAGGTCGGCGCAGTACGGGTCGGCGAAGGACACGTGGCCCACGACCCCGCCGTCGAAGAAGGTGTCGCCCCTCCCCCAGGTGCGGTCGACCAGCTGGTCGACGAGCACGAAGTCGCCCGGCTTCATGTCGGGGTGCAGCGACCCAGCGGCGCACGGCCCCACCAGCCGGCGCACGCCCACCTCCCGCATGGCCCAGACGTTGGCCCGGTAGTTCACCCGGTGGGGCGGCAGCTCGTGGTGGACGCCGTGGCGGGGGAGGAAGGCCACCGACCGCCCCGCCAGGGTGCCGATGCTGACCGGCGCCGACGGCGGCCCGTACGGCGTGTGGACCGGCACCGTGGTGATGTCGTCGAGGAAGGCGTAGAAGCCCGAACCGCCGAAGACCCCCACCTCGGCGCTGGGCGTCACGAGGAGGCGGCCGCCTTGGAGTCGCCCGACGACGACGAGGATGAGGAGGAAGACGAGGTGCTGGCGGCGTCGCCCGACGACGACGAGGACGGGGACGCCTTCTCCTTGGGCTCGCGCTTCGAGCCGCCCGAACCGCGGCTGTCGGTCTTGTAGAAACCGCTGCCCTTGAAGGCGATCCCGATGGCGCCGAAGACCTTGCGCAGCTCGCCGCCGCAGGTGGGGCAGGTGGTGAGCGGCTCGTCGCGGAACGACTGGACGACCTCGAGGTGCTCGCCGCACTCCTTGCAGGCGTATTCGTAGGTCGGCACGGCCGCATTGTACAAGGGGTGACTACGGAGGCCGGACCGCCCCGCTGCGTACGATGTGTGCCTATGACGAGGACCGTGCGCAAGGCGGTGATCCCGGCCGCCGGCCTCGGCACCCGGTTTCTCCCCGCCACCAAGTCGCAGCCCAAGGAGATGCTGCCGGTGGTCGACAAGCCGGCTATCCAGTACGTGGTGGAGGAGGCGGTCCGGTGCGGCATCCGCGACATCCTCGTGATCACCGGCCGGAACAAGCGCACCCTCGAGGACCACTTCGACCGCTCCTTCGAGCTGGAGGCGGAGCTGGCGGCCAAGGGCAAGGACGAGCTGCTGGCCGAGGCGCGGGCCATCGCCGACATGGCCGACATCCACTACGTGCGCCAGGGCGAGGCCAAGGGCCTGGGCCACGCCGTGGGCGTCGCCCGCCAGCACGTGGGCAGCGAGCCGTTCGCCGTGATGCTGGGCGACGACATCATGACCGACAAGACCGACGTCCTGGAGCAGATGCTCACCGTCCACTCCCGCTACGGGCGCTCGGTGGTCGCCCTCAAGGAGGTGGCCCGGCGGGAGGTCTCCTTCTACGGGTGCGTGCGCCCCGAGGCGGTGGAGGAGAACCTGGTCCGCCTGCTCGGCGTGGTGGAGAAGCCCAAACCCGAGGTGGCGCCGTCGAACCTGGCGATCATGGGCCGCTACGTGTTCACGCCCGAGATCTTCGACGCCATCGACCGGATCCAGCCGGGCGCCGGCGGCGAGCTCCAGCTCACCGACGCCATCGGCCTGCTGCTCCAGGAGCAGACCGTGTACGGCTACGTGTTCGAAGAGGGCCGCTACGACATCGGCAACAAGCTCGACTACCTGCGGGCCACTGTCGAGCTGGCCATCGAGCGGGACGACATCGGGCCCGAGTTCCGCACCTTCCTCGCCGACCTGGTGGAGCGCAAGAAACTGATCTGATGATCCCCGTCGAGGAGGCCCGGACCGCGGTGCTCGCCGCCTGCCGGCCGCTGCCCGTGGAGACGCTCGCCCTGGGCGACGCCCTCGGGCTCGTGACCGCCGAGCCGGTGGTCGCCCCCGAGCCCGTCCCGCCCTTCGACAACACCGCCATGGACGGCTACGCCGTACGGTCGGCCGACACCGCCGCCGCCCCCGTCCGGCTCCGTGTCGCCGGCACCCTGGCCGCCGGCAGTGCGCCGGAGGTGGTGGTGGGTGCCGGCGAGGCGGTGCGGATCATGACCGGCGCGCCGATGCCGCCCGGCGCCGACGCCGTGGTGATGGTGGAGTACACCGAGGCGGCGGGCGACAAGGTCGAGGTGCACCACGCCGCCCTTCCCGGCGACCACGTCCGGCGGGCCGGCGAGGACCTGCCGGCCGGCGAGGAGGTGTTCCCGGCCGGCACCGTGCTGCGCCCCGGCCACCTGGGCGTGATCGCCAGCACCGGGCGGGCGGCCATCGCCGTGCGCCGGCGGGCGCGGGTCGGCGTCCTGTCCACCGGCGACGAGCTGGCCGACCCGGGCGCCCCGCTCGCGCCCGGCCGGATCCGCGACTCCAACCGCCCCACCCTCCTTGCGCTGCTCCGCCAGTCAGGCTGCGAGGCCGTCGACCTCGGGCGCTGCGGCGACAGCGAGGATGCCATCCGCACCGCCCTGAAGGCGGCCGTCGAACGGTGCGACGCGGTGCTCACCAGCGGCGGGGTGAGCGTGGGCGACTTCGACTACGTCAAGGTCGTGCTCGAGGAGCTGGCCGCCGGCACGGCCCGGTGGATGCAGGTGGCGGTGCGGCCGGCCAAGCCGCTGGCGTTCGGCGTCGTCGAGCGGGCCGGCGCCGGGGTGCCGGTGTTCGGGCTGCCCGGCAACCCCGTGTCGTCGATGGTGAGCTTCGAGCTGTTCGCCCGGCCCGCCCTGCTGGCGATGATGGGCCACACGGTGCTCGACCGGCCGCGGGTGGAGGCGGTGGCCGACGAGCCGCTGGCCCGCCGCCCCGACGGCAAGCTCCACCTGGTCCGGGTCGTCGTGGACTACGCCGGCAGCCGCCACCACGCCCGCTCGGCCGGCGGGCAGGGCTCCCACATGCTGCGGGCCATGGCGACGGCCAACGGCCTGGCCCTCCTCGCCGACGGCACCGGCGTGGAACAGGGCGGGTCCGTGGAGGTCATGCTGCTCTCGTAGCCTTGGGTCGTCATGGCACTCGTCGACCCCTTCGCCCGCACCGTGCGCGACCTGCGCATCTCGGTCACCGACCGGTGCAACCTGCGGTGCCGCTACTGCATGCCCGAGGAGGGGCTGGCGTGGGTGCCGCGCGCCGAGGTGCTCACCTACGAGGAGATCGAGCGGGTGGCCCGGGTGTGCGTGGAGCGCTTCGGGTTCGACGCCATCCGCCTCACCGGCGGCGAGCCCACCGTGCGGGCCGACCTCCCGGCGCTGGTCGCCCGCCTCGCCCCCCTGGGCGTCGACCTGTCGATGACCACCAACGGGATGTCCCTCGGACTGGTGGCCGGCGCCCTGCGCGACGCCGGGCTGCGCCGCGTCAACGTTTCGCTCGACACGCTGCGACCGGAGCGCTTCGCCTCGCTCACCCGCCGGAGCGGGCTCGACCGCGTGCTCGACGGCATCGACGCCGCGGTGAGCGCCGGCTTCGACCCCGTGAAGGTCAACTGCGTCGTGATGCGCGGCGTGAACGACGACGAACTGGTGGACCTGGCCGCCTTCGGCCGGCGCACGGGCGTCGTCCTGCGGTTCATCGAGTTCATGCCCCTCGACGCCGACCGGGCCTGGGATCCGGGCAGCGTCGTGGCTCTCGACGAGATCGTCGCAACCGTGGGCTCGGCCTTCCCGCTCGACTCCGTGGACGAGAGCACGACGGCGCCCGCCCGGCGCTTCCGCTACCGTGACGGCGCAGGGGAGATCGGCGTGGTGGCGAGCGTCACCCGGTCGTTCTGCGGCGACTGCGACCGGGTGCGCCTCACCGCCGACGGCCAGCTGCGCAGCTGCCTGTTCGCCGTGCGCGAGGCCGACGTCCGGGCCGTGTTGCGGGGCGGCGGCACAGACGACGACGTGGCGGCCGCCATCGAGGCGGAGGTCGCCACGAAATGGGCCGGCCATGCCATCGGACAGGTCCATTTCACCCGTCCGTCCCGTTCCATGAGTCAGATAGGCGGGTAGCGCTCCGGGCCACGTACACTTCGAGCTACATGTCAGAGCGTGGCCTCACCCACATCGACCCGTTGGGCCGCGCCCGCATGGTCGACGTCACCCCCAAGGAGCCCACCCACCGGCGGGCCGTCGCCCGCTGCAAGGTGTTCATGAAGCCGGAGACCACCACCATGGTCGCCAGCAACGCCGTCACCAAGGGCGACGTGCTGGGCGTGGCGCGGGTGGCTGGCATCCAGGCGGCCAAGCGGACGCCCGACCTGATCCCGCTGTGCCACCAGCTCACCATCGGGTCGGTGTACGTCAACTTCACCATCGGCGACGACCACGTCGAGGTCGAGGCCCAGGTGGAGACGGTCGACCGCACCGGCGTCGAGATGGAGGCGCTCACCGCCGCGTCGATGGCGGCGCTCACGATCTACGACATGTGCAAGTCGTCCGACCGCACCATGGTGATCGGCGAACTTGCGTTGTGGGAGAAGACGGGTGGGCGGATGGGCACCTGGCGCCGGCCGGAAACCGGCGACGGCGCCGGCGCCTGAATTCGCCGTACCATTTGCCCCGAACGGGGCAGATCTGCAAGGATCACTCCACGTCTGGATCATGACCATCCACCGCAAGCCGGGCGTGGTTGGTTACGGTCACCGAGTTCACGAAAGCGGGTCGAGGAGCTCTTGACGATCGTGGTGTTGTTGGTATTGGCCGCCATCTGGGGTGCGGTGCTCCTGCCCTACGTGCGGCAGGCCCGCTTCGAGTCCAGGCCGGCCGACTCCATCGGCAACTTCCGCCGCCAGCTCAGCGTGCTCCGCCGCACCGGCCCCACGGTGCAGGCGGTTCGGCCCGTGAAGCTCCCCACCTACGCCGCCACCATGGCGCCGCCCCAGGCACAGCGCCGGCACCTCCACTCCTGGTCACCCGAGTCGGCCCGCCGGGCCCGCACTCTGAAGCGCCGGCGCGACGTGTTCCGCACCCTCCTGGTGGCCATGGGCAGCACGCTCGTGCTTGGCCTGATCCCGGCCTTCCGGCCCGTGCTCGCCGTCCACCTGCTGTGCGACCTCCTCTTCGCCGCCTACGTGGTGATGCTGATCCAGGCCCGCAACACGGCGGCCGAGCGGGACATGAAGCTGCGGTTCCTGCCGACTGCGGCCCAGCCGGACAACGTCCTGCTGCTGCGCCGCTCCGCCAACTAACCAAGCTTCGTCGTGGCGCCGGGCCCGAGCGACCGGCGCGGCGATGAGCTGGTCGACCTGTGCGAGCCGGTACGAGCCGAGCTGGAGGCCGCCCACCAGGCGCGCGAGCAGGCGCTCGCCGCCTGCCGGCGCACGATCCGGGCCTGCGGCAACGCCATCCGGGCGGTCCACCGGCGCCAGTTCGAGGTGGCGGGCCGGCTCACCGACGAGGCCCGCTCGGCCCTCGCTGAGGCGCAGCTCGCCCTCGGCCCCCACCCCCGCGTCGCCCACGCCGGCTTCCTGCACGACGCCGAGAAGGAGTACGCCGAGGCGCTGCTCACCGCCGCCCTGGTGCAGGGGGGGCCGCTGCCCGGGCCGGCAGAGGCCGGCGTGGGCGTGCCGGCGTGGCTGTGCGGGCTGGCCGAGGCCGCCTCGGAGCTGCGCCGCCACCTGCTCGACCGCATCCGCGAGGGCGACATGGAGCGGGGCGAGCAGCTGCTCGACGCCATGGAGGACGTCTACGACCTGCTCGTCACGATCGACTACCCCGAGGCCGTCACCGGCGGGCTGCGGCGGGCCACCGACTCGCTGCGGGCGGTGCTCGAGCGCAGCCGCAGCGACGTCACCACCACGGTCCTCCAGTCCCGCCTCCGGGAGGCGCTGGAGACCCGCTGGCCGGCTCCGGGCCCCTGAGCCCGCCGCCGGCAACTCCGCGACGGGGCCGGCGGGGCAGCGGTAGCCTGATCGTCCCTTCGGGGGTGTAGCTCAGTCCGGCAGAGCGCTACGTTCGCAACGTAGAAGTCGTGGGTTCAAGTCCCATCACCTCCACCACAGAAGCCCAGGTCAGCAACGCAGAGCCCTTCCGGGCTCGCCGGGGCGAGCGAAGATTTGGCGGCGGACCCGGCCCCGCGCTGGAGCCATCGCACCGATGAGGCCAGAATGACGCGTCCGCCCCGGTTGGACGCCGAATCCT
>DASSMA010000070.1:0-14768 GCA_035689115.1 Acidimicrobiales bacterium
ACCATCCGCTACCCGAAGGCTGCGTAACTATGTCCAGACGACCGTCGGTAAGCCGTGTGCGGGAGAACCGCACGCACGGATTGAAAGGGGAATGGGGAAACGTGCCGGCTGTGCCGGCGGCGCGCCCCTGACTACCAATGACGACCGGGACGGGGGAGCGGGTCCTGCTCGCCGCCCTGGAGTCGTTCGGCACCAGGGGCTACGAGGCCACGTCCCTCGACACCCTGGCCAAGGGCCTGGGCCTGCGCAAGCAGACGATCCTCTACTGGTACCCGTCCAAGGACGCCCTGCTGGAGGCGGTCATCGACCGGGCGGCCGCCGACCTCGGCGCCGTGCTGGAGCGGGCCCTGGCCCGGGCCGGGCGCGGATGGAGCCGGGTCGAGGCGCTGGTCACCCAGGTGTTCCGAGTCTCCGTGCGCCGGCCCGAGCTGCTCGGCGTGGTGCGGGAGGCCAGCCGCCTGGGCCCGCCGGCCGCCACCCGCCTCCTCGGGGCCATGGAGCCCCTCATGGCCCGGGCCACCGCCTTCCTCTCCGAGGAGATGGCCGCCGGCCACATGCGCCGGCAGGACCCCCGCACCGTCCTGCTGGCCGGCTACTCGGCCGTCCTCGGGATGGCCACCGAGGTGGAGGTCCTCCGCGCCCTCGGCTTCGAGCCCACCGCCCGGGACCTGGTGCGCCGGCGCAACCAGCTCCTGGAGTTCCTGCGGTCAGCCCTGGGCGTGGAGGACTGACATGCGTTCCGCGGTGAATTCCACCGCGCGACGCATGCCAGTGCGCGTCAGCCCGCTATCAGCCAGGTGCCGAGGAAGGCGACGACCAGGATGTTGACCCGGCTGGTGAGGCCGGACAGGTCGATCAGGTCGTTGCGCCAGATGCCCTGCTCGATCGACTCGAGCGAGATCCCGCCCTGCTGGCGGGCCACGTCGATGGCCAGCTCGGTGGCGGCGTAGGACACCAGCGCCCGGTACGAGGTGGACGACGTGGTGGCCCGGAAGCGGGCGGCGCCGGGGGCGGTGGAGGTGGGCCACGGCAGGCCCAGCACGGTACGGGCGCCCAGCGCCTCGGGCATGGACTGGAGGCCGGCGTAGGCGGCCGACGGCGCCAGCAGGATGCCGTAGGTGGGGTGCCAGATCTTGGCGAAGGCGGCCTTCATGCACTTGGCCGCCAGGTCGGGGCCGCCGGCGATGGCCAGGGCCACGGCGCCGGCCCGTTGCAGGGCGGCGACCTCCGGAGCGCACGTGCCCGCCTCCTGGGCGGCCACCGTGGTGGTGGGAACCTTGGTGGCCAGCCCGTCGGCCAGGGCGGCGTCGGGGCCGGAGCCGACGATCACGCCGGTGACGCCGTTGATGCCCTGCCGGCGCAGGAGGCCGCCGAGCTGGACGCCGGCCGAGCGGGCCGGCGACTCGGCGGGCACCACGTCGGGCCCGGCGATGGACGGGTCGGCGGGCAGGAGCCAGGGGATGCCGGTGGGCGCGCTGGCGCCGAAGCCGCCGACCAGCACGGTGGCCCGCTGGACCATGGCGGCGATGGCAGCGGGGTCCTCGGCCGGCGCCATGTCGAGCTCCACCGGCACGCCGGCCACCCCGCCGGCGGCGTTGGCAGCCGCCACCCGCTGGCGCACCACGTCGGCGATCTGGGCGCCCTCGGCGGCCATCGAGCCCTTGGTGGGCACGATCAGGCCGAGCCGGAGGGCCTTCTGCTCGCCGGGCTGGTGAGCCCGGGCCAGCGCTTGCTGCGACACCGAGTTGGCCTCGGTGGTGGGCGTCGCCGCCTTCTTGGTGGTGGGTGGCGACGGGGTGGTGGAGGCCACCGTGGGCGCCGGGTCGTCGACGGCCGGCGGGTCGGCGTCGTGGAGGGCCGGGCTGGTGGTGCCGGTGACCCGCGGGCCCTCGGCGCTCAGGCCGCCGGGGTGCGTCCCCCGGTTGGCGACCATGAGGAAGGTGGCGACGACGGCGACCAGCACGGCCACCGCCTTCCACCCGCGGCCGCCGGCCGGCAGCGGCTCGTCGACCTGGTCGCCCATGGCCACGAACGGCTGGGCCCGCAGCCAGGAGCGCAGGCGCGACATCTCGGCCATGTGCCGCTGACAGCGCGCACATCGCATGACGTGGGTGCCGACGCGGTCCGGACCCTCCCCGTCGAACCACGCCTCCAGATCCAGTTTCCCTGGATGGAGGCCGGGCATCACCCCGCGCGCCTCGATGCCAGGAGCCGACTCGCCTTGCGGCGAGCGGAGTGGAGGCGCGACATCACCGTCCCCACCGGCACGGCCTGGACCTCGGCGATCTCGGCGTAGGAGAGGTCCATGACCTCGCGGAGCCACAGGGCCTCGCGGAGGGGCGGGGAGAGGCGCTGGAGCAGGACCCACGCAGCCGCCATCTCGAGGGCGGCGACGACGACGTCGTCGGGCGGGGCGGCGGGCAGGGTGTCGGCTTCGGTGAGGACGGCGACCGGCCGGTTGGCCCGCAGCCGCTCGAAGCAGCAGTTGCGAACGATGGCCAGCAGCCAGGTGTCCAGCTTGGCGGGATCGGCAGAGCCCCAGGCGCGCCACGCCTTGAACCAGGCTTCCTGGCAGACGTCCTCGGCGGAGTCAGCCCCAAGGATGGCGCGTGCGTAATGGAGGGCATGCTTCGCCTTCGATCGGTGGAAGTCCTCGAACGAGGTCATTCAGCCTTTGCCTTGGAGAGACGGTGCCCAGCCTTCGAATATTCGACTCTTCTGCGCATCTGTCCTGCTACACCGGTCCGGATCGGTACGAACCGGGCGTTCCCTGCCACGTCGCCCATGTCTCACCGCTTCCCCTGGGGCGGCGTGTACCGCTTGCTGGCCGTCGGCGCCTTCCGGCCGGCCGGCGCTCCTGTGTCGGGTTCGGCGTCCTTGCGGCGGCGGCCGCGGGCCGGTGGGTCGGCGGCGGCGGCCGCCCGGCGGGCCTCGGCGTCGGCTGCCCACTGCTGGCGGGCGCCCCGGAAGAAGAGCCAGCCGGACACGCCGAGGTACGGCGCCGACAGGTAGGGAACGGGCGCCAGCGGGCCGAAGGACAGGTACAGCGCGGCCATGGCCGCGCCCATGCGGCTGCGCCGCCGGGCGGCGAACGCCATGAGGCCCCCGACGACCAGGCCGGAGGCGGCCAGGCCCACGGCCGGCGCCTTGTCGGCCGCGCCCGCCACCACCAGCACGGCGACCGACAGGGCGGCGCCCAGGCCGCCGGCCCACAGCGACAGCTGCTGCTCGCGGTCGTCGAGCGGGATGAACCCCCGCCGTAGCCGCTGGGGCGCCGTCATGGCCGGCGGCGCAGACGGGGCGAATCGGGCACGGCCCGGAGGGTAGCGCCCGGTCGATGCCGCGTGCAGGTATGTGCGAGGCTGCCCTGGTGGGCGACCACCACGGCTACGTCTACGACCTTCTCCGCCACTGGATGGGCGATTTCGGGGCGAGCACCTGGGAGTTCATCCTCGTACGGCCGTTCAAGATCCTGTTGCTCCTCATCGTCGGCACGGTGGTCAGCCGCCTGAGCGCGAAGAGTGTTCGCCGTTTCGTACGCACCGTGAACGCCCGGGCCCCGGTGCGGCGGGCGTCGGTGCGGGCCGAGCAACGCATGACCACCATCGGCGACGTCCTCAGCAGCCTCGTGCGGGTGGCGGTCTGGATCGTCGTGGTCCTGCTCATCCTCGGCGAGCTGGGCGTCAACCTGGCGCCGCTCCTTGCCGGCGCCGGCATCGCCGGCATCGCCATCGGCTTCGGGGCCCAGAGCCTGGTGCGCGACTTCCTCACCGGCTTCTTCATCCTGCTGGAGGACCAGTACGGCGTCGGCGACGTCATCAACCTGGGCGACGCCACCGGCACGGTGGAGGACTTCAGCCTGCGCACCACTCGGGTGCGCTCCACCGACGGCACCGTGTGGTTCGTCCCCAACGGCGAGATCAAGCGTGTCGGCAACACCTCGATGGAGTGGTCGCGGGCGCTGATCGACGTGCAGGTGGCCTACGAGTCCAACCTGCCGGCGGTCACCAAAGCCATCGGGGAGGTGGCGACGGACTTCGCCCGGGACGAGCCGTGGGCCGACAAGGTCCTCGAACCGCCTGAGGTCTGGGGCGTCCAGGCCATGGGCCCCGACGGCATCACCATCCGCCTGGTGGTGAAGACGGCCCCCCGCCAGCAGTACTCCGTCGCCCGCGAGCTACGGGGCCGTATCACCGAGCGGCTGCGGCGCGACGGCGTGAAGGGACCGGGCCAGACCATGCAGGCGGTGCTGGTCAGCGCCGGGGCGCTCGACACCGGGACCCCGCCGCCTCCGCCCCCCGAGGTTGTCGAGGGCCCCGGCCCAGCCGGCCGCCCACCCGAGCCCGGACGCGACGAAGGCCGCCCGTAGGCGGCCTCCGACGTGGTCGTGGGTTGGGGTGGGGTCAGTCCCGGTCGAGGGCGTCCTTCACCTTGTCGGCGACGTTGCCGACACCCTCTTTCACTTTGCCGGTGGTCTTGTCGACCTTGCCTTCGCGCTCGAGGCGCTCGTCGTCGGTCAAGTCGCCGGCTGCCTCCTTGACTCGACCCTTCATCTCGTCGAAGTTGGCCATGCCCGGTTGGTACCCGCCAGGGCGGCCGTAGAAACGACAGTCAACGGTCGAGAATCTCCCGGAACAGCTCCACGTGGTCCTCCACCATGCGGTCCGACGAGAAGTAGGTCTCCACCGCCGCCCGGCAGGCGTTGCGGTCGATCTCGTCGATGCGGCCGATGGCCTGGACCATCTCCGCCTCGTCGGCGCACAGGAAGCCGGTCTTCCCGTCCTCCACCACTTCGGGGGCAGCGCCCTCCGGGAAGGCCAGCACCGGGGTGCCGCACGCCATCGCCTCGATCATCACCATCCCGAACGGCTCGTTCCAGCGGATCGGGAACAGCAGGCCGCGGGCGGTGCGCAGCAGCTCGAGCTTCTCCTCGTGCGGCACCTCGCCCAGGTAGCGGATGTCGTCGGTGAGCCGGGGGCCGACCTCGGCGTTGAAGTAGTCGTGCTCCCACGGCTCACGCATCTTGGCGGCCAACAGCAGCGGTACGCCGGCCTCCCGGCACACGTCGATGGCCCGATGGGCCCCCTTGTCCGGCGACATGCGGCCGAGGAAGAGGAAATGCCCGCCGTCGCCCTTTCCGAACGGGAAGTCGGACACGTCGAGGCCGTGGTGGATCACCTTGGCGATGGGGATCTGGGGGACGGGCCGGCACTGGGCGTGGGAGATAGCGACGATAGGCACCTGCCCGGCGATGCGGCCGTAGAGATCGGTGAGCTCGTCGTTGAACGGGCCGTGGATCGTGGTGACCACCGGCAGGTCGGGGAAGCGCTGGGCGTAGACCGGGCCCATGATCGTGTGGTCGTGGACGATGTCGTAGTCCCTGACCTCGTCGTAGGCGGCCATCACGTGGCGCAGCTCCGGCACCGCCATGCCGATGCGCACGTGCTCCGCCTCCTTCAGCGCCCACTTCCGGGGCACCGGGCAGGTGGAATCGCCGGTGGTGAACAGCAGCACGTCGTGGCCGGCCCGCTGGAAGCCGACGGCGAGGCGGTCCACGACCAGCTCGATCCCGCCATAGAGGATGGGCGGGACCGGGGTCCACGGCGGGGCGACGACGGCTATCCGCATGGCGCCAGTCAACCATCGGCGCGGCCCGGTCACGACAAGCCTGGGAGCGGCGTACCGTGGTGGTCTGTGGCAGATGCACCCTGGGTGCTGCACGGCGAGGGCCTCCTGGCCTGGCTCCCCCGCCCGCCGGGCGGGGTGACGCTCCCTCCCGGCCTCTCCCCGGCGCCCGGCCTGGCGGCCGTCGTGGGCATGCGCTACGACGACTCGCCCGTCGGCCCGTACTCGGAGCTCTCGGTGCTCGTCCCCGCCCGGCTGGGGCTCCGCCCCGGGTGGTGCACTGTCACCATGGTGGTGACCTCGGCCGACGCCCGGCGGGCGTGCCGGGGGGCGTGGGGCCTGCCGGCCGAGCTGGGCGGGCTCTACTGGACGGACGCCGAGGCCGGCGCCGAGCGGTCCGTCTCGTGGTCCGACCGCGGCGTCACCCTCTCCGGCCGGGCCCACGGGCCGGCGGTGCTGGCGCCCCTCGTCCCCATGCCGGTGCGCTCGGTGGGGTGGCGGGCCGGCGACCCGGTCGTCCTCGCCCGCCGGCTGCGGGCCCGGGCCCGGTTCGCCCACTGCGAGGTCGAGGTGAAGGACGGCGACGACCTGGCGTGGGCCGCCGGCCGACACCGGGGCCTCGACCTGGCCGGCGCCCGCATCGTCGCCGCTCCCGCCCGGCGCCCCGCTGGCCTGCTGTCCAGCGTCCCCTGGCCCGAGCGGGCCGTCGCCGCTCCGGAACCGGCTGGTTGACGACTACGATGAGCGCCCTCCGGGCGTATGGCTCAGTTGGTTAGAGCGCAGCCTTCACACGGCTGAGGTCACAGGTTCGAGTCCTGTTACGCCCACCGCAAAGGGGCAGGTCAGGGCACTATTTCGCTCGCTGCGGCCGGTTGATTTCGGCGCCTGATCCGCCCGCTGTCCGCGGTTTGACCGCGGAAGGATCTGGAAGATCCGTGTCGGCGCCCGCTGTCAGAGCGCAGCGGGACCACGTCGGGGGCGTCGAACCGGCCCCACCTCGGCGTCGCGCCGAGTCGGCGAGGTTCTTACACTTGGGGGTCATGAGCAGGACCGTGAAGCTGCCCGACGAGCTGGCCGAGCGCGTCGCCGCCGAAGCCGACCGCCAGGGCATCAGCCCCGACGAGCTGGCCGCCCGCGTGCTGGCCGAGCACGTGCCGGCCCGGCGGCGGCTGAGCTTCGCGGCGATCGGCGAGTCCGACTCCGGGCGCACCGCGGCCGAAGCGGAGGACATGCTCGCCGAAGGCTTCGGTCGCTGACCCTGCTCGTCGACACCGGGCCGCTGCTGGCCGCCGCCGACCGGAAGGACCCGGCGCACGCAGCCAGCCGCCAGCTCCTCGAGTCCCATCCCGGCCCGCTGGTCACCACCGCCCCGGTCGTCACCGAGGCCGGCTGGCTACTCGACCGCCAGCTCGGCGCCGCCGCCGAGGCAACCTTCTACCGGGCCATCGCCCAGGGCGAGATCGTCGTCCAGGAGCTGACGGTGGAGGACTGGGACCGCATCGCCGAGCTGGTCGACACCTATGCCGACCTGCACCTCGGCGGCGTCGACGCCAGCCTCGTCGCGGTCGCCGAACGACTGGTCGCCACCGACGTCGCCACCTTGGACCGTCGCCACTTCAGCGTCGTGCGACCCCGCCACGTCCAGGCGTTCAACCTGCTCCCCTGAGCCGTTCGGCCTGGCCACCCAGGCCCGCTGTCCGTATGGCTCGTGGCTCGTCAGCGCCTGCCGTCACGGCGCAGCGGGACCACGTCGGCGGCCGGCGCCGGCGTCACCACCAGCCGGGCCAGCAGGTCGGCGGCCTCGTCCTCGGCGCCCGGGAACAGGTGCCCGTAGCGGTCGTAGGTGAAGGCCGTCGAGGTGTGGCCGGCACGCCTCGACACCTGAAGAGGCGTGATCCCGCTCGCAATCCACAGTGCGACGGCGGTGTGGCGCAGGTCGTGCGGGCGGAGCGGGGAGAGCCCGGCGTCGGCGACGGCCGGGTTCCAGAACCGCCGGCGCCATGTCGTCACCCGCAGCGGCCCGCCGGCCGGGCTGGTGAACACGAGGGCGTCCTGGCCGTCGTCGCAGTAATTCGCCATGTGGGCGACCAGTTCGTCCATGATCGGCCCGGGGACGCTCACCGAGCGCCGGCCGGCCTTGGTCTTGGGTTGGCCCCAGTACAGCCCGCCCACCTCGGTGAGGATCTCCTCGACCCGCACCGACCGCCGCAGCGGCTCGACCCGGCCGCGGCGCAGGCCGGCCAGCTCCCCGATGCGCAGGCCGGCGTAGGCGCCGAGGAGGACGAGCGCCCGGTAGCGGGCGTCCATGGCGCCGGCCAGCGTGGCGATCTCGTCCGGCGTGAGGAAGCGCATCTCTTCCCGTTCGACCTTGGGCAGCGGCACGTTGTGGCAGGGCGAGACGAGGATCAGCTTGGCGTCGACGGCGGCCGCCAGGACCTTGGACAGGATCTGATACGCCTTGGTCACCGTGGCCGGCGCGAAGCCGGCGGCCGACAGCTCGGCCACCCAGGCCCGGACCGACATGTGGTCGATGGAGCCGAGCGGCATCGAGCCGAAGGTGGGGAGGATCTTGCTCCGCAGGTAGGACAGGTCCCTCGCCCTGCTCGACGGCCGCAGGGCGGGCGTCGTCGCCCACCACTCCTCGCACCACGCGTCGAAGCGGGTGCGACCGTGCTGCGGGTCGACCCACGTCCCGCGGTCGACGGCCACGGCCTGGTCGCGCAGCCACCGCTCGGCGTCGTACTTGCGGTCGAAGCGGCGGGAGTGCTCCCGGCCGGCGGCGTCCCGGTAGCGAGCCTGCCACTTGTCGTCCCGCCGCTGGATGTGGGACATCGCCTTCAGGTCCTCCTCTTGGTCGACTTCTTGGCGGAGGCAGGGCGTCGGGTGCGCTCCGGCGCCGGCGGGCCGCCCTCGAGCCCGTCGGGCGCCTCCATCGAGTGTGCCCCCTCGCTGCTCGCCGCGCCCGGCGGCATGCGCAGGTCGCCGGAGCCCAGACCGGCCTCGGCGGCGATGGCCCGCTTCGAGCGGGCCTCCAGGTCCTCCAGCTGGTTGGCCAGGCTGCGCAGCATGGTCTGCCAGCGCGCCAGGTCCGACACCGACTGGTCGACCAGCGCCGCCACCCGGTGGCGGGCCATGGCCACGATGCGCTCCTGGGCGGCGGTCAGCGGGGCAGAGCCGGCGTCCTCCAGGTGGGCCTGGAGCCGAAGGGCCAGGGCGGCCTGGCCGGCGTCGTCGCCGAACACAAGGTCGACCAGCACGGCCAGCGCCTCGCCGTGCTCCCCGCCGGTCGGCACCTCCAGGCGCGTGGGGACCCCCGGTGCCGCCCACGCCGGCGGGGGCATGAAGAACCACCCCACCGGCACCTCGAAGGTGCGGGCGAAGGCCACGATCTCATCGGCGCTGAAGTTGCGCACGAACCCGCCGGCCACCGACCGCTCGGCCTGGGACACGCTGGCCTTGGACCACCGCACCCCGAGGTGGCGCTCCAGAGCCTGCGCCGCCTGGTCCTGGGTCCAGCCCCGCTGCTCGCGAGCCAGCGCCAGGTTGTAGGCCACCACCTGGTTGGGGGTGAGGCCGTGAACCAGGGCCCGCTCGGGGGCCGGCGGCGGTTTTCTGCGTACCACGGGGTGTCCTCCAGTGTCGTCGGGTGTCCTGGAGTGTCAATGCGTTTCTAGGATACAAACCTACCAGTTGACGAACGAAGAACGGGCGTAACTTCGGCCCATGGCGGGGACCGATCCCTCCTCCTCGGCGACGACGGCGGCCGCTCGCCACCGCCGGGGGCGGTACTACACCATCCCTCAGGCCGTCGACGCCTACCCGGGCGTGCTGACCGAGCGCCTGATCCGCCGGCTGGTGGCCGAGCGGCGCATCGCCTTCAGCTACTGCGGCCGTCGCCTGGTGCTGGCCGAGGACGACATCGAGGCCTACCTGGAGGCCAACCGCCGCGAGGCGCTCCGGGGCCCCTGCGCATCCTCCACCCGCTCCCGGCGCTGGGCATGACGCACGCCGCCGGCCGGGTGGTGCTCGGCCCGGCCAGCCGGCCCCTGCGCCGCCTGCTGCGCCCCATCGAGTGGGTGGTGCTGGAGGACGTCGCCCTCGACGCCCGGCGCGACGGCGACAACGTGGTGGCCGCCACGAGCGCCCGGGCGGTGGCCGAGCACCTGGGCATCACGCCGGGAGCGGCGGCCAAGGCGCTGGCGCGCCTCCGCTTCGAGGGCCTGGTGGTGCTGTCCCGCCAGCAGGGGCCGGGCGGGCGCTTCGGCCTGTCGGCCTACGAGCTGGCCGCCGTCGACGGCCTGGAAGTGCTCGCCGGCGAGGCGGCGGCCGTCGATCCGGCGCCACGGGCGGCAGGACCACGTTCGGCGTCACCACGTTCGGCCCGGCCACGTGCGGCGAGTCGACACACGGGCACCGCCAGCGCGGCGACAAGTGGCCCGGCGGCCGCCACCGCTGACGACCGCCTCGGTCAGCTCGACCTGCTCGACCTCGACCCTCACCGCCGATGAACGACCACCTCTGCGTCCCTCCTCGACGACCAGCACCACCCCGTCCCGCACGCGCACACACCCACTCACGCCTCCTCCCCTGTGAGCACTCCTACGGGAACCCGAACCCCAACCCCGACAGACACTTGCCAGCCCCTGCGGGGCAGGCGTTGAGCGCGCCGGGGACGAGCCGGTGCTGACGCTGACCGCCCTCACCGACCCCGAGTACCTCATCTCCTCGGTGGCCCTGGGCCTCGACGAGTACTACGCCGGCATCGGCGAGGCGCCGGGCGTGTGGACCGGGCGCTTCAGCGCTGCCCTCGGCCTTGCGGGCGTGGTCGAGCCCGACCAGCTCCGGGCCCTGGTGGCCGGCCACCACCCGCACTCCGACGTCGACCTGCTGGCCGGGCGTCGGGCCCGCAAGGTCAACGCCTTCGACGCCACCTTGTCGGCCCCCAAGGGGGTGTCGCTGCTGTGGGCCCTCGCCAGCCCGGAGGTGGCCGACATCGTGGTGCGCTGCCACACCGACGCCGTGGCCACGGCACTGGAGTTCCTGGAGGACAAGGCGGCGGTGGCCCGCCAGCAGCTGGGCGGGGTGCGCCGGCGGGTGGGAACCGACGGCTTCGCCGTCGCCACCTTCGCCCACAGAACGTCTCGGGAGGGTGATCCGCAGCTGCACACCCACTGCCTGATCGCCAACGTGGTGCGCCGCCCCGACGGCTCCCACGTCGCCTTCGACGCCAACCCCCTGCACGACTGGGCCAAGGCCACCGGCTCGATCTACCAGGCCGAGCTGCAGCGGCGGCTGAGTGCCGAGCTGGGCATCGCCTGGGGACCGGACCGCCACGGCTGTCGGGAGCCGGAGGGCTTCGAGCGCCACCAGCTGCGGGCCTTCTCCAAGCGCACGCTGGCCATCGAGGCCGAGCTGGAGGCCCAGGGTGCTACCTACGAGTCGCCGGCCGAGCGCATGCGGGCCGACGACGCCGCCTCCCTCGCCACCCGCCCGGCGAAGGACCACCGCCTCACCCCCACCCTGCTGGCGCAGCGGTGGGAGGCCGAGGCGGCCGAGGTGGGCCTCGGTGGGGCGCTCGAGATCGAGGCGGCCGTGTTGAGTCGATCAACGGGGCGCGCTGATCGGCTCAGCGCCGGGTACGTGACCGCCGCCCTGGTCGATCCCGACGTCGGCCTGTGCGCCACCAGGGCCCGCTTCCGCGAGGCCCACGTCGTCGAGCACATCGCCGCCCTGTCGGCCGGGCGGCTGACCACCGCCGAGATCTGCACCCTGGCCGAGGACTTCCTCGCCTCGAAGCACGTCGTGCGCCTGGTCCCCGGCGCCGGCGAGCGCCGGCGGGCCCCGGAGTGGTCCACCGTGGCCCACCGGGCCCTGGAGGACCGGGTGCTGGCCCAGCTCGGTGAACTGGCTTCGCGGCCGGCGCCGGCGGTGGAGCAGGAGCTGGTGGAGCAGGCAGTGGTGGCCGAGGGCATCCTCGGCTACGACCAGGCCGCCGCCATGCTGGCCCTGTGCGGCGAGGGCGGGGCGCTGCGCTCGCTGGTCGCCCCGGCCGGGTTCGGCAAGACCACCGCCGTGCACGCCGCCGCTGTCGCCTGCGCGGCCGCCGGGCGCCCGGTGCGCGGGGTGGCGACGACCAACCAGGCGGTGGCCGGCCTGCGGTCGGTGGGCCTGGAGGCCACCACCATCGCCCGCCTGCGCCTGGACTTGGGCCTTCGTCCGCTCGACCCCGGCACCGTGGTCGTCCTGGACGAGGTGTCCCAGGTGTCGACCAGGGACGCGGCGGTGGTCCTTGACGCGGTCGTGTCAACCCAAGGCGCCCAGCTGTGGTGCCTGGGCGACCCCCGCCAGGCCCCGGCCGTCGGTGCCCCCGGCCTGGGGGCCGAGGTGGCCCGCATGGGCGAGGAGGGGCGCATCGTGGCGCCGGTGCTCACCGTCAACCGCCGCCAGCGCCACGAGGCTGACCGGCAGGCCCTGGCCGAGCTACGGGCCGGTCGGGCGGCGGCCAGCCAGGCGCTGCGGGCCGAGTGGGGGTGGGAGCACGAGGAGGCCACCCCGGGCGCCACCCGGGAGGCCATGGCCGATGCGGTGGCCGCCGACATAGCGGTCCACGGCGCCGAGGCGGTGGCCGCCCTGGCGGTGAGCCACGCCGACTGCGAGGACCTGGCCGACCGCATCCGTCGCCGTCTGGCCGCCGACGGCGTGATCACCGGCCCGGCGCTGGCGGGCCCGTCGTGGGGGAGCGGACCGGACCGGGCCTACGGGGCCGGCGACCGCGTCCTGCTGCACACCAAGTCGGGCCATCCCGGTCTGCACAACGGCTCGACGGGCACGGTGGAAGCGGCATCGGCCGACGGCCTCGTCGTCGCCTTCGACGACGGCCAGCGGGTCCTGTTGCTTCGCGAGTTCGTCACCGGCCGCCGGGGCGACGGCAACCCCAACGTCTCCCACGCCTGGGCACGGACGGTGGAGGGGGCCGAGGGCGGCACCTGGGAGGCGGTGCACCTGCTCGGCACCGCCTCGCTCGACAACCTCGTCGGCTACGCCGGCCAGAGCCGCAGCCGGGTCCCCACCCACACCTGGAACACCCGGGCGCTGGTGGTGGCCGACCACGGCGGGGTGCCGGCCGACCGGCGCAGCGCCACCGAGGTCGTGCTGGCCGGCCTGGAGCGCGAGCCCGACACCACTTTCGCCGCCAATGACGACCCCTTCGTGCTCGACCGGCGCCTGCGGGCCGAGCGGGCCGAGCACCTGCGGGTGCTGGCCGCTGCCCCGCCCGATCGCAGCGAGGAGCTGCGCATGGCCGAGGGCATGGTGCGGCGCATGGAGGCCCAGGCCCGGCTCGCCGGCAAGGCGGCGGTCGAGGCCCTCGAGCGCCTGAGCCTGCTCAACCGCCAGGGCCCGCTGCAGGCACTCCGCCGCCGAGGCCGCGACGAGCGGGCCGCCGCCCAGGCTGCCCTGGAGCGGGCCAGGGACAACGGTGCCTCCTTCGTCCGCCTCCGCCGCCGCCACCAGGAGCGCGTTGCCGAGCTGCGCGCCGGCCAGGACCGGCGCTGCGCCTACCTCGACGAGCACCGCTGGCGCCGGGGCCGCATCGCCGCCATCGGCGCCGAGCTGGAGCGGCATTGGGCCGATGCGGTGCTGGTCGCGGCGGGCCAGGACGATCCGTTGGCGTTCGGGCTCGACCGCCTGCGCGCCGCCCGCGCCCACTTCGCCGGCCGGGTGGCGGCCGCCGCCGGCCCGGCCCCCGACTCCAGCGCCCCCGCCGGCCCAAGGCGCCGGGACGCCGATGCCCTGGCCGAGCTGGATGGCGCCCTCGTCGACAGCCTGGCCGCCCGGGTGCGGGCCCTGGCCGGTGACCCGCCCGCCCACCTGGTCGAGGTCCTCGGCCGCCCGCCGGCTCCGGGCGCCGGCCGCTCGGCGTGGTGCGGGCTGGCCCTGCGCGTCGAGCACTACCGCGACGGCCATCCCGAGGCGCTTGGCCACGACGACGACGACGGCGTCAACGCTGCCATCGGCCCCCGGCCGTCGTCGCGGACGCAGCGTCCGAGCGCCTGGGACCGGGTGGCTGGGGCCCTTCGCAACGCCGAGGCGGTGGTGTCGGTGTCGGCCGGCCTCGGCGACGATGCCCACCGCGGCGGCGACGGCCCGGCCGGCTGGATGGCCACGGCCGACCGGGCGGCCGAGCTCATCGACGCCGTCGAGGCGGCGCCCCTACCCCAACGCCAGATCTACCCGGAGAGAGATCTCGGGGCTGACCATGGCATGTCGATCGGCTGGTGATGCGGCGACGGCTGCGCCGCCGCTCCGTATCTCCCGATAGGTTGGCCATCCGACAGCGGGCTGCGCGTGCGGGCCGCCGCGAATATCCGGCAGGGAGACTGGGATCCATGCTCCTGGCCCCACCATCACCCCGCTCCAGGGGGACGGCCGGTAGGGTCAGGAGTCTCTGGTCCCGGCCTGACTCGCTAACCGGCTGACGCCTGTGGCTGTCCTGCTAATGATCCGTCGGCCGGGCCAGAGACCTACCTGGCGCTCACCGTCGGGTGGTGTGACGGTCCGCCTGTAGCCGCAGGCTGATCCCCACCTCCACCGCTTCGGCAAGTGCGCGCCACCCCTTGTCCCATGGAAAGGAAGGGATGACGATGCCCGCCATCGTAGAGGCCCGCCCGGCCATCACCGCCGGCGTGGACACCCACCTCGACACCCACGTGGCCGCCGCCCTCGATCCCATCGGCGGCCTGCTCGGGGTGGAGAGCTTCGAGGCCGGCCGGGCCGGCGAGGACAAGCTCGTGGCATGGCTGTGCAGCTTCGGCACCGTGGTGCGCGTCGGCGTGGAGGGCACCGGCTCCTACGGCGCAGGGCTGGCCCGGCGCCTGGCCGCAGCCGGCATCGAGGTGGTGGAGGTGGACCGGCCCAACCGCCAGGCCCGCCGCCGCCAGGGCAAGACCGATCCCCTCGACGCGGTGGAGGCGGCCCGGGCCGCCCAGGCTGGCCGGGCCCTCGGGGTGGCCAAGTCCCGCGACGGGCAGGTGGAGGCCATCCGGGCGCTGCTGGTGGCCAAGCGCAGCTGCCGCTCGGTGCGCACCAAGACCCTCAACCAGATCCGCCACCTGGGCTTCTGCGCCCCCGACGAGCTGCGGGAG
>DASSMA010000071.1:0-24228 GCA_035689115.1 Acidimicrobiales bacterium
CCTATGTACTCGGGAGTGGGGTGGGGGCGGGCCACCAGCCGGCGGCGGCGCCGGCGTAGAGCGCGGCGCCCCGCGCCGGGGCGTCGTGGGCCTCGGCCCGGACCACCGGGAGCCACCCCTCGGCCGCCTTGGCGTCCAGCCACGGCCGGCTGCGGCTGCCGCCGCCGAACACCAGCAGCCGGCGCCGGCGGCCGGCGACCTCCTCCAGCCGGCGCACGGCGTCCCAGGTGCGCGCCGACAGGGCGTGGAGCACGCCGTCCCACACCCTGCCCGGGTCGCCGGCGGGCAGCGGCGGGACGTCCGCCGGCCCGCTCCCCCGCACCGCGCCGGCGGCCGCCTCGACCCACGCGTCGGCGTCCACCGGGTCGGCGCCGGCGACCAGCGCGTCCAGCTCGGCCGGCGTCCGGCCCAGGGCGGTGGCGGCCGCCTCGAGCACCAGCCCGGCCCGGGCGGCGCTGGCCAGCACCGCCCACCCGTCGCCGCCCGGGAGCACCGTCACCATGGCGTGGTGCTCGACGGCGGCCGCCGCGTCGGGCAGCGCGGCCGACGCCGCCACCACCGTCTCGGCCGTGCCCACCGAGTTCACGACGTCGCCGGCGCCGGCCCCCGCCCCCACCACCCCGGCAAGGTGGTCGTGGCCGGCCACGGTGACCGGGATGCCGGCGGGGACGCCGAGCCAGGCGGCGCCGGCCGCCGTCACCGACCCCATCACCGTGCCCGCCGGCGCGGGCGGGACGAACACGTCGGCCGGCACCCCGAGCGCCTGGGCCACGCGGGGCAGGGGCCGGCAGCGGCGCACGTCGTAGGCGCCGGTGCGGGCGGCCAGCGAGAAGTCGGTGGCCTCGGCGCCGGTGAGCCGGTGGAGCACCAGCTCGGGCACGCCCAGCCACCGGCGCACGCCGGCCACGCCGCCGGGCCCGACCAGCCACCCGAGCTTGGCCACCGACGACACCGTCCGCACCCGCTGGCCGAGCGCCAGGGCCAGGTCCGGGCCGAACCGCCCCTCGAGCAGGGCGACCGCCTCGGCGCCGCGGGGGTCGTGCCAGGCGATGACCGGCGCCAGCGGGCGGCCGGCGGCGTCCACCGGCGCCCCGCTCTCGCCGAGCCCCGCCACGCCCACGCCGGCCACCCTCCCGAGGCCGTCGCCGAGCCCGGCCGTGGTTTCGGCCACGACGTCGAGCAGCGCGGCGGCCGGCGCCTCCACGCCGGCGGCGGAGGTGGCGAACGGCGTGGGCCGGGCCGCCGAGGCCACCTCGGCGCCCGTGCCGTCCACCAGCACCGCCTTCGTGCGGGTGGTGCCCACGTCGATGCCGAGAAGGAAAGCCAGGCGTTAAAGGTAGAGGCCCACCACCTTGGCCGGCTCCCGCTGCTCGACCCGCTCGCTGCCCTCCCGCAGGGCGAACAGCTCCGCCAGCGTGGCCCCCTGCGGCCCGATGCCGGCGCCCGTGCCCAGCCAGGCGGCGGCCTCGGCACGGGGCAGCGGGCCGACCTCGATCTGGGCCAGGCACCGGCCCGGGCGCACGACGGCCGGGTGGAGGCTGAACAGGGGCTCGTTGGTGGTGATGCCGACCAGCACGTTGAGGCCGTGCCCCAGCAGGCCGTCGGTGAGGTTGAGCAGGCGCGACAGCTGCTGGCCGGTGCCCTCCTTGGCCCCGGACCGCACCAGTTCGTCGCAGTCCTCGAGGATCACCATCCGCCACCGGTCGCCGGCGTCGTCCCGGTCCCGCCCCATGGCGACGTCCATCAGGTAGCCGGGGCTGGCGAAGAGGAGCTCTGGATCGAGCACGCAGTCGACGTCGCACCACGAGCGCCAGCCGTCGGCCAGCGAGCGCAGGGCGGTGGTCTTCCCGGTGCCCGGCGGCCCGTGCAGCAGGAGCAGCCGCCCGGAGAGACGATCGGGGGTGAGGTCGATGAGGCGGTCGAAGGCGTCGGCCACGGTGCTGGCGTAGTTGCGCCGGATCTCCGGCCACTGGGGCGTGGCGACCGCCCGCTTCTTGCGCTCGGCACCCCGGCCGCCGAGGTGCCAGAACGACATGGCGACCGACGGTCGGGCCGGAGGCGCCGGCTCCTCGGCGCCGGCGCACGCTTCCTTCAGGACGAACCTGGCCAGCCGGTCGTCGGACGCGACCACGGTGAGCGTGGCGCTGCGGTCGCTCCACAGCTGGACCCGCAGCGTCCAACCGGCGCCAGCAGCCAGGACCCGCCGGTCGCCCCCGTCGCTGGTGGCCCGCTGCACCACGGCGCCGGCCGGCACCAGCGGCGCGTCCTTGCGGACGCGGTTCAGCCTCTTGCTGCGCGAGTACGGCTGGCGGCCGTCGACGAACGGCCCCAGCAGCATGGCGTCGACCACGTCTGCGGGGTTGTCGTAGTCGTCCAGGTGGACGACGAACGGGAGCGGGGTGCGCGGTTCCATAGGGGCGAGGCGGGTGCCACGGCCGGCCATGGTGCCCGCCGGCACCCGCCGGCGCACGCCATTTTTCTGGCGGTCACCGGGCGGGGCGACCCCTGATGACCTGGCTCCACACCGCGGACTTGCTCGGCGCGCAGTTCTGGTTCCCGCGGTAGCCGGCGCTGATGGCGTGCGTCCCGCCGGCGAGCCCGGGCGAGACCATGGTGACCACACCCCCCGGCCCGACCTGCACCTCGCCGAGCAGGGTGGCGCCGTCGTAGAAGCCGACCCAACCGCTCAGCTCGCAGGCACCCGGCGCGACGACCGACACGGTGGCGGTGAACACGAGCGTGTCGGTGGGCGTCGCCGGGTTCTTCGACGACTTGACCGACGTGGTGGTGCCCGCCAGCGCCACCGCCTGGCTCAGTGGCGAGGACCCGCTCGGGCCGAACCGGCTCCCGCCCTCGAAGCCGGCGGTGATGGTGTGGGTGCCGACCGCCAGCGACGACAGCGTCACCGAGGCGGAGCCGGCGGACAGCGGCGCCGTGCCCACGACCGTCTGGCCGTCGCGGAAGGTCACGGCGCCGTCCGGCGAGGCCGTCCCCGACGAAGCGGTGACCTTGGCGGTGAAGGTGACCGGCTGGCCGAAGACGGACGGATTGGCGTCGGACGACAGCGAGGTGCTGGTGGGGATGGCCAGACCGGTACCGGAGAGAGCGATGGCGTGGGTGCCGCGCAGGGTGTCGTCGGGCACGTTCAGCGTCGCCGTCCCGCTGCCGACCTGCGACGGCGTCATCGTCACGGAGATGGAGCAGGCGGCGTCGGTGGGAACCGTCGCACCGGAACAAGAATCGGCGACGATCTTGAAGTCGCCGGCGTTGCCGCCGGTGATGGCGGCCGTCCCGAAGGTCAGACCCGGCGTTCCCCGGCTGGTGAAGGTTGCGGTGCGGGGAGCGCCCGTGGTGTCGACGACGGTGCTGCCGAACGACAGCGACGACGGCTGGATCTCGATTGCCTTGTAGGGCACCGTCGACCGGAACCTCAGCTCGCCGAACATCGGCGGCATCCAGCCCTCGCAGCGCTGCTCGTAGCTCGCTGCGAAGGTCGCCAGCGACCCGTCGGGTCCGAAGCTGATCTCCTCCACGGTGAACTGGCCGGTGATGTTGTTGCATCCGCGCCCGTCGCCGGAGATGTCGATACCGGGTTCGCCGGGCTGCCGGAAGGCAGCCCGGGTTGCGCCGGTGTACGTGCCGACGTGGAGCGTCTCGCCCACCGGGGCGGCGATGTCGGCGTAGAACCAGTGCCCGTAGCCAGGGGTGATCGCCGCCATGCGCACGTAGCCCGGGCTGCCCGAACCGGAGATGGTGGCGTTGGAGGGAGTGAAGACCAGCTGCTGGCCGGCACCGACCCAGTCGCCCGGCTCGCTGTCAAGCGTGAACACCGACGTGCCGGGGATCCCCGTGCCACCGAGGTCGGTGGAGTGCAGGCCGGCCGGCGTGCTGTCGGCGATGTCGAGACGGGCCGTGCGGGCCCCGGCGTCGGTGGGCGTGAACCGGACGGTGACGGCGCACCTGGCGCCGGCCGCGACCGTCGTGCCGGAGCAGGCGTCGCCGACGACGGCGAAGTCCGCAGTGTTGGTGCCGGCGAGGGCGGCCGACGAGACGCTCACCGTGTCGGGACCGGGGTTGACCACGGTGACGGGGACGTCGGTGCTCGGCTGCCCGACGAGCCGGGCGGGGAAGCCCACGCGGCTCGGCGCCACGGTGAGCGCCGGGTCGCCCCCGGTCGCCTGGTACTTCACCTCGCCGAACACGGCCGCGTCGCCGCCCTCGCAGTGCGACTCGTAGGTGAGCGAGAGGCGGTTGACGTTGCCGGCACCGTCGACGCCGATGTCGTCCACGGTGAAGGAACCCTTGACCTCGTTGCAGCCCCGACCGTCGCCGTAGATGTCGATGCCCGGCTCCCCGGTCTTGCGGAAGGGCGCTCGAGTAGCACCGGCGTAGAGGCCGGGCGCCAGCGTCTGCCCGGGCGGGGCGGCGAAGTTCAGATAGTACGAGTGCGACCCGCTGGGACTCGACGAGCCGCTGTTGACCGAGAGCGTGAGGTACGAGGCGGTCCCCTGGATCGACACGGTGGTGTCGGTCGCGGGGACGAACAGCATCTTCTGGCCGAAGGTGACGTAGTCACTGGCGTCGCCGAACATGGCGACGTACGTCGTCCCGGTCGGGCTGGCGCCGGCCGCTACGGGTGCGACGAACGAGCCGATCACCCCCGCCACCGCCAGCCGCGCCATGACAACCAAGGAACGGCCGGCGCGCCGGCCCGTCAGTCCGCTCACGGTTTCTCCCCTCCCCGAGCAGTCGCCGGCGGAAGTGTCTCATCCGCCCACGTTGCCGTCCACCGGTCATTCGACCACCGGCGGGGCCTCAGGCGAGGGCGACCTCGGGGAGGACGATCTGCGGGACCGCGGCCAGCGCCTGGTGGTGGGCCAGGCAGGCGGCCAGCGCCCGACACCCCACGGCCTGCTCGGCCGGCGTGGGCTCGGCGGTGGTGACCAGCCGCTGGAGGGTGCGGCCGCCGGCCAGCACCGCCCGGCTGAGCGGCGAGCGGGGGCGGCCGGCGGCGGCGGTGACCACCTCGGCGGCGCTCGCCATCAGCACCAGGAAGGCGGGGAGCTCGATCCAGCCGGGGAGGCCGGCGAGGACGACGCCGGCCACCATCACGACCACCACCAGGTTGGTGCCGCACCGGTCGTGCACCCGCGGCGATGCCAGGACGGCGGGCAGGTCGTCCATGGCGACGCCGGCCTCGTGGGCGGCCACCGCCTTGTGCTCGGCGCCGTGGTAGCGCCACAGGGCGGCCGGCGCCGCCAGCCTCAGGCCGGCCAGGGCGACCACCCACGGCACGGCGCTCACGAAGATGCCGCCGAGGCGCCCGCCCACCCTGGGGTCGAGCCACGACGAGACGGCCCAGGCCAGCACCTCGACGCCGGCCAGGGCGGCCAGGAACCGGAGGTTGCCGCGGCGGGCCGCCGCCGACCGGGGAACGCGCGAGCCCCGCCCCAGCAGGCCGCGGTTCACGGCCAGCGCGAACGCCGACACCAGCCCCACGAGGAACCGCACCACCGGCACCTTGGCGAAACGCCGCCGGGGAACCGCCCCGACCTCCACCGTGCCGTCGGCGCGGGCGATCGCCCACGCCCGCTCGGTGCGCATCAGCACACCGTCGGCCAGCGCCTGCCCCCCGATCCGCACCGTCCCACTCACCCCGTTACTCCTCCGCCTCGTGACCCCGACAAAGTCTACGACTTGCCAACCTCATCGGCGGCCAAGGCCTCCGGATACAGCACCTCCCAAAGGCACAGCCCCCGGGGCGGCGCCGGCTCGGCCGCCCGCGACCGGTCGCGCGCCCGGATCACGGCGGTCATGTCGCCGGCCCGGCGCCTCCCCCGGCCCACCGACACCAGCGTCGACACCACCGAGCGCACCATCTGGTGGCAGAACGCCGACGCCTCGATGTCGAAGCGCAGCACGCCGTCGCCGAGGTCGAGCCACCGGGCGTCCCGCACGACGCGCACCATCGACGGCGGGTCGAGGGCCGGGTCGGACGGCGGCTTGCGGCAGAACGACGACCAGTCGTGCTCGCCGATCAGGGCGTCGCAGGCCAGCGTCATCGCCCGCACGTCGAGCGGCTCCTCGACGTGCCAGCTGGTGGCGGCGAGGAACGGGTCGGGCACGGGGCGGTTCACCACGGTGTAGCGGTAGCGCCGGCCGGTGGCCGACCGCCGGGCGTCGAACTCCGGCGCCGCCACCTCGGCCCACCGAACGACGATCGCCGGCGCCAGCATCTTGTTGCACGACCGCTGGAGGCGGACCAGATCGGGCTCGGCCGGCGTGTCGAGGTGCACGACCTGGCCCCAGGCGTGGACGCCGGCGTCGGTGCGGCCGGCGCAGGTGAGCTCGACGACGTGGCCGAGGACCTTTCCCAGCGCCTCCGCCAGGTCGCCGGCCACGGTGCGCACCCCTCGGTTGGCGGCGAAGCCGCGGTAGCCGCTTCCGTCGTAGGCGACGGTGAGCCGCAGCCGCACCGATGCAGGAGGTCGACCAGGAGGCTCCTGGTCGAACAGGCTCACAGGACGAGCCCGCCGGCGGCCATTGGCGCCGCCGCAGGCGGCTCCCCTGGCTGGCGGCACCCGGGGGCGTGGGGGGCACTGCCGCCCACACAACGGCCGCCGATCCGGCTTTGCCGGTCGGTGGCCCTGAGCGCCGGCCGAAGGCCGGCACGACAAGCTCGCCGAGCAACCTCTGGTTGCGAGGCGATGGCTACACCAGTTCGATGCGCGCCATGGGGGCGTTGTCGCCGTGGCGGGGGCCCAGCTTCAGGATGCGGGTGTAGCCGCCGGGCCGGTCCTCGTAGCGGGGGCCGATCTCCGAGAACAGCTTGTGGGCCATGTCCTTGTCACGGATGAAGGCCACGACCTGGCGCTGGTTGTGCACGGTGTTCTTCTTGGCCTTGGTGATGACCTTCTCCACCACCGGGCGCAGCGCCTTGGCCTTGGCCTCGGTGGTGACCAGGGCCTCGGCCGCCACCAGCGAGGCGACGAGGTTGCCGAACATCGCCTTCTGGTGGGCGGCGTCGCCGCCGAAGCGGCGCCCCTTCTTCGGTGCTCCCGGCATGCCCATCGGCTACTCCCCGCCCTTGGTTCGCAGGGACAGGCCCCGCTCGTCGAGCTTCTGGAGGACCTCGTCGAGCGACTTCTGGCCGAAGTTGGTGATGGCCAGCAGGTCGTCGACCGTCTTCTGGACCAGCTCGCCCACCGTGTTGACCTGGGCCCGCTTGAGGCAGTTGCGGGGCCGCTCCGACAGGTCGAGGTCCTCGATCGGCAGGTCGAGGTCGGGCGAGCCGGTGCTGGCCGACGACACGTCGCCCAGCTCGAGGCCCTGGGGGCTCTCGCTCATGTCGGCGACCAGGCCCACCAGCGACCGCAGGGTCTCGCCGGCCGAGGCCAGCGCCTCCCGGGGCGAGATCGACCCGTCGGTCTCGATGTCGAGCACCAGGCGGTCGAAGTCGGTGGACTGCTCCACGCGGGTGGGTTCGATGGTGAAGGCCACCCGGCGGACCGGCGAGAAGATCGAGTCCACCGGCAGCACGCCGATGGTGGCCGACTTCTTGTTGCGGTCGGCCGACACGTAGCCCCGGCCCCGCTCCACGAAGATGTCGACGGCCAGCCGCCCCTTGGTGTTCAGCGAGGCGATGTGCAGCTCGGGGTTGAGGACCTCGACGTCGTTGGCCGGCTGGATGTCGCGGGCGGTGACGGTGGCCGGCCCCCGCACGTCGAGGCGCAGGGTGACGTCGTCGTCGGTGGTGACCCGGAGCACCAGGTCCTTCAGGTTGAGGATGAGGTCGGTGACATCCTCCTTCACCCCCGGCAGGGTGGTGAACTCGTGGAGGGCGTCGTCGAAGCGGACCTGGGTGACCGCCGCACCGGGGATGGCCGACAGCAGGGTGCGGCGCAGCGAGTTGCCCAGCGTGTGGCCGAATCCCGGCTCGAGCGGTCCGATGGCGAACGACTGCCGGTTGTTCTCCTCCTCGGTGACGGCCTCGACGGTGGGACGCTGGATGATCAGCACGAAATTTGCTCCTTTGGTGCCGGGACCCCCCGGCAACGGCTACTTCGAGTAGAGCTCGACGATCAGCTGCTCGCGCACCGGCACGTCGATGTGCTCCCGCAGCGGGAGGTCGCGCACGGTGACCTCGAACCCACCGGCCCCCTGCTCGAGCCACGGCGGGACCTGCCGGTCGAGGGTGTCGACGTTGTGGCGCACCACGATCATCTCGCGGGACCGCTCCTTCAGGGCGACGACGTCGCCCTTGCGCAGGCGGTAGCTCGGGATGTCGACGCGGCGGCCGTTCACCTGCACGTGGCCGTGGCGCACGAACTGGCGGGCCTGGCTGCGGCTTGCGCCCCACCCGGCCCGGAAGACCACGTTGTCGAGGCGCAGCTCGAGCATGCGCAGGAGGTTCTCGCCGGTGATGCCCGACTGGCGGGTGGCCTCCTCGTAGAGGTTGGCGAACTGCTTCTCCAGCACCCCGTAGATGCGGCGGGCCTTCTGCTTCTCCCGCAGCTGGCCCAGGTACTCCGAGCCCTGGCGCATGCGGTCACGGCCGTGCTCGCCGGGCGGGTAGGGCCGGCGCTCGATCGGGCACTTCATCGAGTCGCACTTGGGGCCCTTCAGGAACAGCTTCATCTTCTCGCGCCGGCAGAGGCGGCACACGGGTCCGGTGTAGCGGGCCATGTCTCTCAGACCTTCCGGAGCCGCCATGGATGGCGGCTCCCCTGGCGTGACGGCGTGCGGAAAGCGTCGCCGTCGCGCCCGCCAGGGCGCCGGCGACAGTGAGCGGAGCGCCAGGATGGCGCGGAGCGAACCATCGGACTCAGACCCGGCGCCGCTTCTTGGGGCGGCAGCCGTTGTGCGGGATGGGTGTGACGTCCTTGATGCCGGAGACCTCGAGGCCGGTCTGCTGGAGGGACCGGATGGCGGTCTCCCGGCCCGAGCCCGGGCCCTTCACCAGCACGTCGACCTTGCGCATGCCGTGCTCCATGGCCCGGCGGGCGCACGCCTCGGCCGCCAGTTGGGCGGCGAACGGCGTGGACTTGCGGGATCCCTTGAAGCCGACGTTGCCGGCCGACGCCCAGGCGATGACGTTGCCCTCCATGTCGGTGATCGAGACGATCGTGTTGTTGAACGAGCTCTTGATGTGGGCCACCCCGAAAGCCACGTTCTTGCGTTCGCGGCGGCGGGGGCGGCGGCCGCCCGGCTTCGGCTTGGCCACTAGCGGGCTCCTGTGAACATCACTTGCGCACCTTCTTCTTCCCGGCCACGGTCTTCTTCGGGCCCTTGCGCGTGCGGGCGTTGGTATGGGTGCGCTGGCCGCGCACCGGCAGGCCCCGGCGGTGGCGGATCCCCTGGTAGGAGCCGATCTCCATCTTCCGCTTGATGTCCTGCTGGATGTCGCGCCGCAGGTCGCCCTCGACCTTGAGGTTGGCGTCGATCCAGTTGCGGAGGCGGGCCACCTCCTCGTCGGTGAGGTCGCGCACCCGCGTGTCGACGTTCATGCCGTTCTCGGCGCACACCCGTTTGGCGGTGGTGCGGCCGATCCCGAAGATGTAGGTGAGCGAGATCTCCAGCCGCTTCTCGCGGGGGATGTCGACGCCTGCGATACGCGCCATCGGTCTCCTAGCCTTGCCGCTGCTTGTGGCGGAGGTTGGTGCAGATCACCATCACCCGGCCGTGCCGGCGGATGATCTTGCACTTCTCGCACATGGTCTTGACGCTGGGTCGTACCTTCATCACTTGTACCTGTAGGTGATTCGTCCGCGGGAAAGGTCGTACGGGGTGATCTCCACCTGCACCCGGTCGCCCGGGAGGATCCGGATCCGGTGCATGCGCATCTTGCCGGAGCTGTGGGCCAGCACCTTGTGGCCGTTCTCGAGCTCTACCTTGAACATGGCGTTCGGCAGCGGCTCGATGACGGTACCCTCCAGCACGATTGCGTCTTCTTTGGGCTTGGGCAGATGGAGCTCCTTGACTGCGGATATCAGTTGCCGGCGCCGGACGCGCTGAATCTGCGAACCGGGCCTGGGCCGAAGAGTCAGCCTAGCGCACCCGGGCGCAACGTGCGAGGCCGCCGCCCGTGACGCTGGCCTCGGCGGTCGCCCCGCTCGGCACCATCCTCTCGCTGTGGGCCCATCCCGACGACGAGTCGTACCTCTGCGCGGGGATCATGGCCGCCGCCGCGGACAACGGCCAGCGGGTCGTGTGCGTCTCGGCCAGCGCCGGCGAGCGGGGGACCCCCGACGCCGGGCGCTGGCCCCCGGAGCGCCTCGGCCGGATGCGGCGCTGGGAGGCGGCGGCCGCCATGGCCGTGCTGGGCGTGGCCGACCACCGGTTCCTCGACCTGCCCGACGGCGGCATGGCCGGGCTCGACCCCGCTCCGGAGATCGCCCGCATCGGCGCCCTGCTGGACGAGGTCCGGCCCGACACGATCCTCACCTTCGGGCCCGACGGCGGCACCTTCCACCCCGACCACCAGGCCCTCTCGGCCTGGACCACCGCCGCCTGGCACGACGCCGGCCGTCCCGGCCGCCTGCTCCAGGCCGCCCAGGCGCAGGACCACCTCGACGCCTGGCTGCCGATGTTCGACGAGCTGGGCGTGTTCATGACCGACGAGCGGCCCACCGGGCACCCGAGCGACCGCCTCGCCCTCGACCTCCACCTCGCGGGCGACCTGCTCGACCGCAAGATGGCCGCCCTGTGCGCCATGTTCACCCAGATCGGGCCGCTCGTCGCCGCCGTGGGCGAGGAGGCCTTCTGGGCCGCCAACGCGAGGGAGATGTTCGTCGACGCCGACCTGCACCGCTGACCCCGGATTCCCCGGCCGAGGTCTCGGATCGGGACCCTCTGGGGACCCGATCCGAGACCTCGCCGCTCAGTCGGGGACGGTGAGGACCTCGGGACCGTTGTCGGTGATGGCGATGGTGTGCTCGGCGTGGGCGGAGAGGCTGCCGTCGGCGGTCACCACGCTCCAGTTGTCCTCGAGCACGCGGGTGCCGGCGCCCCCCATGTTGACCATGGGCTCGACGGCGAACACCATGCCGACCTTCAGCTTGGGGCCCTTGCCGGGGGGGCCGTAGTTCGGGACCTGGGGGTCCTCGTGCATGGCGGTGCCGATGGCGTGGCCCACGTACTCACGCACCACGGAGTAGCCGGCCCCCTCGGCCACCGTCTGCACGGCGTGGCCGATGTCGGAGAGCCGGTTGCCCTCCACCATGGCGGCGATGCCGGCCCGCAGACTGTCCTCGGTGGTGGCGATGAGCTTGAGGGCGGCCGGGTCGACGTCGCCGATCGGCATGGTGAAGGCGGCGTCGGCGTGGTAGCCCTCGATGATCGCCCCGCAGTCGATGGAGATGATGTCGCCGTCCTCGAGGCGGTAGTCGCCGGGGATGCCGTGGACGATCATGTCGTTGGGCGAGGTGCAGATCACCGCCGGGAAGCCGTGGTAGTTGAGGAAGTTGGACCGGGCGCCGCGCCGCTCCAGCACCCCCCGGGCCACTCGATCGAGCTGGGCGGTGGTGACGCCGGGCCGGGCCGCCTGGCGGGTGCGCTCGTGCATCTCGGCCACGACCCGGCCCGCCCGCCGCATCTTCGAGATCTCTTCCGTGTTCCGCCGCATGAGCCGTTCTACCTCCGCCGTTCGAGGCGGCGGTCGATGGCCCGCTTCAGGCGGCCGAACACGACCTCGACGTCGCCCAGGCCGTCGACCGACACCAGCTTGTCGCGGCACAGGTACCAGGTGATGAGCGGCTCCGTCTCTTCCTCGTAGAGCTTGAGCCGGCGGGAGATCGCCTCCTCGGTGTCGTCCTCCCGCTGGATGACCTCGCCGCCGCAGACGTCGCACACGCCCTCGACCTTGGGGGGGTGACCCTTGCCGTAGTTGGTGCCACAGGACCGGCAGACCCGGCGGTTGGCCAGCCGCTCGAGCACCACCTCGGTGGGGACCTGGAGGTCGATGGCCATGTCGAGGGTGCCCGGCGCCAGGTAGTGGAACAGCGCCTGCGCCTGGTTGGTGGTGCGGGGGAAGCCGTCGAGGAGGAAGCCGATGTCGCGCGTGGCGTCCTGGCTCAGGCGGTGCTCGACCAGCTCGTTGACCAGGTCGTCGGGGATCAGCTTGCCCACCCGCATGTACTCGTTGAGGCGGTGGCCGAGCGCGGAGTCGGACTTCAGCTCGGCCCGGAACATGTCGCCCGTGGAGATGTGGGGGATGCGGTAGTGGGCCGACAGCTTGGCGCACTGGGTCCCCTTGCCGGCCCCCTGTTTGCCGAAGATCACGAGCTTGGGCCCTGACATGGCCACCACCTACTTCAGGAAGCCCTCGTAGTTCCGCATCATGAGCTGGCTGTCGATCTGTTTCATGGTCTCGAGGGCCACGCCCACGGCGATGAGCAGGGTGGTGCCGGCGAAGGGGTACCTGGAGATGTTCCACCAGGCGAGGAAGATCGACGGCAGCAGGGCGATGAAGGCCAGGAACAGCGACCCGGGCAGGGTGATGCGGTTGAGGATGGCAGCCAGGTGGCGCTCGGTGGGCAGGCCGGGCCGGATGCCGGGGATGTACCCACCCTGCTTGCGGATCTCGTCGGCCCGCTGGTGCGGGTCGAAGGCGATGGCTGTGTAGAAGTAGGCGAACAGGACGATCAGGATGCCGTACAGGATGATGTACGTGGCGCTGGTGGGCTGCACCAGGTTGTTGTCGATGAAGCGCTGCACGCCCTCCCACGGCACCACGTTGGAGAGCAGCACGGGGAAGTACAGCACCGAGCTGGCGAAGATGATCGGGATGACGCCCGACTGGTTCACCTTCAGCGGGATGTAGGTGCTCTGGCCGCCGTACATCCGCCGGCCCACCACCCGCTTGGCGAACTGGACGGGGATGCGGCGCTGGCCCTGCTCGATGTAGACGATGGCCACGAGGAGGACGATGGTGAGGGCGAGGATGATGGCGAAGCGGACGTTGCCGCCCTCGGCCCGCACCGCCGCCCCGCCGGCCGGCATGCCCGACACCACGTTGGCGAAGATGATGATCGACATGCCCTGACCGATGCCCCGCTGGGTGATCAACTCGCCCAGCCACATCACCAGGGCCGTGCCGGCCGTCATGGTGACGACCACCATCATCACCCTCGGCGGGTTGAAGTTCGGGATCAGGTCGAGGTTCGAGTTGCCCGCCACGTTGAAGCCCCGGCCGCCCCGGTGGAACACGAAGGCCAGGCCGGTGGACTGCATGATCGCCAGCGCCACCGTGAGGTAGCGGGTGGTCTGGGTGATCTTGCGCTGGCCGATGGCGCCTTCCTGGCGCCACTGCTCCAGCTTCGGGATCACCACGCCCAGCAGCTGCACGATGATCGAGCTGGTGATGTACGGCATGATCCCGAGCCCGAACACGGCGAAGCGGGTGAGCGCCCCGCCCGAGAACAGGTTGAGGAACCCGAGCACGCCGCCCGCCTTCGACGCCTCCTGCAGGCGCTGGACCGCGTCGAAGTCGATGCCCGGCACCGGGATATGGGATCCCAACCGGTAGAGGGCGATGATGAAGAGCGTGAAGATGATCTTGTTCCGGAGGTCCGGAACCTTGAACATGTTCTTCAGGCTTCCGAGCATGTTCCTGCTCCTGGCGGCGAGAGGGCGGGCCCTCGACTAGCGGTTGGTGAGGGCGTTCCCCTTGGCCGGGGGGCGGCCGTGGCCGAACGGCGGCGGGATGACCTCCACGCTACCGCCGGCGCCCGTGATCGCCGCTTCGGCGCTGCGGGAGAAGGCGTGGGCGCTGACCTGCACCGCCCGGTGCAGGTCGCCCCGGCCCAGCACCTTCACCAGGCCGCGCTTGCTCACCAGGCCCCTGGCCCGGAGGGTGTCAGGGCTGACGACGTCGCCGTCGAAGGCCTCCAGGGTGTCGAGGTTCACCACCACGTACTCGACGCGGAACGGGTTCTTGAAGCCCTTCAGCTTCGGGATGCGCTGCTTGAGGGGCAGCTGGCCGCCCTCGAAGCCGGGCTTGACCTGCCCGCGGGCGCCCTGGCCCTTCGTGCCCCGGCCGGCGGTCTTGCCGCCCTTGCCGCCGGTGCCCCGGCCCACCCGCCGGCGGGGGCGGGACGACCCGGCCGGCGCCTTCAACTCGTGCGCCCTCACTCTGCGACCTCCATCGTTGCGTGCCGAACCCACCGGCAATGCCGGCGGGCGCCCGCGCCGCCGGAGGCGGCCCCTCCGAATGCCGGCCAGGAAAGACGGGCGGAGGCCGTCCGGCTCCGCCGGGCGGCTGGAGCGCCTTCAATTCGCCGAGCAACCTCCGGTTGCGAGGCGAAACTCATTCTCCGACCTCCTCGACCCGTACCAGGTGGGGCACGCGGGCGATCATGCCGCGGATCTCGGGGCGGTCGGGCAAAGTGTTCGTCTTGCCGATGCCCCGCAGCCCGAGGGCCCGGAGGGTGCCCCGGTGCTTGGGCTTGGTGCCGATGGCGGAGCGGACCTGGGTGACCTGGAGGGGCATCACGCCACCTCCTGGGGCACGTGCGCCCCGCGCTTGGTGTCCCGGTAGGCCTGGAGGATCTTGGCCGGGGTGACCTCCTCGGGCGACAGGCCGCGCAGGCGGGCGACCTCGTCGGGCGACTTCAGGCCTTTCAGGCCGGCGATGGTGGCGTGGGCCACGTTGATGGCGTTGGACGAGCCCAGCGACTTGCAGAGCACGTCGTGGATGCCGGCCGCCTCCAGGATGATGCGGGCCGCGCCGCCGGCGATCACGCCGGTACCGGGAGCGGCCGGCTTGAGCAGCACCCGGCCGGCGCCTGCCTCCCCGATGATGGGGTGGATGATCGTGGAGCCGGCCAGCGGCACGGTGAAGACGTTCTTGCGGGCGTCGTCGGCCGCCTTCTGCATGGCCAGGGCGACCTCCTTGGCCTTCCCGTAGCCGAGGCCGACCTTGCCGTTGCCGTCGCCCACCACCATGAGGGCGGCGAAGGAGAACCGGCGGCCGCCCTTGACCACCTTGGCGACGCGGTTGGGGCGGCCGATGGGCCGCTCCTCGAACTGTGAATCAGCCATGTGATCAGACCTCCATGAGCCGCCGTGGATGGCGGCTCCCAGCGCGGAAAGGTGCCGGCGCGGCGGCGGCGCGCCCGCCAGGGCGCCGGCGACAGTGAGCGGAGCGCCAGGATGGCGCGAAGCGAACCATCGGACTCAGAACTCCAATCCTGCTTCGCGGGCGGCGTCGGCCAGCGCCGCCACCCGGCCGTGGTACAAGAAGCCCCCCCGGTCGAACACGACCCGGGAGACGCCGGCCGCCTTGGCCCGCTCGGCCACCAGGCGCCCGACGGTGGCGGCAGCTGTCTTGTTGCCTGTGGCGCCGGACCGCAGGTCCTTCTCCACCGTGGACGCGGCGGCGACGGTGCGGCCGGTGCTGTCGTCGATGACCTGGGCCACCATGTGGCGGGCCGACCGGAACACGGCCAGACGCGGCCGCTCCGTGGTGCCCGACAGCCTGCGCCGCACCCGGCGGTGCCGGGTCCGCCGCAATTCAACCCTGCGATTCGTACTCACTTCGCCGCCTTCCCGGCCTTGCGCTGCACGACCTCGCCGGCGTAGCGCACGCCCTTGCCCTTGTACGGCTCCGGCTTCCGGATGGCCCGGATGTTCGCCGCCACCTGGCCGACCAACTCCTTGTCGATGCCCTTCACCCGGATGCGGGTGGGAACGGGCACCTCGAAGCTGATGCCGGCGGGCGCCTCGACCGGCACCGGGTGGCTGAAGCCGAGGGCCAGCTCGATGGCCTCGGGGCCCTTCGCGGTGGCCCGGTAGCCGACGCCGACGATCTCGAGTTCCTTGCTGAACCCGGTGGTGACGCCGGTGACCATGTTGCTCACCAGCGTGCGGGTGAGCCCGTGCAGGGCCCGGTTGTGGCGCTGGTCGTCGGGGCGCTCGACCACGAGGGTGGCCTCGTCCCGGCGCACCGTGATGTCGCCCGGGATGGCGCGCTCGAGCGTGCCGTTGGGCCCGGCGACGGTGACCCTGCCGTCGGCGACGGTGACGTCGACGCCGGCGGGGACGGGGATGGGGACCTTTCCGATGCGTGACATGGACCTACCAGACGTAACAGAGGATTTCGCCGCCCATGCGCCGCTGCCTGGCCTCGCGGTCGGTCATGAGACCCTGGCTGGTGGAGAGGACGGCCACGCCGAGACCGCCCAGAACCCGGGGCAGCTTGTCGGCCTTGCTGTAGACGCGCAGCCCCGGCTTGGAGATGCGCCGGATGCCGGAGATGGTGCGGGAGCGGTCGGAGGCGTACTTCATGGTGATCTCGAGCACGCGTCCCGGGCGGCCGGGGTCGTCGTGGACGCCGTAGCCGTCGATGTAACCCTCGCGCTGGAGGATGGCGGCCAGCGCCTCCTTCACCTTCGAGGACGGCATCTTCACCGTCTCGTGCATGGCCGTGTTGGCGTTGCGGATGCGCGTGAGCATGTCGGCCAGGGGGTCGGTCATCGTCATCGCGTCACCCCCTCACCAACTCGCCTTCGTGACGCCGGGGAGCTCCCCGGCGTGGGCCAGCTCCCGCAGGCAAATGCGGCACAGCCCGAACTTGCGGAACACCGCCCGGGGGCGGCCGCAGCGCTGGCACCGGGTGTAGCCCCGGACCTTGAACTTCGGGGTGTGCTGCTGCTTCTGAACGAGTGCCTTCTTCGCCACTATGAATCCTCACGCTTGAACGGGAAACCGAAGGCGGCGAGGAGCGCCCTGCCTTCGTCGTCGGTGCGGGCCGTGGTGACCACGGTGATGTCCATGCCGCGCGGGGCGTCGACCTTGTCGTAGTCGATCTCCGGGAAGATCAGCTGCTCGGTGACCCCGAAGGTGTAGTTGCCCCGCCCGTCGAAGGAGTTGGGCGGCAGGCCGCGGAAGTCGCGGATGCGGGGGATGGCCAGGCTGATGAGCCGGTCGAGGAATTCCCACATGCGGTCGCCCCGCAGGGTGACCTTGGCGCCGATGTCGTTGCCCTCCCGCAGCTTGAAGGCGGCGATCGACTTCCTGGCCTTGGTGACCAGCGGCTTCTGGCCGGCGATGATCGTGAGGTCGCGCACGGCACCGTCGAGCAGCGAGCGCTGCTGGGTGGCCTTGCCGACGCCCATGTTGATGACGATCTTCTCGAAGCGCGGCACCTGCATCACGTTGGGCAGGCCGAGGGAGTCCTTGAGCTGCGCCCGGACGGTGTCGTTGTACCGCTGCTTCAGGCGGGGAATGGCCCGCTGGGGCATGGTGGCGGTCACAGGGAACCTCCAAACGGCCGGAGGCCGTCGTCGCCGCCGGAGGCGGCCGCCCCGGCTGCCGGCCAGGAAGAACAGCGCGGAGGCCGGACGGCTGTGCCGGCCGGTCGGAGCACGTCAAGCTCGCCTGAGCGGAGCGAGCGCAGCGAGCGAGTGAAGGCGAAACTCACAGGTCGCCTCCGCACTTGCGGCAGATGCGGAACTTCTTGCGGCCGAGGCCGGTGTCCTCGAAGCGGTAGCCGATGCGCGTGGGGCCGTCGGTGTGGCACACGATGGCCACCGCCGAGGCGCTGATCGGCATGTCCTTGTCGATGATGCCGCCCTGCATCGTGGTGCCGCGCGCCCTCGTGTGGCGCTTGGCCACGTTGACGCCGTCGACGATGACCCGGTTGCTCCCCGGCAGGACGCGCATGATCTCGCCCGTCTTGCCCTTGTCCTTGCCCTGCAGGACGCGGACGCGATCACCCTTCTTGAGCTTCATCACAACACCTCGGGAGCAAGGGAGATGATCCGCATGAACTTCTTGTCGCGCAGCTCGCGGCCGACGGGACCGAAGATGCGGGTGCCCCGCGGCTGCTGCTGCTCGTTGATGAGCACCGCGGCGTTCTCGTCGAAGCGGATGTAGCTGCCGTCGGGCCGGCGCTTCTCCTTCTTGGTGCGCACGACCACGCACTTGACCACGTCGCCCTTCTTCACCGCCGCACCGGGGATGGCGTCCTTGACGGTGGCCACGAAGATGTCGCCGATGGACGCGTAGCGGCGCTTGGAGCCGCCCAGCACCTTGATGCAGAGCACCTCCTTGGCGCCGGAGTTGTCGGCGACCCGCAGGCGGGTCTCCTGCTGGATCATCGGGCCCGCTCCAGCACCGCCACGACCCGCCACCGCTTGCGCTTCGACAGCGGCCTGGTCTCCTGGATGCGCACCCGGTCGCCGACCCTCAGGTCGTTGTCCTCGTCGTGGGCGAACAGCCGCTTGGTGCGCTGCACCGTCTTGGCGTAGCGCGGGTGGCGCACCTGGTCGATGACCGCGACGACCGCCGTCTTGTTCATGGCGTTGGACACGACCGTCCCCTCGCGCTGCTTGCGGGCCGAGCGGGCGGCCCCTGTGGTCGGTGCCGTGTCAGCCACGGGACGCCTCCTGCTCGGCTCGCTCGGCTGCGGCGATCTCGTGCTCCCGCAGCACGGTGTGCATGCGGGCCACGTCCCGGCGCAGCTGCCCGAGTCGCGCCGAGTTGTCGAGCTGTCCGGTGACGTGGCGGAACCGCAGGTTGAACAGCTCCTGCTTGGTCTCGCCCAGCCTGTTCTCGAGCTCGACGGGATCCATGTCCCGCAGCTCCTGGCCCTTGCGGCCCATCAGACGTGCACCTCCTGCTCGTCGCGCACCACGAAGCGGGCCCGGATGGGCAGCTTCTGGATGGCCCGCTCCATGGCCGACCGGGCCAGCTCCTCGGTGACGCCGCCCAGCTCGAACATGATCCGGCCCGGCTTCACCACCGCCACCCAGTGCTCGGGGTTGCCCTTGCCCGAGCCCATGCGGGTCTCGGCCGGCTTGGCCGTCACCGGCTTGTCGGGGAAGATGCGGATCCACACCTTGCCGCCGCGCTTCACGTGGCGGGTCATGGCGATTCGGGAGGCCTCGATCTGGCGGGCGGTGATCCATCCCGGCTCCAGGGCCTGGATGCCGTAGTCGCCGAAGCTCACCGTGGTGCCGCCCTTGGCCGTGCCGGCCAGCCGCCCGCGCTGCTGCTTGCGGTGCTTGACCTTCTTCGGCATCAGCATCAGTCGGTCTCCTTGCGGAAGTGGGGAGCCTCGTGGTGCTCGCGGGTGCGGCGCTCGATCTCCTCCTCCTCGGCGAGAAGGCGCTCGATGTCGGGGTCGACCTCGGGGATGATCGGCTTCTCGCCCGGCTCGGCGGTGGCGGTGGCGGTGGCCGCCGCCTCCTCGGTGGCCGGCGTGCCCGGCTCGCCGTGCTCGGGGCGGCGCCGGCCGCCGCCGGCGGAGATGATGCGGCGGGGACGGCCCTGGCCGGAGGTCTCCCCCACCGCCATGGCCGCCTCGCGGCTGATCTTGTCCTCGGTGGAGATCTTGTAGGGCAGGATGTCGCCCTTGTAGATCCACACCTTGACGCCGATGCGCCCGAAGGTGGTGCGGGCCTCGCGGAAGCCGTAGTCGATGTCGGCCCGGAGCGTGTGCAGCGGGACGCGGCCCTCGCGGTAGGCCTCCCGGCGGGCCATCTCCGAGCCGCCCAGGCGGCCGGCGCACTGGACGCGGATGCCCTGGGCGCCCGCCTTCTGCACCGTCTGCACCGCCCGCTTCATGGCCCGGCGGAAGCTGACGCGGCCGGCCAGCTGGTCGGCGATCCCCTGGGCGATGAGGGCGGCGTCGAGTTCCGGCTGCTTGATCTCCTGGATGTTGAGCTGGACCTTGGGGTTGCCGGTTATGCGGGCCAGCTCGGTGCGCAGGCGGTCGGCCTCCGCCCCCCGCCGGCCGATGACGATGCCCGGCCGGGCGGTGTGCAGGTCGATGCGCAGGCGGTCGCGGGTGCGTTCCACCTCGACGCGGCTCACCGCCGCCCGCTCCAGCTGCTTGGTGAGGTAGTTGCGGATCTTCCAGTCCTCGACGACCTGCGTCTTGTACTCGCGGTCGTTGAACCAGCGCGACTTCCAGTCGGTGGTGACGCCCAGGCGGAACCCGTACGGATTGACTTTCTGACCCATCTACTCGCCCTTCTCCTCGCCGGCCTCGGTCGCCGCCTCCTCGTTGGCTGTCCCCTCGGCCGCCGTCTCCTCGACCGTCTCCTCCGCTGCCGTCGCCTCCGGCTCCTCCACCGGCGCGGCGGCTGCCGCCTCCTCGACCGGCTTGGCCGTCTCCGGCGCCGGCGCCGTGCCGGGGAGCACCTCGTCGCGGCGCGGGCGCCGGCCCAGGCGCCCACCGGCCGCCCGCCGGGCCCGCCGACCGCCCGACTCGGCCGCCTGCTTGGCCCGCAGCCGGGCCAGGCGCTCGTCGGGGAGCCGGCTCACGATCAGGGTGACGTGGCACATCCGCTTGCGGATCCGGGTGGCCCGCCCCCGCGCCCGGGGCCGCCAGCGCTTGGCGGTGGGGCCCTCGTCGGCGTAGCAGGCGGAGACGTACAGCTCCTCGGGGTCCAGCAGGTCGTTGTGCTCGGCGTTGGCCACCGCCGAGGTGAGCAGCTTGCCCACCATGATGGCGGCGTCGCGCTCGCAGAAGCGCAGGGTGTCGCGGGCCACGGCCACGTCCTGGCCGCGGATGAGGTCGAGCACCGGCCGCACCTTGTAGGCCGACACCCGCTGGTTGCGCAGCACCGCCCTGGTGCCGGGGCGCTCGTTGGTCTTGGGACCCGGCATCAGCGCCTCCCGGCCCGTTCCTGGCCGGCGTGGTAGCGGAAGGTGCGGGTGGGCGCGAACTCGCCCAGCTTGTGGCCCACCATCGACTCCGTGATGTAGACGGGCACGTGCTTGCGCCCGTCGTGGACGGCGATGGTGTGGCCCACCATGTCGGGGATGATCGTGGACCGGCGGGACCACGTCTTCACCACCCGCTTCTCGTTGCTGGCGTTGAGCGCGTCGACCTTCTTCAGCAGGTGGTCGTCGACGAACGGGCCCTTCTTCAGGCTGCGGGGCATCGGTTACCTCCGGGCGCCGCGCGTGCGGCGCCGCCGGACGATGAGCTTGCTGGATTCCTTGGTGGTGTCGCGGGTGCGGCCCTCGGGCTTGCCCCACGGCGACACCGGGTGGCGCCCGCCCGACGACTTGCCCTCGCCGCCGCCCAGCGGGTGGTCGACGGGGTTCATGGCCACGCCACGGGTCTGGGGGCGCACACCCTTCCATCGGTTGCGCCCCGCCTTGCCGACCTTCACCAGCTCGGCCTCGGCGTTGCCGACCTCGCCGATGGTGCCCCGACAGTCGATCGGCACCCGGCGCATCTCGGTGGACGGCAGGCGGAGGGTCGCGAAGTCGCCCTCCTTGGCCACCAGCTGCACGCTCATGCCGGCGCCGCGGGCCATCTTGCCGCCGCCGCCCGGCTTGAGCTCCACGTTGTGGATCGTGGTACCGACCGGGATGAAGCGGAGGGGCAGGGCGTTGCCGGCCCGGATCTCGGCGCCGTGGCCGCTCTCCAGGACGTCGCCCACCGCCACCCGGGCGGGCGCCAGGATGTAGCGCTTCTCGCCGTCGAGGTAGTGCAGCAGGGCGATGCGGGCGTTGCGGTTGGGGTCGTACTCGATGGCCGCCACCTTGGCGGGCACGCCGTCCTTGTTGCGCCTGAAGTCGACCTGGCGGTACTGCTGCTTGTGGCCGCCGCCCTTGTGGCGGGCCGTCTTGCGCCCGTAGTTGTTGCGCCCGCCGGTGGCCGGCTTGGGGCCGACCAGGCTCTTCTCGGGACGGTCGCGGGTGATCTCGGCGAAGTCGGAGACGGTCTGGAAGCGGCGGCCGGCGCTGGTGGGATTGCGCTTGCGAAGAGGCATCGTGGCTCCCGGCTCAGCTCTCGAACAGCTCGATGCGGTCGTCGCCCGCCAGGGTGACGATGGCCCGCTTGGTGTCGGCCCGCTTGCCGTAGGTGGCCTGGCGGCGGTTGCGCTTGCGCTTGCCCTTGCGGTTGAGCGTGTTCACGTTGGCGACCTGCACGTTGAAGATCGACTCCACCGCCTGGCGGATCTCGGTCTTGTTGGCCCGGGGGTCGACGACGAACGTGTAGACGCCCTCCTCGAGCAGGGCGTAGGACTTCTCCGACACCACCGGGCGCAGGATCACGTCGCGGGGATCCTTCACGCCACGTCACCTCCCTCGGCCGGCTCCTGCTCGCCCGGCTCGGCCTCCACCACCGGCTCCGCCTCCGCGACCGGCTCGGTCTCCGCCGCCGGCTCGGGCTCGGCGGCCGGCTCGGGCTCGGCGTCGGCCACCGCCCGCTCCTTCGCCAGCGCCGGCCCGGTGGGCACCACGTCGGAGGTGAACACCACCCAGTCGGAGCACAGCACGTCGTAGGCGTTCAGCTCGGCTGCGGCGAGCACGTGGACGGCGGGCAGGTTGCGGAACGACTTGGCCGCCGCCTCGTCCTGCGGGCCGAGCACCACCAGCACCTTGCCGGTGAGGTCGAGGGCCTTCAGGGCGGCCACCGCGGCGCTGGTCTTGGGCGCCGTGAAGCCCCACGAGTCGACGACGACGACCTTCCCGGCCGCCGCCCGGTCGGACAGGGCCGAGCGCAGCGCCAGCTGGATCATCTTCTTCGGGGTGCGCTGGCGGTAGCTGCGGGGCTTGGGGCCGAGGGCCACGCCGCCGCCCGTCCACTGGGGCGCCCGGCTGGAGCCCTGGCGGGCCCGGCCCGTGCCCTTCTGCTTCCACGGCTTGGCGCCGCCGCCCCGCACCTCGGCGCGGGTCTTGGTGGACTGGGTGCCGGCCCGGGCGGCGGCCAGCTGGGCGGTGACCACCTGGTGCATGACCGCCTCGTTGGGCGTGAGCCCGAACACCCCGCCGGCCAGCTCCACCGTGCCCGACGTGGTGCCGTCCGCCTTGCGCAGGTCGACCGTGGGCATCACTTCCCGCCCTTCACGGCGCCCCGGATGAGGACCAGGCCGCCGCGGGGGCCGGGCACGGCGCCCTTCACCAGGAGGAGGTCCCGCTCGACGTCGGCCTCCACCACCTCGAGGTTCAAGGTGGTGACCTGCTGGGCGCCCATCTGGCCGGCCATGCGGGTGCCCTTGAACACGCGGGCGGGCGTGGCGCAGGCGCCCACCGAGCCCGGCGAACGGTGCTTCTTGTGGTTGCCGTGCGAGGCGCCCTGGCCCTTGAAGTTGTGGCGCTTCATGGCGCCGGCGAACCCGCGGCCCTTGCTGACGGCGGTGACGTCGATCTTGTCGCCGACGGTGAGCAGGTCGACCCGCAGCTCCTGGCCCACCTTGTAGCCGTTGGCGTCGTCGACGCGCAACTCGACCACCCGCCGCCCGGGCTCCACCCCCGCCTTGGCGAAGTGGCCGGCCTGGGGCTTGGTGAGCCGGCTGGGCTTCACGCTGCCGAACGTGACCTGGAGGGCGGCATAGCCGTCGCGCTCGGTGGTCTTCACCTGCACGACGCGCGCCGGCGGCACCTTGACGACGGTCACCGGGACGGCCCGGTTCTGCTCGTCCCAGACGTGCGTCATGCCGACCTTCTCGCCGACGATCGCTTTGCTTGCCATGTCGTTGCCAGTTCTCCACGCGAACGCTCCGCTCGGGCAACACCCGGCGGAGCGCTTCTCGGTTTCGCCTCCGGGTCCCCGTTGCGGGCGCCGAAGGACGTCGGTTACAGCGTTTGACACCCTAGCGGGTTTCGCTCTAACTCGCTCGCTGCGCTCGCTCCGTTCGAGCGAGTTGATCGTGCTGCGGGCGTCCGGCGGAGCCGGCCGTCCTTCGCTCTATCCTTTTTGGCCGGCATCCGAAGCGGCCGCCTCCGGCGGCGAGAGCGGCCCCCGGCGGCTACGGAAACCGTCTCCTATTGAATTTTTATCTCGATGTCGACGCCGGCCGGCAGGTCGAGGCGCTGCAGGGAGTCGACGGTCTTCGGGCTGTGCTCCACGATGTCGAGCAGGCGCTTGTGGATGCGCATCTCGAAGTGCTCCCGGCTGTCCTTGTACTTGTGGGGGGAGCGAATAACCGTGTAGCGGTGCATCTCCGTGGGCAGCGGCACCGGGCCCCGGACCTTGGCCTGCGTGCGCAGCACCGTCTCCACGATCTTCTTCGTGGACTGGTCGATGATCTCGTGGTCGTACGCCTTCAGACGTATGCGGATCTTCTGCTTCTCTGCCACCGGACGTACCTTCCCTGCTACTTGATGATCTTGGTGACGCGACCGGCGCCGACGGTGCGGCCTCCCTCGCGGATGGCGAAGCGCAGCCCCTCGTCCATGGCGATGGGCTTGCCCAGCTCCACCGTCATGGTGGTGTTGTCGCCGGGCATGACCATCTCGGTGCCCTCGGCCAGGGAGATGGAG
>DASSMA010000072.1:0-60748 GCA_035689115.1 Acidimicrobiales bacterium
CTCCCTCCGAAGAGGCTCTTGACGCCCCGCTCAGCCCGCGACCTCTCGATCACGAACCGGGGCCTGCTACCGGGCTCTCCGGCGATTACCCGGACGGGACTTGCACCCGTTGGCTTCGTCCAGCTTGCAGGACGCAACACCTTCTCATGGTACGGGCGCCGTCCTGCCATCATGGACACGACGACCCCATGTCGACACTCCCCGCCACCGAGGACCTGGCCCGCTCGGCCGCCGAGTGCTTCGGGCGGCTCGGCGTCCGGTGGCCGGCCGGCGGGGACGGGGTGCTCGAAGCCCGTACGCCGGTCACAGGCGGCGTCCTCGGCCGGCTGGCCGGCGCCACCGGCGACGACGCCGATGCCGCCGTCGAGCGGGCCACCATCGCCTTCCGCCGCTGGCGCGAGGTGCCGGCGCCGGTGCGGGGCGAGCTGGTCCGGCGCCTCGGCCTGCTGCTCCGGGAGCACGAGGCCGACCTGGCCCACCTGGTGACGCTGGAGGCCGGCAAGATCGGCTCCGAGGCCCACGGCGAGGTCCAGGAGATGATCGACATGTGCGACTTCGCCGTCGGCCTCTCCCGCCAGCTGTACGGGCTCACCATGGCGTCCGAGCGCCCCGGCCACCGCATGATGGAGGTCTGGCACCCGCTCGGGGTGTGCGGCGTCATCACCTCGTTCAACTTCCCGGTGGCGGTGTGGGCGTGGAATGCGGCGGTGGCCCTCGTCTGCGGCGACCCGGTGGTGTGGAAGCCGTCCGAGAAGACCATGCTCACCGCCCTCGCCTGCGCCGGCCTGGTGGAACAGGCGGCGGCCGGGCTCGACGCGCCCGACCACCTGCTGCAGGTCGTCGCCGGCGGCCCGGAGGCCGGGGAGCGCCTGGCTGCCCACCCGGGCGTCCCGCTGGTGTCGGCCACCGGCTCCACCCGGATGGGCCGGGCGGTGGCGCCGGTCGTCGCCGCCCGCTTCGGCCGGGCCCTGCTCGAGCTGAGCGGCAACAACGCCTCGATCGTGACGCCCAGCGCCGACGCCGAACTGGTCGTGCGGGCGGTGGTCTTCGCCGCCGCCGGCACCGCCGGCCAGCGCTGCACCACGCTGCGCCGGCTGCTCGTGCACCGCTCCCGCCACGACGAGGTGCTCGACCGGCTGGTCGCCGCCTACCGCACGCTGCGGGTCGGCAGCCCCCTCGACGAGGCCACCCTGGTGGGGCCGCTGATCGACGGCACCGCCCACGCCGCCTTCGACCGGGCGCTGGGCGAGGTGCCGGCCGACGGCGGCACGGTCGTGTGCGGCGGGGAGCGGGAGCTGGCCGAGGAGGCGCCCGGCGCCTTCTACGTGCGCCCGGCCATCGCCGCCATGCCCAAGCAGACCGACCTGGTGCTGCGGGAGACCTTCGCCCCCCTCCTCTACGTGGTCGCCTACGACGAGTGGGACGAGGCGCTGGCCCTCCACAACGCCGCCAGCCACGGCCTGGCCTCGTCGGTGTTCACCAACGACCTCGTCGAAGCGGAGCGCTTCTCGGGCCCGGCCGGGTCCGACTGCGGCATCGCCAACGTCAACATGGGCCCGTCGGGGGCCGAGATCGGCGGCGCCTTCGGCGGCGAGAAGGACACCGGCGGCGGCCGGGAGGCCGGCTCCGACGCCTGGCGCGCCTACATGCGCCGGCAGACCTGCACGGTCAACACGTCCGGCGTCCTCCCCCTGGCCCAGGGCGTCACCTTCGACATCTGACAGGGGAGGTCAGGGCAGCAGGGCGTTGGGGTTGAGGATGCCGGCGGGGTCGAGGGCGGCCTTCACGGCCCGGAAGGCGGCGAGTTCGGCGGGGCTGCGGGTGCGGGCCAGCCACGCCTTCTTGGCCGTGCCGATGCCGTGCTCGGAGCTGATGCTGCCGCCCTCCTCCACCACCAGCGTGAGCACTGCGTCGTCGACGGCGCCGTCGTCGGGGGCGACGCCGGTGATGTTGACGTGGACGTTGCCGTCGGCCACGTGGCCGAACAGCCAGGTGCGGGCGGCCGGCGCCAGGGCGGCAACCGTGGCCGGGACGGCGTCGAGGAAGCCGGCCAGGCGGTCGAGGGGCAGGGTGACGTCGAGCTTGTGGGGCGGGCCGAGGGTGTTGATGGCCTCGGTGTGGCCCTCCCGGTAGCGCCACAGCTCGGCCCGCCGGATGGAGTCGTCGGCCACCGCCGCATCGGCCACACCGTCGAGGGACCCGACGGCCTCGGCCAGCTCGTCGAGCGGGCTGGCCGACGCCGCCGCCTCCACCAGGACGTACACCGGGTGCCGCTCGGCGAAGGGCGGCCCCAGGCCCGAGGCCGAGCACACCAGGTCGACGCCGGCGGCCAGCACCAGCTCGGCCGCCTCGAGGGAGCGCACCTGCCGGCGCAGGGCGCCGGCGCCGGCCACCGCTTCGTCCAGGCCGGTGAAGGCCACCAGGGCGGTGACCCGCTCGTCGGCGCGCGGCACCAGCCGGAGGCGGGCGGCGGTGACCACGCCGAGGGTGCCCTCGCTCCCGCACAGCAGCGAGGGGAGGTGGTAGCCGGTGTTGTCCTTCACCAGCCCCGCCAGGTGGGACACCACCGAGCCGTCGCCCAGCACCGCCTCCACGCCGACCAGCTGGGCGCGGGTGTCCCCGTAGCGCAGCATCCGCGAGCCGCCGGCGTTGGTGGCGATGGTGCCGCCCACCGTGGCCGAGTCCCGGCTGCCCAGGTCGACGCCGTAGGCCCAGCCGGCCTCGGCCGCCGCCCGCTGGACGTCGCCGATCGTGGCCCCGCCGCCGGCCGTGAGCTGGCCGGCGGCGGCGTCGACCGGGCCGACGGCGTGCAGCCGCCGCAGGCTCAACACGATCTCGCCGGCCAGCGGCACCGAGCCGCCGGCCAGGCCGGTGTTGCCGCCCTGGGGCACCACCGCCACCCCGGCGTCGCGGCAGTGGCGCACCACCGCCGCCACCTCGGCGGTCGAGCCGGGGCGCACGACGGCCGGCGTGCTGCCAGCGAACCGCCCCGTCCAGTCGACGGCGTAGCCGGCCACCATGTCGGCGTCGGTGAGGACGTGCTCCGCACCGACCACCCCGACAAGGGAGGCGACGAGCGCCTTCATGCCTGCACCGGCTCCCTGCCGCCGTGGCGCACGACGTCGTTGACCCGCTTGCACTCCTCCACCACGTCGCCCACCGCCCCCTCGAACGCCGAGGTGCCGTAGGCGCCGGCCAGCGCCTCCACGCGCCTCCGCAGTGGCGCCCATCGCCCGGGGTCGACCGAGGCGGCGGCCCGGGCGTCGCCCACCGCGTGGTCGAGGGCGGCGGCCGAGGGGGCGTGGCCCTTCGCCACCGGGCCGAGCGATTCGATGCAGGCGTCCTGGGCCCGCTCCGCCGCCTTGTCGACGGCGGAGCGGGTCGCACAGGACGCGGTGCCGGCGGCGAGGGCCAGCGCCAGGGCGGCAGCCCGCCGCCGGTGGCTCAGGCGTCGTCCTTGACGGCCGAGGCGACGGGCACGGACGGCGTGCCGCCGTTGGAGCCAGCGGGCACGACCACCGGCTCGAGGTCGATGCCCTCGCCCCGGCCGACGTGGGACGCCGGGCCCTCGATGCCCAGGTTGGGCAGCCATTGCAGGAACTTTGGCAGGTACCAGTTGCGGTTGCCCAGCAGCTTCATGCTGGCCGGCACGAGGACCGAGCGCACGAGGGTGGCGTCGATGAGGACGGCCACGGCGAGGCCGAAGCCCATCTGCTGGAAGGCGACCATGCGGCCGGAGGCGAAGCCGGCGAACACGGCCACCATGATGAGGGCGGCGCCGGTGATGATCCCGGCCGTGGTGCGCAGGCCGTAGGCCACCGACTCGGTGTTGTCGCCGGTGAGGTCGAAGTGCTCCCGGATCCGGGACAGCAGGAAGACGTGGTAGTCCATCGACAGGCCGAACAGCACCGAGAAGAGGAACAGCGGGATCCAGGCCTCGATGACCTCGACCTGCTGGAACCCGAGGATCCCCGCCCCCACGCCCTTCTGGCTGACCAGCACGACGAGGCCGTAGGCGGCGCTCACCGACAGCAGGTTGAGCACGATCGCCTTGGCCGGCACCACCACCGAGCGGAAGGCCACGGTGAGCAGGATGAACGACAGGCCGAGGACGAAGGCGAACACGATCGGCATGTAGTGGGCGGCGATCTCGAAGAAATCCTTGTTGAACGCCGTGTCGCCACCCACGAGCACCCGGGCCGGCTTGTCGCCGGGGAAGGCGGCGGCCACGTACTTGTGGCGCACGCGGCTCACCGCGTCGGTGGCGGCCGCGCTGCTGGGATCGCCCCTGAGCGGCACCGAGATGAGGGTGAGGTCGCCGGCCTGGTTCACCTGCGCCTCGGGCGGCCCGAACATGCCGTCGGCGGCCAGCGAGCCTTCCAGCTTGGTGATGGCCGACTGCACCGCCGGCGACGACGCCTGCCCGTCGACCACGATCTTCACCGGCGAGCCGAGGCCCCCGGCGAAGTCCTTGACCAGGGCGTCGAAGGCCTGCTTCGACGGCAACTCCTGGGGGACGGTGCTGACTCCGGCGAACCCTGTCCGCATCGACAGGGCCGAGGAGGCGCACAGGAGCAGGACGCCCACGCCGAGGACCAGGCTCAGCACCGGCCGGCGCATGACGGTGCGGGTGACCTTGTCCCAGAAGCCGCCCCGGTACTCGTCGTCGACGCCGTGGCGCCGGCGGCGGCCGATGCGGCCGGCGTTGACCTTGTCGCCCAGCAGGCCGAGCACGGCCGGCAGCAGGGTGAGCGAGGCCAGGACGGCGATGATCACCACGAAGATGGCGCCGGCGCCGAGGCTCTTGAAGATCGAATTGGGGATCAGGATCATCCCGAGCAGGGCCAGCACCACCGTCATGCCGCTGAAGAACACGGCCCGGCTGGCGGTGGCGCCGGTGGCCTCGATGGCGTCGAGCTTCGACAGGCCCCGGTGGCGCTCCTCCCGGTAGCGGGAGACGACGAACAGCGAGTAGTCGATGCCGACGGCCAGGCCCATCATCGAGATCATGTTGGTGACGAAGAAGGAGAACTGGACGCCCTGACCCACGACCGCCACCAGGCCGACGGCGATGAAGATGGACGCCACGCCGATGATGATCGGCACCACGCCGGCAACCAGGGCGCCGAACACCAGCACCAGGATGACGAGGGCGGCGAGGATGCCGATGCTCTCGCCCTTGCTCAGGTCCTCCTCGGCCACCTTGTTGAAGTCCTGGCCGAGGCTGGCCGGCCCGAAGACCTGGGCCTTGAATCCGTCGGCCGGAACCGAGGCGATCGCCTTCCGAACGTCGGGGATCTTGTCGGCCGCGTCCTTGATCTCGCCGGCCAGCAGGGTGGGCAGCAGCACGGCGTGGCGGTCCTTCGACACCAGCCCGGCCTCGGGCGGGGCGCCCACGTAGGTGTCGACCCGCTCGACGGTCTCGGAACCGAGGCCGCGGAGCGAGTCGGCCAGCCTGCCGACGTAGGCGGCGTAGGCCGGGTCGTCGACGGTGACGGAATCGTTGCGGACCGTGACGATCTCGGTGTCGCGAGCCGGACCGGTGAGCCGCTTCTCCAGGAGCGTCTTGGCCTGGGCAGCCTCGGGGTTGTTGGTGAGCGTGACGTCGTTGGTGGTGGCGGTGCCGAGCAGCTTGCCGCTGGCCACGCCGGCAACCAGCATGACGGCGGCCCACACGCCGACGGTGAGCCACGGACGCCGACTGCTCGCACGCGCCAGCGACTGGGGTGAAAGGCCCATCCCGGGTGCTCCTTCCTCGCCCCGAACGCCACCGAGGAGCCGGCCGGGGTCGAGCGCAGTCAATTGTTAACCCTGATAACTAAGCACGGAGGTCCAGCCGATCGCAAGCCAATTCTGCGGACCTACGCTCGGCTCCATGACCGACGAGAAGGCCGAGTGGGCTGTCGTCGACGCGGTGCCGAAGGGGGTGCTCGTCGGCGGCCGGTGGGCGGCCACCGACCGGCGCTTTCCCGTGCACGACCCGAGCACCGGTGCCGTCCTGTGCGAGGTCGCCGACGGCGAGGCGACAGACGGCCTGCGGGCGCTGGACGCGGCGGCGGCCGCCCAGGAGCGCTGGGCGGCCCACCCGCCCCGCCTGCGGGGCGAGATCCTGCGGCGGGCATTCGAGCTGATCGTGCAGCACGGCGACGACCTCGCCCTGCTGATCACCCTCGAGATGGGCAAGCCGCTGGCCGAGTCCCGCGCCGAGGTGGCCTACGGCGCCGAGTTCCTCCGCTGGTTCTCCGAGGAGGCGGTCCGGGTCGAGGGCGGCTGGGCCGTCGCCCCCGACGGCGGCCGGCGGCTGCTCACCATGCGCCAGCCGGTGGGGCCGTGCCTGCTGGTGACGCCGTGGAACTTCCCGCTGGCCATGGGCACCCGCAAGATCGGGCCGGCGGTGGCGGCCGGGTGCACGATGGTGGTCAAGCCGGCCGAGCAGACGCCGCTCACCATGCTGGCCCTGGCCGCCATCCTCGAGGAGGCGGGGCTGCCGGCGGGCGTGCTCAACGTCGTCCCCACGTCGGACCCGGCCGGCGTGGTGGGCCCGCTCCTCGCCGACCGCCGGCTGCGGAAGCTCTCCTTCACCGGCTCCACCGAGGTCGGCCGCCTGCTCATGGCCCAGGCGGCGCCCAACGTGCTGCGGGTGACGCTCGAACTGGGCGGCAACGCGGCGTTCCTCGTGTTCGAGGACGCCGACCTCGACCTGGCCGTCGAGGGGGCGATGGCCGCCAAGATGCGCAACATCGGCGAGGCGTGCACGGCGGCCAACCGCTTCCTCGTGGCCGAACCGGTGGCGGCCGAGTTCACCGACCGGCTGGCCGGGCGGATGGCGGCCCAGAAGATCGGCCGTGGCACCGACGACGGCGTCGACGTGGGGCCGCTCATCGACGAGCAGCAGCGCTCCAAGGTCGCCGCTCTCGTCGACGACGCGGTGGCGGCCGGCGCCACCGCCGTGGTCGGCGGCCGGCCGGTCGACGGGCCCGGTGCCTTCTACCCGCCCACCGTCCTCGCCGGCGTCCCGGCCGGCGCCCGGATGCTGGTCGAGGAGGTGTTCGGCCCGGTCGCGCCCATCCGCACCTTCACCGCCGAGGACGAAGCGGTGCGGGAGGCCAACGACACCGAGTACGGCCTGGTGGCCTACCTGTTCACCCGCGACCTCGACCGGGCGGTGCGGGTGGCCGAGCGGCTGGAGACCGGCATGGTGGGCGTCAACCTCGGCGTGGTCTCCAACCCCGCCGCCCCGCTCGGCGGGTGGAAGCACTCCGGCGTCGGGCGGGAGGGCGGCCGCGAGGCCATGGCGGGCTACCTCGAGACGAAGTACGTGGCCCTGCGGGCGTAGCTCGTCGCCGTCGGTACTCCCCCTCTTCAGGGCGAGGTCCCCGGCAAGTCGGCCGGCTCGGAGATGACCGCGCTCCTCTCCGGACGGGGGCCGAGCGTACGCGGGCGGCGGTTCGCCGGTGCTCCGTCGGGGAACACGCCAGCCGGGGAGTGTCGACCAAAGCAAGGAGACCTCAATGGACCCGAAGGTTGCTTTCTGGCTCTATCTCGGTGCGGTGCTGTGCTTCGCCCTCGCCGCAGTCGGCAACACCTGGCGGTACGGCCGGTTGGGCCGGGTGGGCGCACCCGCCCAGATCGCCCTCATCCCGCTGGGCCTGGCACTGTTCGCCATCCCGACGTTGTGGACGGTGGGGACGCAGGCGTTCTGATCTGAGTCACTGCTCGCTGCGCGCCCTCCTGGCGCTCCGCTCGTCGTCGCCGGCGCCCTGGCGGGCGCGACGGCGACCTCCCAGCCGTCGTCACGTGAGGAAGCCGCCAGCCATGGCTGCTTGTTGAGACCATCACGGGCCGGTCTCGACCCGGTCGAGCAGCCAGCCCATGAGCTCGTCCACCAGCAGTCGCCGGCGCCGGTACCACGACGCGGTGACCCCGAGGCCGAGGCCGCCGGCCACCGCGCCCGCAGCGGCGCCGGCCACGAGGAAGGCGTCGTTGCCGGTGAGCAGGGCGGTGAACGCCCCGCCGGCGAACACGAAGCCGGCGGGCAGGGCGGTGCCGGACGCCACGACGAGGCGGCGGTCCACCGGCTCGGCCTCCACCCGGAGCAGCGAGCCCGGCGCGCCGCCGATGGGGACGGCCGACACCGTGACCACCTCGACGGACGACAGCTTGACCCGGCCGCCGAAGTCGAAGGACCGCTGCCACCGGGCGCCGCGGTCGACGCGCCGGCGCCACCGGGCCCTGCCGGCCTCCGACCGCCGCAGCTCGAACAGCTGCTTGCGCAGCACCCGGCCGGCGCGGTCGAGGGCCTGCTCCGCCGTGAGGGGCAGCACCCGCTGGTCGACCGCCAGGCGGGCCGGGGCCGGCGCCAGCGCTCCCGCCCACAGCTCGGCGGCGGCCCGGCGCACCGCGTCGGGGGGCACGCCGACCTCGGCGGCGGCCTGCTCGAGCACCCCGACGTCGACCAGCGCGGCATCGGCGTCGGCGGGCTGCTCCAGAGCGCCCAGCTCGACGGCCCGCCGCAGGACGAGGGCCGCCTCGTCGGCAGTCAGCGGCCGGCGCTCGGGCAGGTTCGCCACCCGCGCAAGGCTACGCCCGGGGAACTACTCCTCCTCGCCGCTGTAATCGCGCAGGGCGCCGAAGCGGCTCTGCACGCCCATCGGCGACGTCACGAAGACGTCGGCCAGCTCCTGCCACGAGTGGCCCTTGGCGCGGGCCTGGCCCACGAGGATTCGGATGACCGTTTCCAGGTAGGGCCCGGCCGTGTTGGCCTGGGCGATGCGGGGCAGCACGGGCCTGCTGGGGTCGGTGGCCTGCTTCAGGAGGTGCGTGAGCTGGGCAACCACATCGTCGAGCCCGTCGTTGTCGTCCGGCATGGGCCGATCCTATGAGGATGGGCCCACCGGCGCGACAATGGCGCATGCCCCCCTACGGCCCGGAGTTGCTCGCCCTGGCGCTCGCCCTCAGCACCGAGGGCGTTCCGGAGGACGAGGCAGTCGGCGCCCTTATCGACACGGCCCAGTGCCGGGCCACCAGCCTGATGGGCGCGTGCGCCTACGCCCTCAAGCTGGCCGAGGACCGCCCCTACGACGCCAGCAGCGAGCGGATCGTCATCCTTCTCACCCGGGCCCTCCAGCAGGCCGTGCGTATGAGCGGCGAGCAGCCCTCCAACGACCGGGCGATCCTGCTCGAGCAGATCGTGGAGTTCTCCGGCCGGGCGTCGCTGGCGCCCGGCGCGGTGGCGTCACGCACGGCGGAGGTCGACGCCGACCTCGAGAACCTGCGCGCCGCCGTGGGGCGGGAGCCCACCGCCACCTGAGCGCCGGCGGGCTGGCCCCGCCGGACGACGTCTGGAGCCATGGCCGCCGTCATCGAGACCGAGGACCTGAGCCGGAGTTTCGGGCGACAGGTCGCTTTGGACGGCTTGTCGCTCGACGTCCAGGAGGGGGAGATCGTCGCCCTCCTGGGCCCCAACGGAGCGGGCAAGACCACCACCGTCCGCCTCCTCAACGGCGTGCTGCGGCCCGACCGCGGGCGGGCGCGCGTCCTCGGCCTCGACCCCGGCGCCGACGGCACCGAGCTGCGCCGCCGGACCGGCGTCCTCACCGACGCGGCCGGCCTCGACGACCGGCTCACGGCCAGGGAGAACCTGGTGCTGGTGGCCGGCATCCGCGGCCTCGACCGGGCGGACGCCCGCCGGCGGGCCGACGACCTCCTCGAGCACCTCGGCATGGGCCCGCTGGCCGGGCGGTCGGTCGCCGGGTTCTCCACCGGGCAGCGCAAGCGGGTCGCCCTCGCCATGGCCCTGCTCCACGATCCCGAGGTGCTGTTCCTCGACGAGCCCACCTCGGGCCTCGACCCGGTGGCCTCGCGCGACGTGATCGAGCTGATCGCCGGCCTGGCTCGCGAGCAGCGCCGGACGATCGTGCTCTGCACCCACTTCCTCGGCGACGCCGGCCGCCTCTGCCACCGCATGGCCATGCTGGACCGCGGCCGGCTGCGCGCCTTCGGCACCACCGCCGACCTGGCCGCCGGGTTGTGGCAGGGCCTGGTCGTCGATCTCGATCTCGGCGGACCGGCGGGGGCGGCGGTGCTCCAGATCCTCGAAGCTGCGCCGGGCGTCCTCGAGTGCGACACCACGCCCGCCGGCGCCCAGGTGCGCGTCGGCGACCGCGACGCCGTCCCCGCCGTGGTGGCCGCCCTCGTGGCCCGGGACGTGCCCGTGTACGCCGCCGTCCCCCGCGCCGCCACCCTGGAGGACGTGTACTTCGCCGTCCAGGAGGGCCGGAGGTGATCCTCCCGGGGCCGGTCGTGGCCGTGATCCGCAAGGACCTCACCGCCATCCGGCGCTCCCCCGCCGTGGTGGCGCCCATGATCGCCGTCCCCGTCCTGCTCCTCGTGCTGATGCCCCTCGGCATCGGGCTGGCCGCCCGGGCCCAGCACAGCGTCGACATCAGCAGGGTGCTGGCCCGCCTCCCCGGCTCGGTGGCCGAGCCCATCCTGCGCCTCCCGGTCTCCGAGCAGCTGCTCGTGCTGGTGTGCGGGTACCTGCTGGCGCCGCTGTTCCTGATCGTCCCGCTGATGGTGGCCGCCGTGCTGGCCGCCGACGCCTTCGCCGGCGAGAAGGAGCGGCGCACGCTGGAGACGCTGCTCCACCTGCCCATCCCCGACCGCCAGCTCTTCTACGCCAAGGTCCTCGGCGCCTTCCTGCCGGCCGTGCTGGTGTCGTGGATCGGCTTCGTGGCCTTCGCCGTGGTGGTGAACACGGTGGCCTGGCCGGTGCTCCACCGCGTGTTCGTGCCCACCCGCCTGTGGGCCGTCGTGATCCTGTGGGTGGCGCCGGCCGTGGCCGCCCTCGGCATGGGCGTGATGGTGCGGGTGTCGGCCCGGGCCAAGACCGCCCAGGAGGCCAACCAGCTGGGCGGCGCGGTGATCCTGCCGCTGCTCTTCATCGCCGTCGGCCAGTCCACCGGGCTGCTGCTCGTCACCGTTCCGGTGGCCATCGGGATCGGCGCCGCCGTGTGGGTCCTGGCCGGCTGGCTCATCGTCCGGGGGGCTCACCGGTTCACCCGCGATCGCCTGCTGTCCAACTGAGGGCTGCGAATCAATCTCCGTGGGCGTGAGACAATTTCGCCATGGCCCTCCTGTCGTCCCGCCACGACCGGCTGGTCGTGGAGCGCCGAGCCGGCCCCCTGCGCACCCTGGTCGTCGGCGCCCTCGTCGTCGCCGGCGCCCTGAGCATCGGGTCCTCGCTCCACCTCCTGCCCTCGCTCCACAACCCCTTCGGCACCCACTCGGTCGACCGCTCCCAACCGGCGCTGCTGAAGGCCGTCCAGGACCTGAGCGACTACCACGCCGCGTCGGGCAACTTCCAGGTGGTGGTCGACGTCGAGAAGGACGCCAAGTTCATGCCCTCGTTCGTGCGGGGCGAGCGCACACTGTTCGTCGCATCGGGAACGGTGGACGCCTTCGTGGACTTCGCCGGGCTCGGCTCCGGCGCCGTCACCGTCTCGCCCGACGGCCACGGCGTCACCGTCGCCCTGCCCCACGCCCGCCTGGCCGATCCCCGCATCGACCCCGAGGCCAGCCGGGTGGTCACCCGCCAGCGCGGCGTGCTCGACCGCCTGGGCGGCGTCTTCACCGACACGCCCACCGGCGAGCGCCAGCTGTACCTCCTGGCCGAGAAGAAGGTCGGCGCGGCGGCGGCCGGCGGCGGCGTGCGGGAGCGGGCCGAGGCCAACACCCGCACCATGCTCGAGGGGATGCTGCGCTCGCTCGGCTACACCGACGTCACCGTCACCTTCGGCGACCCGGGCGCCTAGCCGGCGGGGACCACCTCGGCGGTGCAGAAGGCGCACCGGCGGGCGCCCACCGGGATGGAGCTGAGGCACTCCGGGCAGTCCCGCGTGGGGCTCTCCACGTCGGGCTCGGTACGGCGCCGCGCCATCAGGGCGTTGACCGGCTGCACCACCAGGAAGAACACGGCGGCGGCGGTGATGACGAACATGAAGACGGCATCGAGCAGGGCACCGATGTTGAACCGGCTCCCGTTGAGCGTGAGGCCGATGTCGTTGAAGGGGAGCCCGCCGAACATCCCGACGATCGGGGTGATGACAGAAGCGGTGAACGTGGAGACGACCTTGGCGAAGGCGGTGCCGATCACCACCGCCACCGCCAGATCGACGACGTTGCCCCGCAGCAGGAAGGTCTTGAACTCTTTGAGCACTTCATCTCCCATCGGTCGGGTGCCGGTTCGCGTCAAATGTGCCACGCCCGGGGTCGGGTGGGCGAGAGGGTGCGCCCCCGCGTATGGTGCGGCCCGTGCGGAGCGGGTGCGGAGCGCGGATGAAGCCGCTCCTGCGCAATCGGCTGCGTCCCACGCCGGCGCCGGCACCGCCGCCGACCGACGGGCCGTGGCCCGAGGCCAGCTTCGGCGACGCTGCCCGCCAGGTGGTCGACTTCCTGGCCGAGGACGGCGTCGACATGCGGGGCAAGCGGGTGGCCGACATCGGCTGCGGTGACGGGGTGATGGACCTCGGCGTGTTCCAGCAGGCCCAACCGGCCGAGCTGGTCGGCTTCGACGTGAGCCCGGTCGACGTCGAATCCCTCCGCCGGCGGGCAGCCGCCGAGGGCGTCGCCACGAGCCTGCCGGCCGGCCTCGGGTTCGAGGTGTGCGGCCCCGAGTCCCTGCCGGCCGGCGACGACACGTTCGACGTCATCTTCTCGTGGTCGGCCTTCGAGCACATCCTCCGGCCCATCCCTGTCCTCAAGGAGGTCCACCGCGTCCTCCGCCCGGACGGGACCCTCATGATCCAGCTGTGGCCGTTCTTCCACTCCAAGCACGGCGACCACCTGTGGGACTGGTTCCCCGACGGGTGGGCCCACCTCGTGCACGACCCGTTCGAGGTCGAGCGCCTGGTCCGCGCCGATCCCGACAAGGGCCCCGGATGGACCGAACTGCTGCTGGAGGCGTACCGGACACTGAACCGCATCACCCTCGAAGACCTCCACCGGGCCCTGCTCTCGGCCGGCCTCCGGGTCAGCCGGCTCCAACTGCTGAGCGAGCTCACCCACATCCCGGTGGAGCTCGCCCACCTGCCCCTCAGCCTCCTCGCCGTCTCCGGCGTCAAGCTCCTGGCCGTGCCCGTATGACGCCCGCCGGCCCCGGCCTGATCGCCGCGCTCCACGCCGGCCGGGCCACCGGCCCGCTGGCCCCCACCGTCGTGTCGCTGCGCCGGGCCCATCCCGGGCTGACCGTGGTCGTTGGCACCGCCGACGGGTCCGACAGCGCCGGCGTGGCCAGGCTCGGTGCCGACGTGGTGGCGGCACCGTCGGCCGCCGCCCTCGTGCGTGCCACGTGGGCGGCCCACCGCTGCCACGTCCTCGCCGTCACCGAGCCGGCGGTGTTCCCGCCCGAAGCCCTCGGGCCGGCGCTCCGTCTGGTGGAGGGCGACATGCGCGTGGCCACAGTGTCGTTCCTCTGCAACGCCGCCTCGTTCCTGAGCTTCCCCTACCGGAACCATGCCGTGTCGCACCAGGTCGAGAGCCTCGACGAGGAGGCCATCACCCGCCTCCTCCGCACCACCGGGCCGGTCCAGCGGCCCGTGCCCCTGCCCTTCGCCACCGGGCCGGCGGTCCTGCTGTCGTCGTACGCCCTCTCGGCGGTGGGCGGCCCCGAGGATGCCGAAGGCGGGCGCCCGGCGGTGGCCCTCGCCGACTTCAGCCTCCAGGCCCGGCGGCGGGGGTTCCTCGACGTCGCCGACCCCTCCACGTTCGTCTCCCGGCCGTACGACCTCGGCCCGCTCGAGGACCCCTGGCTCACCACAGCCGAGCACCAGTGGCTCCAGGAGCGCCACCCGTTCGTGTCGGCCATCCTCGAGGAACAGGTCCTCGGCGAGGACTCGGCGCTGGCCACCGTGCTGGCCGCCAGCCGGGCCAAGGTGCTCGGGCTCCGCCTGCTGGTCGACGGGTCGTGCCTCGGCACCAAGCAGATGGGGACGCAGGTCCAGACGATCTCCCTGGTGGGCGCCCTCACCCGCCGGCCCGACGTCGAGCGGGTGGCGGTGTCGCTGGCGACGTCGATCCCGCCGTACGCCCGGGAGATCCTCTCCCACCCCAAGGTCGACGCCCGCTTCGTCGGCGACGGCGACGTGTCGTGCTTCGGCCGGGTCGACGTGGCCCACCGCCCGTTCCAGCCGGTGGAGCCGCTCCACCGGTCGTGGTTCGACACTGCCGCCCGCACGGTGGTCACCATCCAGGACCTGATGTCGTACCACGTCGGCGCCTACCACGAGTCGCCCGGCGCGTGGCTCGACGTGCGGGCCGCCATGCGCCAGGTCCTCGCCGAGGTCGACGGCGTGGTGGCCATCTCCCACGACGTGCGCCGCCACCTCGACATCGAGCACCTTCCCGTCGAGCCGCAGCGGGTGGCGGTCGTCGAGAACGGCACCGACCACCTCCACGGCGACGAGACCGAGGCCGTGCCCCAGGAGCTGCTGGCCCGGGGGTTCGTGGCCGGCGAGTTCGCCCTCGTCCTCGGCACGAACTACGCCCACAAGAACCGCGACCTGGCGGTCGAGGCGGTCGAGGAGCTGCGGCGGCGGGGCCGGGACCTGGTGGTGGTGCTGGCCGGCGCGGCCGTGCCGCACGGGTCGTCGAGGGTGCGGGAGGCCGAGCAGGGCGTGGGTGCCGGCCACCTCGTGTCCATCCCCGACGTCCCCTCGGAGGAACGCAACTGGCTCCTCCACCACGCCTCGGTGGTGCTGTACCCGACCTCGGCCGAGGGGTTCGGGCTGATTCCCTACGAGGCGGCCCGGTTCGGCACGGCCACGGTGCTCGTGCCGTTCGGCCCCCTCGGCGAGGTGATGGACGACCTGCCGGTGCAGGCCGCCGACTGGAGCCCGCGGGCCCTGGCCGACGCCGCCGAGGCCCTCCTCGACGACCCGGGAACGGCCCGGCTCCAGGTCGAGGCCGCCCTGCGGTCGGGCCAGGATTTCACCTGGGACGCCACCGCTGCCAAGCTTGTCGATGTCTACCGGTCGCTGCTGGCGGCGCCGGCGCGAGGAGGCGACGCTCGTCGATGATGGAGCACGACATGGGGAGGCTTGAGCCGTACCACGAGGAGGCGCCGGCGGGCGGCCTCGAGGCGGAGATGGACCGCCTGTCGCTCACCCAGGCGCTGCACGACTTCGAGGTCGCCAACGCCCGGGTCGTCGACCTCACCCAACGCCTGATCGGCACCGGCAGGGAGCTCACCGAGGCCCGCGAGCAGCTCGCGTCCCTGCAGCGCCGTTACGACGAGCTGCGCACCACCCACGAGACGATGCAGCGCTCGCGCGCCTTCCGACTCGCCAACCGCATCTGGGCAATTCGCAACGCCCTGTGAGGGGCCGGACGGGCCCTCGGCTAGCTTTGAAGCGATGACCCGGCAGCTGGAATCCGTGGGGACGGAGCCCACCCCCCTCGCCGCCCGCCGCCCGCCGGAGGCCGGACTGTCCACCGCCGACCGGGAAACCTCGGCGTGGTTCGCCGAGCACTACGGCGACGCCGCCGACCAGATCATCTCGTTCTTCGAGAACGACGGTATCTCGATGGCGGGGCACGACATCGCCGACGTGGGCTGCGGCGACGGCATCATCGACCTCGGCCTCGCCCTGAAGTCGGGTGCCCGGTCGGTGGTCGGGTTCGACATCGCCCCCACCGACCCCGACTGGCTGCTGCGCCGGGCCAAGGACGAGGGCGTGGCCGACCAGCTGCCCGACAACCTCGAGTTCCGCACCTGCGAGCCCCGCCGCCTCCCGGCCGACGACGACTCGTTCGACTTCGTCGTCACCTGGTCGGCCTTCGAGCACATCGAGGACCCCGTCGCGGTGCTTCGGGAGATCCGCCGCATCCTCCGCCCGCACGGCATTCTCTTCCTCCAGATCTGGCCGCTGTACCACTCGGAGCACGGCGCCCACCTGTGGCAGTGCATCCCCGACCACTTCGTCCACCACCTGCGCAGCGACGACGAGATCAAGCGGGCGGTGCGGGCGTGCACCAAGCACTCGCCCGAGCAGGCGGAGGAGTTCCTCGAGGTGTTCGACGAGCTGAACCGCGTCACCCTCGACGACCTCCAGCGCGCCATGCTGGCCGCCGGCATCCGGGTGGCCAAGCTCGAGCTCCAGTCCGAGTCGATCCAGATCCCCCCCGAACTGGCCCGCCGCTCCCTGACCCAACTCGGCATCTCCGGCGTGAAGCTCCTGGCGGTGCTGGGTTGACGCGCGCCTCGTAGGTCCGCCGGCGGCCGGCACGGGGTGCGGGGGGCGCCGCCCCCCGCAAGGCGCCGGGCAAGCTCCGCTTGCGACGGCGAAACTAGACCCGCTGCGGGTAGCGGAACCTCGTGTCGATGGGCACCGTGGCGCGGTAGGCGGCGACCAGCTGGTCGACGAAGAGACCGCTGTCGTGGGCCACGATGCGCTGCGGCGGGTAGCCGAAACCCCGGGCGAGCATGGCGGCGACGTCGCCCTCGTGGATGTCGGCCCGCATGCGGAACCCGCAGAACTCCAGCGCCGCCCACAGGTCGCGGCCCTCGGGGTCGACCACCAGGTGGGCGCACTCCCCCTCAGGCGGCGACGGCACCCACGTGGCCTCCACCTCGTAGCCGAAGCGGGCGGCGCCGTGCGTGATGATCGTGAGGACGGCCCGGTCGAGGGCCTGGCGGAAGGGCGCCGAGGCGAGGAAGGCCTCGACGTCGGCCCGGTACCAGGGGTAGCGGAGGTCGATGATGTGCTCGTGCTCGACCACGGTGTTGGCCGCCTCGTGGGCCAGCATCCCGGCGCCCATGGTGGACGCACTCCCCTGGTGGAAGACGAAGGTCGAGGGCGCCAGGACGGCACGGAAGCCGCGGGCCCGGCTCCGCAGGCACCAGTCCACCTCCTCGCAGTACCCCCTGCCGTAGACGGGGTCGAACAGGCCCACCTTGGCGATCACGGGGACGGGGATGAGGAGGCAGAAGCCCACGCCGGTGGGGATGTCGACCGCCGAGGCGCCGAACTCGCGCTCCAGCTCCAGGGAGAGCCAGTCCACCATGTCCTGGCGCTTGAGCCGGCCCGTGGTGTCGTCGTTGGGGATCGAGTACACCGACACGTTGTTGGACCACGCCGTCACCGATCCGACGCCGGCGGTGGACTCGGCCACCCGGATCATGGCGCTCACCAGGTTGATGGGCATCACGATGTCGGAGTTGAGGACGAACACGTAGTCGTAGCCCCCGGCCACCGCCCGGCCGAGGGCCAGGTTCATGTTGCGGGGTATGCCGATGTTGCGGGGGCTGCGGTAGTACCCGAAGTCGTACGAATCGCACAAGGCCCGCAGGTCGTCGCTCCATCCCTCCTCCGAGCTGCAGTCGTCGAGCACGAGCACGTCGACGTCGCGGTGGCCGACCCGGGCGCCGGCAGCCGACTCCAGGCAGGCCGGCACGAAGGACCGCCCGTTGTAGACGAGGATGGCGAGGAGCACCCGCTGGCGAGCCACGCCGCGACTATGGACGCGCCCGGGCGGCGCGCACAAGCCTGGCCGGTCCAGGGTGAGGCGCCGTAGGCTCGCCCCAGCGGCGACGTGACGCCCCCGAGCCTGGAGACCTCCGATCCTGAGCACCGACCGCCAGCCCGACCCGTCCTCGGAGATCGACGAGGAGCAGCTGCCCTGGCCGGGCGACGAGTTGGTGTCGCGGGTGGCCACCGGAACCGACCGGGCGGCGTTCTACGCCGGCGGCCGCCAGTCGGTGCGCGACCTCGAGGCGGCGCTGGCCTCCGTGGGCAGGCGCCTCGACTCGTTCTCCTCGGTGCTCGACTTCGGATGCGGCTGCGGGCGCATCCTCCTGTGGCTGGAGCACCTCAGCCGCACCGCCGAGGTCCACGGCTGCGACGTCGACGCCCGGGCAGTGCGCTGGGCCGCCGACGCCTTCCCGTGGGCCAAGCTGGTGGTCAACCAGCCGGAGCCGCCCCTCCCCTACGCCGACGGCACCTTCGACCTCGTCTACAACCACAGCGTCTTCACCCACCTCGACGAGGAGCACCAGGACCTGTGGCTGGCCGAGCTGCGGCGGGTCACCAGGCCGGGCGGCCTCCTGCTGCTCACCGTGCACGGCGAGAAGCCCCTCACCGACTTCGAGGTCGGCTCGCGCGGCGCCGGCGGCGAGCCCGACTACGTGCGGGCCGAGGTGCGCCGGCGGGGCATCTCGTTCGTCGCCCAGGACAGCCACGTCGGCAGCTCCCACGGCACGAGCTACCACTCCACCTTCCACGCCCCCTGGTACGTGCTCGACCACTGGAGCCAGTGGCTCGACGTGCGGGCCTACATCCTCCGCGGCTCCCTCGGATTCCAGGACATGATCGTGCTGGAGCGCCGGCCCGACGACGCGCCGGCCCCCATCGGCACCCGGCCCCTTCCCGAGGCGGCAGCGGCGGCGCACCCGTCGGGCGCTGCCTCCCTCCCCGCCGTCGACGCCGCCGTGCGCCACCCCCTCGCCGGTCCCGACGTGGCCGGCCCCGGCCGCTACGGCCAGGTCACCACCGTGGTCCGCAAGGCCGTGGGCCGGGCCATCGCCCAGTTCGCCGACTACCAGCGCGGCGTCGACGAGGACGTGCAGCGGGCCCTGCTGGCCCTCGACAATTCGCTGGCCGAGGTGCGGGCCGAGCTCGAGCGGCTGCGCTCGGCCGAGCGGGTGCACGGCGTGCTCACGCTGAACGAGTCCAACGTGCGCCTCTGGGACGCCCTCCAGCGCCAGGGCGAGCGCGTCAACCGGCTGGAGGAGGACCTGTGGGCCGCCCTCGAGGCGGCGCGCCAGGCGCCGGCCACCGGGCGCAACGGCCGGCGGCAGTCAGCCGGTGGTGGCGACGGCGACGCCTGAGGGCACCGGCTCGAGCACAGGAGCCCGGTCGCGGCCCACGGAGGCGGCGATCCGCGCCCCGAGGCGCCGGCCGGGCTTCTCCACCAGTCGGTAGCTCACGGCGCCGAGCACAAGGGACACGGCGATGGCGAGCGCCGACTTGAGCCACAGGTGGTCGAGGGCGGCGGGGCGGAGCATCGGCCCCCGCCCGAAGACCACCAGGATCACCGGGAAGTGCCAGAGGTAGACGCCGTAGCTGCGCTTGCCCAGCCAGACCAGGGCTTGCATGGCGGGGCCGAGGCGGCCGGCCACCGCCCGCCCGGCGTAGGCCAGCGCTGGCGCCAGCAGGGCGACGAGGACCACGTCGAAGGCGGCGAACAGCAGCGGGTTGTGGACGTCGAGCGCCTGCAACGACAGCGAGAGCACGGCCACGCTCGGGACCAGGAGGGCCAGCAGCACGGCGGTGTTGACCCCGCCGGCCACGCCGGGCCGGGCGCCGGGCCGGTAGTGGAGCCACCAGCGCAGCAGCATCCCGATCACGAACAGCGGAAGGATCCCGGCGAACTGGCGGAGGAGGAACAACTCCATGATCTGCTGCGGCACCCCGGGCGCGGCGCGGAAGGCCCGGACGGCCAGCCAGGAGGGGCTGAACGAGATGTAGAGCCGGTAGGCGCTGCCCAGGGCGAACAGGGCCACGCCGCTCACCACCGGCCGGCGGGCGATCATCCACGCGAACAGCGGCAGGAGGGCGTAGAGGAACATCTCGATCGAGAGCGTCCAGAACACGCCGCTCACGTTCAGGCTGCTGGCGGTGGTGGGGCTCAGCCACTGGGTGAACGTGGTGTTGGCCGCCACCTGGACGAGCCCCTTGTGGCTGAACAGGAGGTGGCGGTCGGCGAAGCCCAGCATGAGCACGGCCAGGCAGAGGTAGTAGGCCGGCGCGATCCGGAAGAAGCGCTTCACGTAGTACTGGCGCAGCGCCCCCGGCCGGCGGTCCCCCCAGAAGGACTGGACCAGCAGGAAGCCGGACAGCACGAAGAACAGGTCGACGGCCCACATGCCGAGGCCGACCATGAAGCGGTAGCCGGGGATCCGGGGCGACAGGGTGGTGAGGGCCCACAGGTGGAACACCAGCACGGCGCCGGCGGCCATGCCGCGGAGGGCCTCGATGCCGGGCATCCACGCCCCCCGGTCGGGGTGGGCGGGGATGGGTGCCGGCGCAGGCGTCGGGTCGGGGTGGACGCCGTGGTCGGGGTCGGCGGGTACGTGCATGAGGGCTCGCCCGGCGAAGGCGGGCCGGAACGGCGCCGGCAGCGGGACGACGGCGGGCCGCTCGTCGGGGCGCTCACCGACGGGGCGGCGGCGGCGCCGGGCGGGCGCGCCGGGGCCGTCGGTGGCGGCGTAGGTGGCCGCGGCGTACGGGTGCCCGGTCCGTCGGCGACCGCCTGGTCCCCGCCTTCCCCGCCCCGCAGCCGCGGCGCCCGAGGACGACGGCTCGTACAACGTCACGGTGAGGAGCGAGGGTACCTGCTCCGAAGCCGCGTCGACGGCGAAACCGGCCCGCCACCTCGGCATTTCACCACGAAGCGTGTTCTATCCACCACTACAAGTGCGCGAATCGCCGTCCCTTTTGTCCCCCCCACGCGAAACGGCTGCAAGGATGGGGGCGTGGACAAGCCGCTGGCCGGGATGACCGTGGGCATCACAGCCGGGCGGCGGGCCGACGAGCAGGCCCGGCTCTTCCAGTCCCGTGGGGCGGCCACCGTCCTCGGGCCCACGCTCTCGCTCGAGCCGGCGGGCGACGACACCCTGCTGCGGGCGGCCACCGAGGCACTGGTCGAGCGGCCGCCCGACTACCTCCTCGCCTCCACCGGCTACGGGATGCGGGCCTGGCTGGAGGCGGCCGGCCGCTGGGGGCTCGAGCACGCTTTGCTCGCCGCGCTGGGCCATGCCCGCGTCGCCAACCGCGGGGCCAAGGCGGCGTCGGCCACCCGAGGGGCCGGCCTGGCCGAGTGGTGGCGGGCGCCGGCCGAGCGCTTCGACGAGGTGGTCGAGCGCGTCCTCGGCGAGCCGCTGGCCGGCGCCCGGGTCGCCGTCCAGCTCCACGGCTCGGCCCTGCCCGCCGCCGTGGGCCGGCTGTCGGCGGCCGGCGCCTCCGTCGTCGAGGTGGACGCCTACCAGGCCGGCATGCCGGCCGACGACGGCCCGGCCCGTGCCCTGGTCGCCGCCGTGCTGGCCGGTGGGGTGGCGGCCGTCACCTTCACCGCCGCCCCAGGCGTGCACAACCTCTTCGCCGTCGCCGCCCGCACCGACGACGCGGGCGCTCTCCGCGACGCCTTCAACCGGTCGGTGGTGGCGGGATGCGTGGGGCCGGTGTGCGCCGAGGGGGCCCTTCAGGAAGGCGTGGTCGAGCCGGTGGTGCCCGAGCGGGCCCGCCTGGTGCCCCTCGTCGACGCCGTCGCCGCCCGCTTGGCCGCCGGCCGCTGACCGGCCGGCCGGGCCGGGCGCTGGGCGCTGGGGCGGGCCGTCCGCTGGCCGGCGGGGCGGCCCGGGTGCCGGGCCGGCACCCGCTTGGCGACCGGCTCCGGGCGACGGGCCGCCGGCTTGGGCGGCGCAGCCGGCGACGCGGTGGGCCGCGCCGGCCGCCCGTTGTGGCCCACGGCCGACGGCACGGGGAAGGCGATCTCGAAACGGGTTGGAGGGCCCGCCAGCCGCACCCGGGCGTGCCAGCGGCGGGCCAGCTCCACCACGATCGGCAGGCCCAATCCGGTCCCAGGGCCCGCCTGGCGGCCCTGCGCTCCGCGGTAGAAGCGCTCGAAGACGCGTTCCCGGTCGACGCCGGTCGGGCCCACGCCCGTGTCGGCCACCGCCAGCAGGGTGCCGGCGGCCATCACGCCGATGCGGGCGCCGGGGGGCGAATAGCGCATAGCGTTGTCCACCAGGTTGTCGAGCATGTGCTCGACCTCGTCGGGGTCGGCCACCACGCTGGCCGGGGCCTGCCGGTCGAGGGCGATCGTCCGGCCGCTGCGGGCCACCGTCTCGGCCCACCGCTCGACCACCCGCTCGGCGACCTCGCCGAGGTCCACCAGCGAACCCCCCGGCGCCGGCGCCGTGGCCCGGGCCAGCCCCAGCAGGTCGGCCATGAGCCGGTTGAGGCGGCCTACTTCCCGCATGGCCAGCCGCGCCTCGTCGCCGGCGTCGACGCCCGGCTGGCCGATGGCCTCCAGCCGCAGGCGCAGGGCGGTGAGCGGGGTGCGCAGCTGGTGGGACGCGTTGGCGGCGAAGTCCCGCTGGGCCCGTAGGGCGGCCGCCAGGTCGTCGGCCATCGAGTTGAACGAGGCGGCCAGGCTGGCCAGCTCCAGGGGGCCCTCCTCCTCGGCCCGGGCGGCCAGGTCGCCCGCGCCGAGGGAGCGCGCAGCCGCCTCCAGGCGCTCCACCGGCCGGGCGAGGGACATGGCGAGCCAACCGGCGAGCGCCGAGCCGGCGGCCAGCACCAGCAGCCCGACTGCTCCCAGGGCGACCCAGATCAGGTGGACCGTGCGGCGCTCGTGGCCGAGCGGGGCGTCGAGCCGGACGGCCCCCACGACCCGGCCCGCCTCCTGGACGGGAAGGGCGACCGACAGCCGGCCGTTCGCCTCGCCGACCACCCGCAGGGCCTCGGCCGCCGTGCTGCTCAGGATCTCCTCGACGGGATCGTCGGGCGACACCGTCGACCCGGCCGGCAGCCGCCCGGCGCTGTCGGCCACGACGCGGTGGGCCAGGTCCACGACCAGCACCCGCGCGCCGGTGGCCGCCACCGTGGCCCGGACGGCGGCGTCGAGGTCCTGGCCCGGGTGGGGCGCCTCGGACACCACGCCTGCGACCCGGCCCACGGGGTCCGACACCTGTCCCGACAGCTCCCCGGCCTCGCCGAGCATCCTCGAACGGAAGGTCGACATCCGGGCGTGGTCGATCATCACCCCGAGCGGGACCTCGAGGGCGACGAGGAGCACGGTCATGAACCCCAGGGCGAACAGCAGCAGCGACGAGCGGAAGCTGCGCCCCTGCCAGACCCCCCGCTTCATGACCGGGGGGCGGTCCGGAAGCCCACGCCCCGGACGGTCTGGATGTAGCGGGGGGCCGCCGGGTCGTCGCCGAGCTTGTGGCGCAGCGAGCTGACGTGGACGTCGAGCGTCTTGTCCGACCCGTACCAGTTGGGATCCCACACCTCGTCCATCAGCTCGCCTCGGCGCACCACCTCGCCGGGCCGCTCGAGCAGCATCCTCAGCACCTCGAACTCCTTCAGCGTGAGGTCCACGGGCGCGCCGGCCCGCGTGACGGTGTGCGATGCCGGGTCGAGTTCGAGGTCGGCGAACCGCAGCCGCCGGCCGGTCGCCGGCGCCGGCCGCATGCGCCGCAGGACGGCCCGCACGCGGGCCATCAGCTCGGCCACCTCGAAGGGCTTGACCACGTAGTCGTCGGCGCCCAACTCGAGACCGACGACCTTGTCGGTCGGCTCGTCGCGCGCCGTGAGCATGATCACCGGCACCTGCGACCGCCGGCGCAGCTCCCGGAGCACGTCGCGGCCGTCCCCGTCGGGCAGCATGACGTCGAGCAGGACGAGGTCGGGACCCACCCGGTCGAAGGCCGACAGGGCGGCGGCGACCGTGCCCGCCGTCACCGGCTCGAAGCCCTCCCGCCGCAGGGCCGACGCCAGCGGGCCGGCGATGGCCTCCTCGTCCTCCACGGTCAGGACGACCCCTCGCGCGGTGTCGACAGGGGTCTCTCCCATCGAGGCCGACGGTACGGCCGGCCCCGCCCCTGCCGAAGGGCCGGAGGTCCCGAACGGGGCAGCCCAAGAGTCCTTACCTGGACTTGAGCCGCCCTTGGGCGGCGCTTGGCCGGCCTCCTCCCATGCTCGATCCGTAGGGATCTCGGACCCGGAGGTGCCAGGTGATGGGCAGGACGATGGCGAGGACAGGGGCGGTGACAGTCGGCGCCCTCGCCCTGGGCATGCTGCCGGGGCCGGCGCAGGCGGCGACGGCGGTGGTGGCCTTCTCCCCCGCCACGTCGTGGCCGAGCGGAGGGACGGACCCGATCGGCGTGGCCACCGGCGACCTCGACGGCGACGGCCGGCCCGACCTCGTCGTGCCCGACTACGCGGCGGGCACCGTGGCCGTGCTGGCCAACCTGGGTGGAGGCTCGTTCGGGCCGGCCCGCTCGTTCGCAGCCGGCTCGGGGCCCGAAGGAGCGGCCGTGGCCGACTTCACCGGCGACGGCCGGGCCGACGTGGCGGTCGCCGACGCCTCGGGCACGGTCGCCCTCCTGGCGGGCGACGGTGCCGGCAACCTCGTCCCCCTCGGCTCGGTGTCGGGCGGGGGCAGCTCCACCATGGGCCTGGCGGCCGGCGACTTCAACGGCGACGGCCGGCCCGACCTGGCGGTGGCCAACTACGGCTCCGGGACGGTGGGCGTGCTGCTGGGCAACGGCGACGGCACCTTCGCCGCCGCCCGGACCTACCCCGGCGGCTACACCGCCTCGCACCCGCTGGCGGTGGTGGTCGCCGACATGACGCTCGACGGCCGACCCGACCTGGTGGTCACCGCCGCGGGCACGACGGGCACGGTGCGGGTGCTGACCGGCAACGGCGACGGCACCTTCACCCCACGCACCGTCGTCGGCACGGGCGGCGCCCACCCGTCCGGCCTGGCCGCCGGCGACCTCACCGGCGACGGCGTCCCCGACGTGGCCGTCGGCAACGTGGCGCTGAGCGGGACGGTGGCGGTGCTGGCCGGGGACGGCACCGGCGCCTTCTCCTCCCTCGCCACCTACCCCACCGGTGGTTCCCTGCCCGACGGGGCGGTCGTGGCCGACTTCGACCGCGACGGGCGGCCCGACCTGGCCGTGACCAACGCCGGCACCGACACGGTGGCCGTCCTGACCGCCGGCCCCACCGGCCTGGCCCCCGCCCTCACGTTCGGCGCCGGCGGGAGCGACCCGGTGGCCCTGGCCGCCGCCGACCTGAACGGCGACGGCGCCCCGGACCTGGCCGCCGCCAACGCCGTGTCGGGCACCGTGGGCGTGCTCGCCCAGCAGGTGGCCGTCTTCGACGTCTCGTTCCTCTCGCCATTGGACGGCGGCATGCTCAGGCCGGGCTCCAGCACCACTGTCCGAGCCGCCCTCCTGGACCTCGCCGGCGCCCGCGTCACCGACGCCGTCGCCGCCCCGCTGGCCGGCACGCCGTGCCGGGTGTGGTTCTCGGCCACGGGCGCCCAGAGCGTGGCGCCGGTGTGCATGCGCTACGACACCACCAATCACCAGTTCGTCGCCGGCTGGAGGCTCGGCCGGGCGACGGGCCCGGAGACCCTGACGGTCACGGTCACCTATCCCGGATCGGCGGTGACCACCAGCCGGTCGGTGGCCATCTCGATCGGCCGCTGACCTCCCGGTCTCCACGCCGGACGGCCCCGGCACGCCCCCGCCGGGGCCGTCTGCGCGAGGCCGGTAGGCTCGGCGTGCGTGAGCGGCTCGCGTACCCATTACGTGTTCAAGAGCATCTGGCAGGTCGAAGCGCCGGCACCGGCTGTCACCGCCGTGCTCAACGACCTGCCGTCCTACCCCGCCTGGTGGCCCGAGATTCGGGAGGTGCGGCGGCTGGGCGACGTGCGCTTCGAGGTGGTGGCCCGGTCGTTCCTGCCCTACGACCTGCGCTTCGTGAGCGAGGGGGTTCGCTCCGGCGACGGCGTCATCGACGCCCGGCTCACCGGCGACCTGGAGGGCACCGTCCGCTGGACCATCTCCGCCGAGGGGGGCGGCTGCCGGCTCGTGTACGACCAGGAGGTCGACACCCACAAGGCCCTGCTCAACGCCACCGCGCCGCTGGCCCGCCCCGCCTTCCGGGCCAACCACGCCCTGATGATGCGCCACGGGCAGGCCGGGCTGCGCACCTTCATGGCCGGCTACGCCATGGGGGCCTCGACGTGAGGTTCCTCTGCCTGGCCTACGGGCGGGAGGCCGACTGGGTCGCCCTGCCCCAGGAGCGCCGCGACGAGCTGCTGGCCGGCGACGAGGTGCTGCGCCGCCGGGGTGCCATGGTGGCCGTCGTCGGCGAGCCCACCGTGGTGCGGGCGTGGGACGGCCCGGTGGAGCGGTCGCCCGGGCCCTACGCGCCGTCGGATGCGCCCCTCGTCGGCTTCTCGATCGTGGAGGCCGCCGACATCGACGAGGCGGTGGAGCTGGTCGCCGCCACGCCCTGCGCCGTCGCCCGCGGCGCCATCGAGGTCCGCCCGCTCGTGGCGGGCTGAGCGTACCGGCGCCGTCAGTTCTCGGCCGGCGGGGCGGCGGGGGGCGGCGGCACCCAGGCCGGCGGGCCGGCGCGCGGCGCGCGGGGGTGGCGCCGGCGGTAGCGCCGCAGCGCCCAGACGGCCAGGAGGGCGAAGGGCAGGAACGGGAGCAGGAACCCGAGCACCACCAGCAGGGCCTGGCCGGTGTTGACCAGGGCGATGGCGCCGGTGCGGAGGCCGCCGAGGAACCCCGGGAGGTCGGTGGTGACCTTCAGGTCGTTGCGCTCGGTGAGGCGGACGGTGAGCGTGGCCAGGGCCACCTGGTCGTTCAGCACCCGGAGCCGCCCCTGGAGGGTCTCGATCTCGGTCTCCCGCTTGGTCAGCTCGCCTTCGATGGCGACGACGTCGGCGGGCGTCCTCGCCTCGGCGAGCAGCGCCCGCAGGCGGTCGGCGCTGGCCTGGGCCGTCCGCAGCCGGCCCTCGACGTCGACCACGTCGGCGGTGACGTCCTGGGCCTTGAGGTTCCGGCTCAGCTCCTTCCCGAGCTTCGCCATCGCCGCCACCGTGGCGTCGAACCGGTCGCTCGGCACCTTCACGGTCAGCGTGGTGCCGTCCTGGTCGGTGGCCTGCGAGAAGACGAAACCGTGCTCCGCGGTGGCGACGCGGGTGGCGTCGCCCGTCGCCTTGCGCAGGGACGCCACGCGGACCACGAGGTCGCCCGTGTAGACGACCTGGCGTGGCTCGGCCTGCGCCGACACGAGCAGCGCAGGCGACACCGGGCCGGCGGCACCCGGCGCAGCCGAGCGGGAGGCGCCGTCCCCGCAGGCGGAGGCCAGGACCAGCGCCAGGAACACTGCCAGGACGAGCGGCCGCCGGCCCACGAGGGCAAGGGTACGGGGTGCCGGCTGCCGCTGGCGGTCGGGCGGGTCCGCCAGCGGTGTTAGACCCTTCGTATGAACGTCGACCTCCACTGCATCCGCTTCGAGTGGGCCGGCTCCCCCGAGGGGATCGGCCCCGGTGTGGCCGACCTGGCCCGGAGGGCCGAGGCCATGGGCATCCGCACCATGTCGGTGATGGACCACTTCTTCCAGATGGAGCGCATGGCCCCGGCCGAGGACCCGATGCTCGAGTGCTACACCGCCCTCGGGTACCTCGCCGGCTGCACCGAGCGACTGCGCCTGCGGTCGCTGGTCACCGGCGTCACCTACCGGCACCCCGGGCTCCTCGCCAAGATCGTGACCACGCTCGACGTCCTGTCCGGAGGTCGGGCCGAGCTGGGCATCGGCGCGGCGTGGTACGAGCGGGAGCACCGGGCCCTCGGTGTCCCCTTCCCGCCTCCCGGCGAGCGGCTGGCCCGGCTGGAGGAGGCCGTGCAGATCTGCCTCCAGATGTGGAGCGACGACGACGGCCCCTACCACGGCACCTACTACCAGCTGGAGGAGACGCTGTGCCGGCCGGCGCCGGTGAGCCGGCCCCGTCCCCGCATCCTCATCGGCGGCGGCGGCGAGCGGAAGACGCTGCGCCTGGTGGCCAAATACGCCGACGCCTGCAACTTCTTCGGCGGCCCGGCCGACGTGGCCCACAAGATCGGCGTCCTCCGCCAGCACTGCGAGGCCATCGGGCGCGACCCGGCCGAGATCGAGGTGACGGCGCTGTTCCGGGAGTTCTCCCCGTCGCCCTCCTCCGACGAGATCCTCAGCCGGGCCGAGGCGTTCGCCGAGGTCGGCGTGTCCACCCTGATCACCGGCGCCATCGGCGACGACCCCGCCGGCTGGCTGGAGGAGCACATCGCCCCGCTCATGAAGTCCATCGCCGACATCGAGCCCGCCGCACTCTGACCCTGCGCTTCTTGACGGCCTGCGCGCCGGCTGTGACAGTGACGACATGGCAGGAACCCGTGTGAGGACGACGGAGCGCACGGCCGACCCCGCACTGGAGGTCGCCCGCGCCCTCGCCGACCCCACCAGGCTCCGCATCTTCCTCGCCCTGCGCGAGGAGGAGCGCTGCGTGCGCGACCTGGTGGCCTCGGAGGGCATCGCCCAGCCGCTGGCGAGCCACCACCTCCGGGTGCTGGCCGACGCCGGCCTGGTGGAGACCAGGCGGGCCGACCGCTTCCGCCTCTATGCAGTGAGCCCCGCCGGCATGCGGGCTGCGCTGGACGCCCTGGGCGGCCTGCTCGACCCCGACGGGCTCGAGCCGCCGGCGATGCCCGGCGGCAACGCCACCTGCTGCCGGTAACAACGCGTCACGGGCGCGGTCCGAGCGGGAGCATCACCACCAGGCGGGCTCCGCCGGCGGGTGCGTCGTCGACCGCGATGGTGCCGTGGTGCTGCTCCACGATGGCCTTGGCCAGCGCCAGCCCCAGCCCCGCCCCGCCGCCTGCGCGCACCCGTGAGGGGTCGAGGCGGGTGAAGCGCTCGAACACCCGCCGGCGCTCGGCCACCGGGATGCCCGGGCCGTCGTCGTCCACCGTGACACGGACGCTGTCCCCGTCGGGGACCACGGTCACGGCCACCGACGTCGCCGCGTGGCGCGTGGCGTTGTCGAGGAGGTTGCCGAACACCCGGCCGAGGCGCTCGCCGCGTCCGGACACGACGAGGGGTTCGCCGGCCGCCACCGTGACGGGCAGGCGCCGGGCCCGTGCCGCCTCGTCGCGCACGACGGCGGCCACGTCCACCTCCGTCGCCCCCGCCATGGCGGCACCCTGCTCGTCGGCGCTGGCCAGCGACAGCAGGTCGCCCACCAGCCCCTCCAGCCGGGCCTCCTCGTCGAGCGCCTTGCGGGCGAGCACGGGCCAGTCGACGGCCTCGGGATGGGCCAGGCCGACCTCGAGGTGGGCCCGGATGGCGGCCACGGGGCTGCGCAGCTCGTGGGAGGCGTCGGACACGAACTGGCGCTGGCGCTCGGACGAGCGCTCCAGGCGGTCGAGCATGGCGTTCATGGTGTGGGCCAGCCGGCTGATCTCGTCGCCCGTGTCGGGCTCCGGCACCCGCCGGTGCAGCGTGCCGCCGCTGATCTCCTCGACCTCGGCCCTGATGGCCTCCACCGGCTGGAGGGCCCGTCCCGTGGCCAGCCACGCCAGGCCGGCCACGACCACGAGCAGCGACGGGAACCCGGCGATCAGCGCCCGCTCCAGGGCCGCCACCGAGCGCTGGATGCCGTCCAGCGGCGCACCGGCGAAGACGGTGAGCGGCCCGGCCGGCGTGGCCACCTTGGTGTAGCGGACGTCGAAGGGCGTCCCGTCGTTCTTGATGACGACGTTCCCCGTCTCGCCGGCCGCCAGCTGGGGCCCGTCGACCAGGATCGTCTGAGGCTCGGCGCCCCCGATGGCGCCCGCCGTCTTGACCACCCGGCCGGAGCCGTCCTGCACGACGACGAAGCCGCTGGGCAGCGGCATTAGGCCGTCGGGCGGCAGTCCCGCCGAAAGCTTGGTGGCGACGGTGACGATCTGGTCGCGGTTCTGCTTCTGGAGCTTGTCCACCAGCTGGTGGCGCACGGCGGCCACCAGGGCGAAGGACGCGGCCAGCATGGTGAGGCCGACGACGACCGTGGCCGCCAGCGTCATGCGGACCCGTACCGACCGCCACGCCGCCCGGGCGTCACGCATCGGCCACCACCCGGTAGCCGAAGCCCCGCACCGTCTGGAGCGACCGCCGGCCGAACGGGGCGTCGACCTTGCGGCGCAGGTACCCCATGTAGACCTCGACGACATTGGGCTCGCCCTCGAAGTCGTGACCCCACACCGTGTCCAGGAGGTCGGTCTTCGACCGCACCACGCCGGGCTGGCGGGCCAGCGCCTCCAGCAGCTCGAACTCGCGGGCGGTCAGGTGCAGGGCCACGCCGTCGCGCCGGCACTCGCGCGTCGCGGGGTCGAGCATCAGGTCGCCGACCTCGAGGCGCAGCGGGCGGGCCGCCGCCCCCCGCCGCTGGAGGGCCCGCAGCCGTGAGACCAGCACCACGAACGAGAACGGCTTGGTGAGGTAGTCGTCGGCGCCCGTGTCCAGCGCCTCGGCCTCGTCGTAGTCGCCCTCCTTGGCGGTGAGGACGAGGATCGGCGTCCACACGCCCTCGGCCCGGAGCGTTCGGCACACCTCGAAGCCGTTCATCCCCGGCAGCAGCAGGTCGAGGAGGATCACGTCGTAGGCCCGCTCCCGGGCCCGCCACAGGCCGTCGAGCCCGTCGTGCACGACCTCGACGGTGAAGCCCTCGGCCACCAGTCCCGTGCGCACGGCGTCGGCCAGCCCCGGCTCGTCGTCGACCAGCAGCACCCGCACCCGGCCAGTGTGGGACAGGATCATGGGAACGGGCTGGGAGGAACCTGAGAGCGCTCTCAGGTGGACTCAGCCTCCTCACAGCGGCCGCGCCCGATGCTCCGGGCATGCGAGCTACCAGACGAATCCCCGGCATCGTTGCCATCGGCCTCCTGGCCTTCGGCGCGGCGGCGTGCGGCGGCGGCGCCGGCGCCGACGGCCGCGTCGCCACCCTGAGCGGTGCCAGTGCGACCACCACCACCACGGCGAAGGGCGGGAGCAGGCAGGACTTCCAGGACGCCCTGCTGTCGTACTCCCGCTGCATGCGCCAGCACGGCGTCGACATGCCCGACCCGGTGTTCAGCGAGGACGGGAGCGGCGGTGTGATGCAGAAGATCGAGGGCGGCAAGGGCGGTCCGGGACCCGACTCGGCCACCTTCAAGGCGGCCGGGAAGGCGTGCCAGCCGATCATGGACAAGGCCGAGCAGGACATGCCCCGCCCCAGCCCGGAGGACGAGGCCAAGATGCGGGACCAGGCGCTGGCCTTCGCCCGCTGCATGCGCGACCACGGCGTCGACATGCCCGACCCCACCTTCGACGGCGACGGCCACGTGCGGATCGAGGCCCACGCGTCGGCGCAGGCCGGGGACGGGCCCGGGACGGTCGGGCCGCCGAAGGCCGACCCGAAGTTCGACGCCGCCATGCAGGCCTGCGCCAAGGACGGTCCGATCAAGCCGTCCACGTCGAAGGGGTCGGACTCGTGAGGCGGGGCGTCGCTGTCGCGCTCGTGCTGGTGGTGGCCGGGGTGGCCGCCGGCGGGCTGGCCGTCGGCACGAGGAACGCGCCCTCCGCCGCCGGTGCCACCCCCACCGGAACCCAGAAGCGGGTGACGGCCAAGGTCACCACCAAGGACCTGGCCGAGACCCAGGACGTGTCGGGCACGCTGGGCTACGGCGACACCACGCCCGTAGCCCTGGCCGGCCACGGGACGGTCACCGCCCTCCCCGCCCTCGGCTCCGTGGTCGACCGCGGCGGCCGGCTGGCCGAGGTCGACGGCCGGCCCGTCACCCTCTTCTTCGGGGACCGCCCGATGTGGCGCGACCTCGGCCCCGGCGCCGCCGACGGACCCGACATCGCCCAGCTGGAGGCCAACCTGGTGGCTCTGCGCCACGGCACCAAGGGCGCCCTCGGGGTCGACAACACCTGGACCGACGCCACCACGGCGGCGGTGAAGCGGTGGCAGCACGCCCTCGGGCAGCCGGAGACGGGCGCCGTGGCGGCGGGCGACCTCGCCTTCCTGCCCGGCGCCGTCCGGGTGGCCGAGCACGTGGCCACGATCGGCGGGGCGGCAGGTGGCCCGGTCCTCAAGGTCACCGGCACCGCCCGCCTCGTCACCGTCGACCTCGACGCCGAGTACCAGGCGTTCGTCAAGACCGGGATGACGGTGACGGTCGAGCTTCCCGGCGGGACGAAGACGCCGGCCACCGTCACCTCGGTCGGCACGGTGGCGCAGGCGTCGCAGCAGGGCGACAGCCCCACGCTGCCGGTGGTCGCCATGCTCGCGGACCAGGCGGCCGGCGCCGGACTCGACCAGGCACCGGTCACCGTGCACGTGGTCACCAGCGCCGCCACGGGCGTTCTCGCCGTGCCGGTCGGCGCCCTGCTCGCCCTGGCCGAGGGCGGCTACGCGGTGGAGGTCGTCACCGGCCCCGCCACCACGCGCCTGGTCGGCGTGCAGACGGGCACCTTCGCCGACGGGTGGGTGGCCGTGACCGGCGCCCTCCACGACGGCGACACCGTGGTGGTGGCCGCATGAACGCCGTACTGGAGCTGGACGAGGTGGTGAAGGAGTACCCCGGTGCCCCGCCGGTGCGGGCGCTCGACGGCGTGAGCCTCGCCGTCGAGGAGCACGAGCTGCTGGCCGTCGTGGGCCCGTCGGGGTCGGGGAAGTCCACGCTGCTCAACCTGATGGGGGCCCTCGACGTACCCACCGCCGGCGCCGTCCGCCTGCGGGGCCAGGCGCTGCTGGGCCGCAACGACCGCGAGCTGTCGCGCCTGCGGGCCGAGGCCATCGGCTTCGTGTTCCAGCAGTTTCATCTCCTCGACGGGCTCAGCGCCTTGGACAACGTCGCCACCGGGCTTCTCTACCGGGGCGTCGCCGCCCGGGAACGGGCCCGGCGGGCCGGCGAGGCCCTGGAGCAGGTGGGCCTCGGCCGGCGCGTCGCCCACCGCCCGTCGCAACTGTCGGGCGGCGAACGCCAGCGCGTCGCCATCGCCCGGGCCATCGTGGGGCGGCCGGCGATCGTGCTGGCCGACGAGCCCACCGGCAACCTCGACACCCGCACCGGCGCCGGCATCCTCGAGCTGCTGCGGGAGTTGCGGGCGTCGGGGGCCACCATCGTGGTGATCACCCACGACGCCGGCGTGGCCGCCGGGATGGACCGGCGGGTGACGCTCAGGGACGGGCGGGTGGAGCCGTGAGGGCGCGCGACGTGGTGCCCGTCGGCTCCCTCGGCCTGCGGGCCAAGCGGCTGCGCGCCGGCCTGTCGGCCCTCGGGGTCGCCATCGGCATCGGCGCCATGGTGGCCGTCGTGGGCATCTCCTCTTCCAGCCGGGCCGACGTGCTGGCCAAGCTCGACCGCCTCGGCACCAACCTGCTCCAGGTCGCGCCGGGCCGCGACATGTTCGGCTCCGCCACGTCGCTCCCCGTGGAGGCGCCGGCCATGATCCGCCGCATCGGCGCGGTGGACTCGGCGGCGGCGACCCGCACCGTCGCCACCACCGTGCGACGTACCGACAAGGTCCCGAAGGGCGACACCGGCGGCATCGCCGTGGTGGCCACCGAGCCCCAGCTGCTCCCGACCCTCGGCGCCACCATGGCGTCGGGCCGGTTCCTCGACGCGGCGACCGTCCGCTACCCCGCCGTGGTGCTCGGGTCCACGGCGGCCGAGCGCCTGGGCATCCGCTCGCTGGCCGGGGCGCCTCTTGTCTTCGTCGGCGGCCACTGGTTCGAGGTCGTCGGCATCCTCGCCCCGGTGCCCCTCGGGCCCGACGTCGACCGCTCGGCCCTGATCGGCTACGACGTGGCCAAGCGGCTGTTCGGCATCGACGACGCCGCCTCCACCGTGCGGGTGCGCACCGACCCCGACCAGGTGGAAGGGGTGCGGGCCGTGCTGGCCGCCACCGCCTCGCCGTCCTCCCCCGACGACGTGGCCGTCACCCGGCCCTCCGACGCCCTGGCCGCCAAGGCGGCCACCGACCGGGCGCTCACCGCCCTCCTCCTCGGGCTCGGGGCGGTGGCGCTGCTCGTCGGCGCGCTGGGCATCGCCAACGTCATGGTGATCGCCGTGCTGGAGCGCCGCACCGAGATCGGCCTGCGCCGGGCCCTCGGCGCCACGAGGGGTGACGTCCGCCTCCAGTTCCTCGTCGAGGCCGTCCTCGTGTCGGCCCTCGGCGGCCTGGCCGGCGTCCTGCTCGGCGGCGCCGTCACCGCCGGCTATGCGAGCCTCCGCCACTGGACCATCGACGTGCCCCTGCCGGCGCTGGCGGCGGCGGTGGCCGGGTCGCTCGTGCTCGGCGCCCTGGCCGGGCTGTACCCCGCCGGCCGGGCCGCCCGCCTCGCCCCCGCCGAAGCCATCCACCCGGCGTGAGCGTTCGATCGAGTCATCCGAGCGCGTGGGGCTGGTGGGCCTCGTCCCATCGGCGCAGTGATCGAAGCGCTGGGCTGGAAGAGGAGGACGTAGGCGAGGGCCTCGCTGTAGACGATGTTCATGACCTTGGCCGGTCCTGGGAGGTCCTTGGCGAGGACGACGACCGGTCCGAGCACGAGGGCGGCGACAGCGATCACGACCAGCGCGACGACCGAGCCCCTCGACCGCCATTCCCACGGCGTGCACGCGTGGGCGACCCGTTGGAGTGCCGACGTCGCCATCGCTCCATGGTCGCACAGCGCATCTTCACGCCGACCCCCGGATCGGGCTTGACCTTGACGCGACGTCAACCGTTCAAGCTTGTCCCATGAGGACGACACCAGCCATCCGGACCGCCGGGCTCGCCAAGTCGTACGGCGACGTCGAGGTGCTTCGCCACGTCGACCTCGAAGTGGCGCCGGGCAGCATCTTCGCCCTGCTCGGCGCCAACGGGGCCGGCAAGACCACCCTCGTGAACATCCTGTCCACCCTTGTCCGGGCCGACGCCGGCAGTGCCGCCGTGCACGGGTTCGACGTCGTCAGCCAGGCCGACGACGTGCGCCGGTCGATCAGCCTCACCGGGCAGTTCGCAGCCGTCGACGAGGTCCTCACCGGACGGGAGAACCTGGTGCTGATCGCCAGGCTGCGACACCTCGACCGACCCGGGTCGCCGACGACCTGCTCGCCCCGTTCGCGCTCACCGAGGCCGGAGGCCGGCGGGTGTCCACCTACTCGGGCGGCATGCGTCGCCGTCTGGACATCGCCATGAGCCTGACGGGGAGCCCTCCGGTGGTCTTCCTCGACGAGCCCACCACGGGCCTCGATCCGCACGCCCGCCTGGACGTCTGGCGGGCGGTGCGCGAGCTCGCCCACGGCGCACCACCGTGCTGCTCACGACGCAGTCCCTCGACGAGGCCGAGCAGCTTGCCGACCGGATCGCGATCCTCCACGAGGGCCGCATCCTGGTGAGCGGCACGCTGGCCGAGCTGAAGGCGCGCTGCCTGCGGCCCGGGTGGAGTACGTCGAGCGGCAGCCCAGCCTCGAGGAGATCTTCCTGGCGCTCGTCGGTCGCCCGACCGGTGCCCGGAGCGCCCTGACCGACGCCCCGGCCCGTCCGGCCGCCACGAGCAGCTGAGGTCCTACCGTGCCCAGCTCCCTCATCAGCGACACCGGGGCGCTGCTCGGGCGCTCACTGCGTCACGTCGTGCGCAGCCGGACACGATCGTGACCACGGCGGTGTCGCCGATCGCCATGCTGCTGCTGTTCGTCTACGTCTTCGGTGGTGCGATCGACGCCGGCGGCGGCCTGTACGTCGACTACGTGCTGCCGGGCGTCCTACTGATCACGGTTGCGTCCGGCGTCGCCTACACCGCCCTGCGGCTCTTCACCGATGTCTCCGGCGGGATGACGGCACGGTTGCAGTCGATGCCCATCGCCCGCTCGGCGGTTCTCTGGGCGCACGTGCTGACCTCGCTGATCGCCAACCTGATCGCGCTCCTGGTGGTCCTCCTCGTCGCCCTGGCGATCGGCTTCCGCTCGGGAGCGGGCGTGCTCGCCTGGTTCGAGGTGGCTGGCATCGTCGTGCTCTTCACACTGGCATTCACCTGGCTGGCGGTGATCGCCGGGCTCGCTGCGACATCGCCCGACGGTGCCGCGGCCTTCGCCTATCCGCTGCTGCTCCTGCCCTTCGTCAGCTCCACCTTCGTACCCACCACGGGCATGGTTGGCCCCGTGCGGTGGTTCGCCGAGCACCAGGGGTACCGCCGCTACGACGCGGCCGCCGTCGTCGCGCTGATCCGCATCCGGACCCTCGCCGACGCCGGGGTGCCGCTGTCTCGGGTCCAGGAACTGCTGGTGGCCGACGAGCACGACTTCGCAGCCGCGATCGAGGACATTGATCGCCGGCTACGGGCCGAGATCCGCCAGCGCCAGCGCCACCGCGAACGCGTCGCCCAACTGGCGGCAGGCGACCGATTGGCGCTGCCGGCCGAGGCCATCGACTACCTCGACCGGCTGCGCGAGCTCGGCATCCCCGAGCGAGCGGTCAACATGGAGCGGGACGCCTGGATCCTCGTGGCCGCGCAGATCCCCGATCAGATGCCGGCGCTCATGGCGCTCAAACGGGCGCAGATCGAGGACCCGGCCGTTGCGGGCATGTACTACGACCTCGTCTCTGCGGCCGACTGGGACGCCGACGACCCCCGCCTGCCCACGCTCGCCGACCAGCTCGTGGCCATGTCCGAGGACGACACCGCGCAACGCGGCGACGACGAGAGAGCCGACTTCGCACTCGACCCTGCCCTGGTGGCGTTGCTCGACGAGGTGTTCCTCAACGCGGTGCCCATCGCCCGCAGGCTGCTCCGCCTGCTCGAGGAACGCGGGTGGAGGGGCTGGACGCAGATGGAGCGAATCCGGCCGGTGACGTAGCCCCGCTCACGCGCCGTGCCGGCGACGACGACGCAAGGCCGGGCCGGGGTCCTCTCCCCGCTCGATGGCGGCGGCCACGCCGACGGCCTCGGCCTGGCTCAGGCGACCGCGGCGCACCTCCTCGCCCACCCGCTCCAGGGCGTGCCGGCGGCGGATGCCGGCCAGGACGGCATCGAGGTCGCCGGTGCCGGCGGCCGCTCGCACGGCCGCCCCCTCGTCCTCGGTGATCCGACCGGCCGCCAGCATCTTCCCGACCCGCGCCTCGATGCGACCGCCGTCATGTCTCCGGTGATTCAGCACGAGCTCAGTTTTACAAGACAGGCTGTATTAAATCAAGTCATTGTGTCGTCACCAGGTCGGCGTGTATCCTGGCGACGTGCCCCGGCTGTGGACCGAGACCATCGAGACGCACCGGCGGGAGGTTCGAGAGGCCGTGGTCGACGCCGCCTCCGCCCTCGTGGCCCGCTACGGCCTCCGCGGAGTCACCATGTCGCAGATCGCCGAGAAGGCCGGCATCGGCAGGGCGACGCTCTACAAGTACTTCCCCGACGTCGAGTCGATCCTGCTCGCCTGGCACGAGCGCAAGGTCGCCGGCCACCTCGCCCTCCTCAACGCGGCCAGGGACCGCGCCGGAACGGCGGGCGACCGCCTGGCGGCCGTGCTCGGCGCCTATGCCATGGTCCTGCACCGGTCACGGACTCACGCCGACGCCGAGCTGTCCGCCCTGCTGCACCGCCGCGCCCATGTCGCCTCCGCCGAGCGGCACCTACGCGACATGGTGCGCGACCTCATCGCCGCTTCGGCCGAGTCGGGCGAGGCGCGCGACGACGTCAGTGCCGGCGAGCTGGCCACCTACTGCCTGCATGCGCTGGCGGCGGCGACGACCCTCGAATCGAAGGCGGCGGTGCAACGCCTTCTCACCGTCACGCTGGCCGGCCTAAGGCCGCAATAAGCGCGAAAAGCAACGACCAGAGCTAAGCTCGGGGTCGCCGGGCGCGGGGGTGGGGCGGGCGTCGGGCGGGAACTCGATCATCGCCCCGAGGGCGGATGGCGTCATCCGCCCGACCGAGGAGTTGCTCCAATGGCGACTGGCCCTGGCTGCTTGCGTGTCCCGCTGTCCCTCGCACAGGAACAGATCTGGTGGATGGAACGCTTCGCCCCGGCGCCCGGATTCCTCAACCAGGCGTTCCGCCACCGCTTCGACTTCCCCGCCGACCCGGCCGTGCTCGCCGACGCCGTGCGCACCCTCACCGAGCGGCACGAGTCGCTGCGCGCCGCCTTTCCGGTCGAGGACGGCCTGGCGTTCCAGTCGATCGCTCCGGATGTGGAGGTGCGGGTCCACACGACCGACCTGCGGGACGCGCCGCCCAGCAGCAGGCGCAGCCAGCTCCTCCGTCACCAGGAGGTTGCCGTGGAGACGGGGTTCGACACGACGAGCCTCCCGCTGTTCGCCGTCCACCTCTACCTGCTCGACGAGGGCAGCAGCGAGGTGCTGATGGTGCTCGACCACATCGTCTCCGACCCCACGTCGCTGGCCGTCCTCGAGAGCGAGCTCGCCGAGGTCTACGGCGCGCTGGCGGCCGGCGAGGAACCGGCCCTCGCTCCCCTGCCCATCGAGTTCTCCGACTTCGCCGTGTGGCAGCGCGAGTGGATGTCGGAGGACAGGGTCGCCGAGTACCACCGCCACTGGAAGGACACCCTGCGAGGCGTGGCGACGGTGCACCCGCTCCCGTACACCGACACGGTGCGGGACCCGGCGGACCGATCCGACCTCACGGCCACGTCGCACGGCTACGCCGTCATCGTGCCACCGGCCGTGGGCGACGCCCTCCGCCGGCTCCCCGGATCCTCGAGCTACGCGGCGAGCGTCGCCGCCGTGGCCGCGCTGGTGGCCCGGGCGACCGGACAGGCCGACACCCTGCTGCTCACGTCGGTCGGCGGGCGCGACCGGGCCGAGCTGACCGGCATCGTCGGGGACTTCGGAGGCTTGTCGCTCCTGCGCGTCGACCTGAGCGGCGATCCTTCCCTCGACGTCGCGCTGGAGCGGGCCAGGGCGGCCGTGCACGGCGTGCTGGAGCACCAGCACCTGCCCCTGTACCACTCCGTCCGCGCCTTCAACGACGAGTCCGGCGCCGACCTGAATGTGGCCACCCTGCCGGTCGCCCTCCACTTCTTCCACGCCGCCCCCCGGCGATGGATCCCCGGCGCGTCCGTCATCGCCCAACCGCCCGAGCGGGAAGGCTTCTTCGAGTTCGATCTCCCGGAAGCGTCGAAGCCCCTCGAGTTCCAGTTCTACGACGACGCCACCACCCTGTGGGCGGAGCTGCACTACCGGCCCGACCACTACGACCGCGACACGGTCGCCGAGGTCGCCGCCGACCTCCACGCCGCGCTCGCCGCCGTGGCCCACCACCCCGAGCTGCGGCTCTCGGAGCTGGGCGTCCCGACGCCGGACGCCGGCCGCCTGCCGGCGCTCGACGAAACCGAACGTCACAGTGTGCTGGTGGCGTGGAACGACACTGCCGCACCCTTTCCCGACACCGTGGGTGTGCACCACCTCGTCGAGGCCCAGGTGCGCCGCAGCCCGGCGGCGGTGGCCGTGGTCGACGCCAGCCGTTCGCTCACCTACGCCGAACTGGACGAGCGGGCCGACGGGCTGGCCCGCCGCCTCCGGTCGATCGGCGTGGGCCCCGACGTGGTCGTCGGCCTCTGCATGTCGCGCAACGTCGACATGGTGGCCGCCCTGCTTGCCGTCCTGAAGTCCGGTGGCGCCTACCTGCCGCTCGACCCCAGCTACCCCCCCGAGCGGCTGCGTTTCATGCTCGACGACTCGGGCGCCAGGGTCGTCGTGACCGAAGGGGCGGTTCTCGACCGCCTACCCGCCCACCCCCTCCCGGTGCTCTCCTTCGACGAGGACACGGAGCCGGCCGGCGGGCCGCCGCCGGCAGCCGAGCCGCCCTTCGACCCCGAACAGCTCGCCTACGTCGTCTACACCTCCGGCTCCACCGGGCAGCCGAAGGGGGTCGCCGTGCCCCACCGTGCCATGGTCAACCTCCTCACCACCATGAGGGACCGCCCCGGCCTCGACGCCGGCGACACCGTCGTGGCCGTCACCACGCTGTCGTTCGACATCGCCGGGCTCGAGCTGTGCCTGCCCCTCACCGTCGGGGCCCGGCTCGTCGTGGCGCCGGCCGCCGCCGCCTCGGCGCCCGACGCGCTGGCCGCTCTCCTCGACAGCTCGGGTGCGACGGTGTTCCAGGCGACGCCGGCGACGTGGCGGATGCTGGTGGAATCGGACTGGCCAGGACGGCCCGGTCTCACCGCCTTCTGCGGTGGCGAGGCCCTCCAGCCGGCGCTGGCCGAGGCCCTGCTCGGCCGGGGCCTCGTCCTGTGGAACATGTACGGCCCCACCGAGACCACCGTCTACTCGCTCATCACGAGGGTCACCGAGCCGGCCGAGGCCGTCAGCATCGGGCAGCCGGTGGCCAACACGACGGCGTACGTGCTCGACGCAGCCATGGAGCCGGTGCCCGTCGGAACTCCCGGGGAGTTGCACGTGGGAGGCGCCGGCCTGGCGCGCGGCTACCTGCACCGACCGGAGCTGACAGCCGAGCGCTTCGTACCCCACCCTTTCGACCGCCGGCCCGGGGCCCGCCTCTACAAGACAGGCGACCTGGTGCGCTGGCGCCCCGACGGCACCGTCGAGTACCTCGGTCGGCTCGACCACCAGGTGAAGATCCGCGGGTACCGCATCGAGCCCGGGGAGATCGAGGTCGCCCTGGGCGCCCACCCCCACGTGCGGGCGGCAGTGGTGGTCGGGGCGGCCGACCCGGCCGGCGGCCAGCGCCTGGTCGCCTACGTCGTCGCCGACTCGCCGGGGCCCACCGTCGACTCCCTGCGCGACCACCTCCTCCGCACGCTGCCGTCCTACATGGTCCCCTCAGCGTTCGTGACCCTCGACGCCCTGCCCCTGACGCCCAACGGCAAGGTGGACCGCAAGGCGCTGCCCTCCCCCGACGAAGCCCGATCCGTCCTCGGGGCGCCGTTCGTGGACGCCCGCAGCGACCTGGAACGCGGGCTGCTCGCCCTGTGGAGCGAGGTCCTCGGCGTCGAGCGGATCGGCGTCGACGACAATTTCTTCGACCTCGGCGGCCACTCGCTCCTCGCTGTGCGGGCCATCTCGCAGATCAACGCCGCCCACCAAACCGACCTCGACCTCGCGTCGCTGCACCGCGCCCCCACGGTCGCCGCCCTCGCCCCCCTGGTGGCGTCCAGCGGCAAGGGAGCACGAACCGGCTCGCCCCGCCTCCGTCGCCTCGACCGCGGCAGCTGAATGGCGGTCTCTTCTGTGGACGTCTCCTTCGCTCTCTCTGCGAGCGAAAGCGTCCACAGTCCCCCATCAGATCGCGCCGCCGTGGCCGGTCCCGGCAGGGATGATCCAGCGGGCCGAGCGCCCGGTCGCCTCGGCGATGAGGTCGAAGTCGCGGTCGTAGTGGAGCACCACCGCGTCGTGCTCGAGGGCGGTGGTAGCGACCAGGAGATCGGGGATCGGTCGACGGTGCTCTCCCCGCCCGGCCAGCTCGTGCTGGATCGTCAGCGCACGTGCGGCCACGGGCTGGGTCAGATGGAGCCAGGGGAGGCTCAGCAGGTCCTCACGGCGTGCCTCGTAGTCGTCCGAGCTCCGGGCGGAGTACAGAGCGCCAGGGCGACGATCTCCGTGATGAAGAGTGCGCCGTCGGCAGCGAGGGCCGAGAGCAGCCCGGCAGCGGCCTCGCTGTGGCGCTGCTGCTCAAGTGCCGACTTGTCCGCCAGGTAGCGGCCTAACGCCATGCTCCCCGCATGATCTCCGCGTCACCCAGGTCGTCAACGGTGGTGCGGAGCCGCTCCAGCGCCGCGAGCCGTCGTGGCCTAGCTAGCTGCGATCTCGGCAGGCGCCCGATTGACGGTATCCACCTTCGTCGTCATCCCCCGCTCCGCTGCTGCTGCGGCCAGCGCCTCTTCATTGATGTCCACCAAGGTTCTTGCCATTGGTGTCCTCCGGACCCTGGCATCTGATTCGTCATCACACGATGTCATCTCGCGCAGAATGCAGCACGACTTCCGCTCGAGCGATGCTGGAGATGAGCACGACGGCCTCGCACGTACCGGTTCGTCATCACCGTTGAGGTCGAGCCGGGTCACCCTGCGCACGACGATGGGGAATGGGCCGCTGATGCCGCGCACGGCGCCCTCACCAACGAGTACGACCTCAGAGCGACCTACACCGACCTCAGCGAGAGGACGCAAACAGTCGACGGGGGCTGACCGGCCTTCGTGATCAGTGACTGCGACTACATCGAGACCCTGACTGACGGCCTCGGCGACCCACGCGACGGCATCCCCTTTCGAGCCGCTTTGCCGGCGCCTGCGGTACGCCCGTGACCTGGACTTTCGCGCCTCCCAGGTGGTGTCGGAGGGGGGACTTGAACCCCCACGCCCTTGCGGGCACCAGCCCCTCAAGCTGGCGCGTCTACCTATTCCGCCACTCCGACGGGCGACCGCCCCACACACCGGGCGGTCGGTCACTGTACCGCAGGGCAGACGGGGTGGCCCGGCGTTAGCCCGAGCGCCACCAGTCGCCGGCGTTCCACGCCCCGCTGAGGGCATAGCCGTTGGCGGCCACGCCGTGGAGGCCGTTCCGGACCGCCACGACGGTGGTCGGACGCCAGAGGGGAAGGAGCAACGCCTGGTCCCGGAGCTCGGCCTCAAGGGCGGTGGCGGCGGCCTGGTCGCCGGCATCCGCGGCCCGGGCCCTGGCCTCGTCGACCGACGCCCAGCGGCAGGTCCAGCACGGGACCGGGCCGTCGAGGGTCATGACGATGGCGGCCTGGTACGTGCCAGCGGCGACCCAGCCCTCCACCCGGTCGGCTTCGGCGTTGCGCAGCTCCAGGCGCCCGCCCTGGGGGTGGGCCCGCAGCTGCATGGAGCGCTGGAGGGTCGGCGTCATGGGCTCCTCCAGCTCGCCGACCAGGTCGGCGGTGGTGCCCTTGAGGGCCGCCGTGTCGCCGGGACCGGCGCCCTTCCAGGCCCCGGAGTACCCGTCGTCCACGACCGCCTCGCCCTGGAGCAGGGTGCCCACGAACGTGCCCCGGTCGACGGACGCCGCCACCGCCGCCCGCTGGTCGCGGGTGAGCCCGCCCTGGCGCAGGAGCAGCGCCACCCGCCAGCCCCCGCCGGCGGCGGTGTCCACCGACACCCCGGGCACGGTCCGCAGCTTGGTCGTGCGCACGGTACCGGCCGGCGGCATCAGCACGTCGAGCTGGCCGTGATCCAGTAGCTCGTAGGCGACGCCGGAGTCCGGCACCAGCACCAGGTGCAGCTCGTCGAGATACGGGCGGCCGGCGGCGAAGCGGTCGTTGGCCCGCAGCACCGCCTCCAGACCGGGCGTGTACCCGGCCAGGACGAACGGCCCGCCCCACAGCCCCGGTCGCGGTGGCGTGACCGCGTCGGCGCCCGACCACAGGCGGCGCCAGCCGGGCAGGGTCTGGGTGAACCGGAGGGTGAGCGTGCCGTCGGGCGCCGGCCCGTCCACGCCGGCGACGAAGCGGGCGTCGGCCGAGCGGCGCAGGTCGTCGGCGGTCACGGGCGTACCGTCCGACCACACCGATGCCGGGCGCAGCCGCAGGGTCGCCGTCCGGGAGTCGGGCGCCGTGCGATCGCTCCCGGGCTCGACCAGCGACGGCGCCCACGTCCCATCCGGGCGGGCGACGAACAGCTGGGGCAGGACCAGCGAACGAACCGCCGCCCCGCCGAGGGTGGCCGCGTCGGGGTTGGGGTCGCCCCACACGCCCACCCTGGCCGTCCCTCCCTGGGGGTGGCGGGGACGGGCGGTCGTGGTCGTGGCCGCTGCGGTCGACGAGGACGGCGCCGCCTTCGAACCAGACGAGCCGCCGCTGCATGCCGCCGAGACGGCCAGCACCACGCCGGCCGCCACCACCCTCAAGGACCGCTGCACGCCGAGGCTCAGACGACCTCTTTGACCTCGGCGAAATGGCAGGCCGAGGGGTGGCCGTGCCCGCGGTCGATCAGCGCCGGCACCTCCTCGGCGCAGATCTCCTGGGCCTTCCAGCACCGGGTGCGGAACCGGCAGCCAGAAGGCGGGTCGACCGGGCTCGGCACCTCCCCCTTGAGGACGATCCGCTCCCGCCGGCGCTCGGCCACCGGGTCGGGGACGGGCACGGCCGACAGGAGGGCCTGGGTGTAGGGGTGGGCCGGCGAGGCGTAGATCTGGTCCCGCGTCCCGATCTCGACCAGGTGGCCCAGGTACATGACCGCCACCCGGTCCGAGATGTGCTTCACGACCGAGAGGTCGTGGGCCACGAACAGAAAGGCGATGCCGAGCCGGTCCTGGATCTCCTCCAGGAGGTTGACGACGCCGGCCTGGATCGACACGTCGAGCGCCGACACCGGCTCGTCGAGGATCATCACCTTCGGCTCCAGGGCGAGGGCCCGGGCGATGCCGATGCGCTGGCGCTGCCCGCCCGAGAACTCGTGCGGGTAGCGGTTGCCGTGCTCGGGGTTGAGCCCGACGAGGCGCAGCAGCTCACGGGTGCGGGCCCGGGCGTCTCCGTCGTACCCGTGGATCTTGAACGGCTCTCCGACGATGTCCGCCACCGTCATCCGGGGGTCGAGCGAGGCGTACGGGTCCTGGAACACGATCTGGAGGTCCCGGCGCAGCCGGCGCATCTGCTTGGTGTTCTGGGCGAGGAGGTCGACGTTGCCGTAGTGCACCGAGCCCGAGGTGGGCTCGTGCAGGCGCAGCACACAGCGGGCGATGGTGGACTTGCCCGACCCCGACTCGCCCACCAGCCCCAGGGTCTCGCCGGGATAGAGGTCGAACGACACCCCGCACACGGCGTGGACGTCGCCGATCTTGCGGCGGATGATGTCGCCCGACATGACCGGGAAGTGCTTGACCAGGTCGCGCACGGCCATGATCGGTGCGCCGGCCTCGACCGGTGCGGCGTTCCCGTTGGGCGGGGCGACGGCGTCCGTCACGAGGGACCCGGTTCGACGCCGGCCAGCTCCTCGGCGTAGTGACACGCCGAGCGCTGGCCCAGGCCGCCGACGAAGCGCAGCTCCGGCACGACCTCGCTGCACATGGGGCGGACGTAGCGGCAGCGCGGGTGGAAGGGGCAGCCGGGCGGCGGGTGGAGGAGGCTCGGGGGGGCGCCGGTGATGGGCGTCAGCTTCTCATGACCCTCGGCGTCGAGGCGGGGCAGCGAGTCGAGGAGGCCGAGGGTGTACGGGTGCCGCGGCTGGATGAAGACGTCGTCGACGGCGCCGGTCTCCGCCGCCCGCCCGGCGTACATGACGTGCACCCGGTCGGCGACCCCCGCGACCACGCCGAGGTCGTGGGTGATGAGCACGATGGCGGACCGGGTGGCCGCCTGGGCCGTCTCCAGCACCTCAAGGATCTGGGCCTGGATGGTGACGTCGAGGGCGGTGGTGGGCTCGTCGGCGATCAGCACGTCGGGGTCGTTGGCGATGGCCATGGCGATCATGGCCCGCTGGCGCATGCCGCCCGAGAACTCGTGCGGGTACTGGTCGGCCCGCTGGCGGGCGTGGGGGATGCCCACCAGGTCGAGCAGGCCCACCGCCCGGTCAGCGGCCTCCTTCTTGCTGACGTCGTTGTGGACCCGGATGGCCTCGGAGATCTGGTACCCGACGGAGAAGACCGGGTTCAGCGACGTGAGCGGGTCCTGGAAGATCATCGCCACATGCTTGCCGCGGTGGCGGCGCAGCTCCTTGTCGGGCAGTCCCAGGATCTCCTGGCCCCGGAACTTCACCGACCCGGTGATGGTGGCCGTCTTCGGGAGGAGCCCCATCACCGCCATCATCGTGACCGACTTGCCGGAACCCGACTCGCCCACGATGCCGAGGATCTCCTCGCCGTCGACGGACAGGCTCACGTGCTGCACCGCCTTCACCGGCCCGTCGGGCGTGGCGAAGGTGACGGTGAGGTCCTCGACCTCGAGCACCGGCGCGTCCGCCTTGGGGCCGTCGGGGCGCACGGCATCGGCGGGCAACACCTCACTCTCGCTCATGCCCGCACCCTGTTCTGCTGGGGGTCGAGGGCGTCGCGCAGGCCGTCGCCCACGAAGTTGATGCACAACGAGATCAGCACCAGCCACAGCCCCGGCAGGTAGAACAGCCAGGGGCGGGTCTGCGACGACGGCGCCGCCTCGGCCACCAGCCGGCCGAGGGAGGTGTCGGGCGGGGCGATGCCGAAGCCGAGGAACGACAGCGCCGTCTCGGTGATGATGGCGATGCCGACCAGCAGGGTGGCGTTGACGATGATGGGGCCGAGGCTGTTCGGCAGCAGGTGGCGGAGGACGATGCGCCGGCCGTTGGCCCCCAGGGCGCGCGCCGATTCCACGAACTCGCGCTCGCGCAGGGACAGGAAGCTGCCCCGAACCACGCGGGCGAGGGGCATCCAGGCGAAGGCGGCAATGACGAACGACAGGGCCAGCCAGTTCCCGCTCTTGCCCTTGTACCGGGACGCCACCACCAGGAGGATGGCGATCAGCGGGATCGTGAGGAACAGGTCGGTGAAGCGCATGAGGGCGGAGTCGACGAAGCCGCCCCGGTAGCCGGCGAGGGCGCCGACCATGGCGCCGAAGGTGGTCGAGATCAGGGCGACCAGGAGGGCGACGATGAGCGACCGGCGTGAGCCGCGGAGGACCTGGGCGAAGGTGTCGTGACCGATGGAATCGGTGCCGAACCAGTGCTTGAGCGAGGGGTGCGAGCTCAGGTCGGTACGGCTCAGGTCCTGGTAGCTGTAGCGGGCGATGTGGCTCCCGAAGAACGACATCAGCATGAGGATCAGGAGGATGACCAGACTGATCACAGCCAGGCGATGGCGCAGGAAGCGGCGGAAGACCCGCTTCCACTGGCTCTCCGCGGCGACGCCGAACTCGATCAACTGGTCGGGGGCAGCCGGCTCCGGGGTGCCGACGGGCGGGGGGGCCAGGTTGGTCATCGGGCAGTGCGGATCCGCGGGTCGAGGACGCCGTAGAGGAGGTCGGCGATGAGGTTGAAGATAACCACGAGCACGGCGGTGATGAGCAGCCAGCCCAGCACCACGTTGACGTCCTGGACCCGGAGGGCGTCGACGAGCAGTCGGCCCATCCCGGCCCATCCGAAGACGGTCTCGGTGATGACCGCCCCGCCCAGGATGGCGGCGAAGTCGATGGCCACCACGGTGACGACGGGAATCAGGGCGTTTCGCAGAGCGTGGCGGAACAGCACACGGTTGCTCTTCAGCCCCTTGGCCTTGGCCGTGCGGATGTAGTCGGCGTGCAGGACCTCCAGCATGCTCCCCCGCTGGAACCGGCTCCACGACGCCATCGAGATCAGGATCAACGTGAGGCTGGGCAGGAGCATGTGACCCAGCCGGTCGAGTTGGAGGGCGATGAATCCGGGCGGCGGGGTGGGGCTCTGCTCGCCCACGACGAAGAAGATGCGGTGGCCGAGCTCGGTGTTGATGCGGATCCCCACGTCCTTCAGCAGGGCGGCCAGCCAGAACACGGGCATGGAGAAGAAGACGAAGGCGAAGAAGGTCGAGGTGTAGTCAAACTTCGAGTACTGCTTCACCGCGCTCAGTGATCCGACGAACACGGCGATGATCACGGCGACGAGGGTGGCGAACAGCACCAGCCGCATCGTGACGCCCAGGCTCCGGAAGAGCATCGGGCGGACCTCCTCGTTGGAGAAGGACCGCCCGAGGTCTCCGTGGACCACACCCTTGGCCCAGGTGACGTAGCGCTGGAGCACAGGCTCGTCGAGGTGCAGCTGATGGCGGCGGACGTTGATGGTGGCCTCGGAAATGCCGGGGCGCAGCCGCAGATCGCCCAGCGGGTCGCCGCCCGCCGTCGCCACGAGCATGAAGACGATGAAGCTCGACGCGATGATCACCGGGATGCTCACCAACAGCCGGCGAATGGCAAACGCAAGCATTCGCTAGTAAGTATGCACGGCCCGGCGCGCTGTGTCGCGCGCCGGGCCGTTCACACCTTTCGCGTCTTCCGCTACGACGCCGCGGCCTTGAGGCCCCAGTTCAAGGAGTTCCAGAACGGGCCTTCGGTGGTGGTGTTGTCGGTGATGTTCCCGTACTTGTCGGAGAACGCCAGCAGCCCGACCGGCTTCTGGAACAGCGGGATGTTGGGCAGGTCCTCCCACATCATCTCGTCGGCCTTGTTCAGGGCGTCGGCCCGGTCCTTCTGGTTGAGGATGGTGCCGGCCTGCTTGATCTGGGCGTCGACCTTCTCGTTGCTGTACTTCCCGAAGTTCGAGTCGCTGCTGGAGTCGAAGGTCTGCTGGGCGCCGCTCACCTCGAACGGCGTGCCGACCCAGGCGAAGATGAACAGGTCGAAGTCACCCTTGGAACCGATGGAGCCGATGGTGTCGGGCGTGCTGAAGTTCACGATCTTCGCCTCGATGCCAGCCTTCTGGAGGTCGGCCTGCATCAGCTGCTCCATCTGCTCGCGCAGCGGGTTGGGGCTCTTCACCCGCAGCCGGAACGACAGCCGCTGGCCACCCTTGGCGTAGATGCCGTCGGCGCCCTTGGTATAGCCGGCCGCCTCGAGGGCGGCGGTGGCCTTGGCGATGTCCTGCTTGGCGTACTCCTTGCCGTGATCCACGTATTCCGGCTGGTTGGACATGAACACGCGGTTCTGCAGGACGCTGGCCTTGTCGGAGAACGGCTTCATCAGCGTGTCGACGTAGCGCTGGCGGTCGAGCGAGTAGGCGATGGCCTTGCGCACGGCCAGGTCGGCCAGCAGGGGGTTCTTGAAGTTGAAGTCGAGGTGCTCCCAGGTGGGCCCGAAGTTCAGGTCGTACTTCACGCCCTGCAGCTGCTTCACCTGGTCGAGAAGGTCGGTCTGGGGCTGCGGGTAGATCATCTGGACTTCGTTGTTCTGGAGAGCGGCCGGATGGGTGGCCGGGTCAGGGATCTCTCGGTACACCAGGCTGTCGAGGTGCGGCGCGGGGCCCCACCACTTGGGGTTCTTCACCAGCGTGATGTGATCGCCCTTCACCCATTCCTTGAACAAGAAGGGGCCGGCCGACACCTTGGGATCGGCGTCGAAGCCGGTGTTCCAGCCACCGGGAAGGGTGCGGCCGATGTGAGCCGGCGGGATCGGGTCCCCGAAGAGACCCTCGTACTCCACGTAGGGCTCGGAGAACTCCATCTTGAAGGACTTGTCGCTGATCTTGTCGAACTTCGTGACCTTGTCGTACCCCGCTGTGCTGGCACAGTCGAGGGCGGTCTCCTGGACCCCCGTCTTCGGGTTCGGGGTGCTGGCCTCGCCCGGGTCGACCTTGTTGTTGCAGCTCTCGTACGTCCACTGGAAGTCGTCGGTGGTGACCGGCACGCCGTCGCTCCACACCGCCTTGGGGTTGATGTCCCACTGGACGGTGAACGGCTGCGACGACACCACCTTGGCCGGCCCGGCCAGGGTCTCGGTGGGCACCACACTGAAATCGGGCTTGGAGTAGTACGCGTACGGCCAGACGTGGCGCATGATGTGCCGCAGCTCGGCCAGGTTGTCCTTCGACGTGAGGTTGTTGAAGCCGGCGGGCTCCTGCTCGGCGGCGTAGGCGACCGTGCCGCCGTTCTTCACCGCCACGTTGCCGCCGCTGGCCGCACCGGTCGTCGAGCTGCCGGTGGCCTCATTGTTCTTGTCACTGCCGCACGCCGCCGCGATGAGTGACATCGCCAGCAGCGTCCCCAGCACCGCGAGTTGGTGCCTGCGTCCTACCACCTTGTGGGACCTCCTTTGTCGGTCCATCCGGACCTCCAGCTGGTTACGCCCCCCAGACAACGTTGTTACTGCATGCGTATGGCGAGGATCGTGGTGGTGAAAGCGAAGACGATCGAGGCTGCAACGGTGATGCGGTCGAGGTTGCGCTCCACGACAGTGGACCCTGCCGCCGCGCTGCCCATCGCCCCGCCGAACATGTCCGACAACCCGCCTCCTCGGCCGCTGTGGAGCAGGATGAGCACCACCAGCGTGATGGAGACAAGAGCGTGGATCACGACGATGAGGTTCGTGAGGGTCAACACGGCAAAACCCAGGCTAACAGACGTTCGAAAGCATCAGGTCGTCACCCGATATCGCACGATCTGCGAGAAATCGTCGGGATCCAGACTGGCCCCCCCGACCAGGGCGCCGTCGATGTCGGGCTGGTCCATGAGCTCGGCGGTGTTGGAGGGCTTCACGGAGCCGCCGTACTGCACGCGGAGCGCCCCTGCCGCCGTGTCGTCGACCACGTCGCCCACCGTGGTGCGGATGAGCGCGCACATCGCCTGGGCGTCGTCGGCGGTGGCGGTCCGGCCGGTGCCGATGGCCCAGATCGGCTCGTAGGCGATCACCATGGCGCCCACCTGCTCGGGAGAGAGTCCGGCCAGCCCGGCCCGAACCTGGCCGTCCACCTTCTTCTCGGCGCCGCCGGCCTCCCGCTCCTCCAGCGTCTCGCCCACGCACATGATGGGCGTCATCCCGTTGGCGAACACCGCCTTGGCCTTGCGGTTCACCATGTCGTCGGTCTCGCCGAAGTACTCCCGCCGCTCCGAGTGGCCGACGATGACGTAGCCGACCTCGAGCTTGGCCAGCATGGGGGCGCTCACCTCGCCGGTGTACGCGCCCTTCGCCTCCCAGTGGCAGTTCTGGGCCCCGAGCACGATCTTCAACTTGTCGTTGAGGATCACGGTCTGCACCGACCGGAGGGCGATGAACGTGGGGTGGACGGAGACGTCGACCGCCGCGTAGTCCTCGTCCCTCAAGGCGTAGGAGAGCTTCTGCACCACCTGGATGGCGTCGAAGTGGGTGTGGTGCATCTTCCAGTTGCCGCTGATGAGCGGCTTTCTCTCAGCCACGCTCGGCTGCCTCCCTCAGGGCTGCGAGTCCGGGCAGGTCGCCCTTCTCGATGAACTCCAGCGACGCCCCGCCGCCGGTGGAAACGTGGTCGATGCGGTCGGCCAGGCCGAACTGCTTGATGGCGCTGGCGCTGTCGCCGCCGCCGATGACGGTGAAGCCCCTGGCCTCGGCCAGGGCCTCGGCCACGGCACGGGTGCCGGCGGCGAAGCGGGGGTCCTCGAACACGCCCATGGGGCCGTTCCAGAGCACGGTGCCGGCGCCGGTGACCTCGTCAGCGAAGGCGGCCGCCGAGCCCGGGCCGATGTCGAGGCCCTTCCAGCCGGCGGGGACGTCCTCGCCGAAGGTGCGGACCTCGCCGCCGGCGCCGGGGTTGCCGATCTCGCCGCCGGGCCCGAGGGCCACCACGTCGGTGGGGATGAGGATGCGCCGGCCGCTGTCGAGGAACCCCTTGCAGTTGTCGACCTGGTCGGCCTGGAGCAGGGAGTCGCCCACGTCGTGGCCCATGGCCTTGAGGAAGGTGAAGCACATGCCGCCGCCGATGACGAGGGTGTCGACCACCTTCAGGAGTGCCTCGATGACGGCCAGCTTGTCGCTGACCTTGGAGCCGCCGAGCACCGCCACGAAGGGCCGCTCGGGCTTCTCCAGGAGGCCGCCGAGGACCTCGACCTCCCGGGCCAGAAGGCGGCCGGCGGCGCTGGGCAGCCGGCCGGGCGGGCCGACGATGGAGGCGTGGGCCCGGTGGGCGGCGCCGAAGGCGTCGCACACGTACAGGTCCTGCCCCTCCACCAGGCGGTCGACGAAGGCCGGGTCGTTGGCCGTCTCGCCCGGGTCGAACCGCAGGTTCTCCAGCAGCTCGACGCCGGGCGCCAGCTCGGCCAGGCGGGCCCGCACCGGCTCCACCGAGTACTTCGGGTCGGGCGCGCCCTTGGGGCGGCCCAGGTGGGTGCAGGCGGTGACCGTCGCCCCCCGCCCGGTGAGCCACTCGATGGTGGGCAGGGCGGCGCGGATGCGCAGGTCGTCGTCGATGCGCCCGTCGGTGATGGGCACGTTGAAGTCGGCGCGCAGCAGGACCCGCTTGCCCGAAGGATCCGGCAGGTCCTCCAGCTGGGGGAGGGCCACTACGCCTGGTTGGCGGCGCCGACGATGAGGGCCAGGTCCACCAGGCGGTTCGAGTAGCCCCACTCGTTGTCGTACCAGCCGAGCACCTTGACCAGGTTGCCCATGGCCATGGTGAGCTGGGAGTCGAAGGTGCAGCTGGCCGGCGACCCCACGATGTCGGAGGAGACGATCGGGTCCTCGGTGTAGACGAGCACCTTGGACAGCGGGCCGCCGGTGGCCGCCTTCTCGAAGGCGGCATTGACCTCGTCGACGGTGACCTCGCGGCCGAGGATGGCGACCAGGTCGGTGACCGAGCCGTCCTGCACCGGCACGCGGAGGGCGGTGCCGTCGAGCTTGCCCTTCATGGCGGCCAGCACCAGGCTGGTGGCCCGGGCGGCGCCGGTGGACGACGGCGTGATGTTGACGGCCGAGGCGCGGGCCCGGCGCAGGTCCTTGTGGGCCAGGTCCAGCAGGTTCTGGTCGTTGGTGTAGGCGTGGACCGTGGTCATGAGCCCCTTCTCGATGCCGAAGGCGTCGTCGAGGACCTTCACCATGGGGACGAAGCAGTTCGTGGTGCAGGAGGCGTTGGAGACGACCTTGTGCTGGGCCGGGTCGAACGTGTCGTCGTTGACGCCCACGCAGAACGTGCCGTCGACGTTGGTGGCCGGGGCGGAGATGATCACCCGGGGGGCGCCGCCGTTGATGTGGGCGGCCGCCTTCTCGCCGTCGGTGAAGAAGCCGGTGGACTCGACCACCACGTCGACCCCGAGGTCGCCCCAGGGCAGTGCGCCCGGGTCGCGCTCGGCGAAGACGGTGATCTCCTTGCCGTCGACGGTGATGGAGTTGTCGCCCGAGGTGACCTCGGCGTCGAGCCGGCCGTGCGTGGAGTCGTACTTCAGGAGGTGGGCGTTGGTGGCGGGAGGTACGAGGTCGTTGACGCCGACCACTTCGAGGTCCGCTCCGGCCTTCCGGGCCGCCCGGAAGAAGTTGCGCCCGATGCGGCCGAACCCGTTGATGCCGACCCGAATGGTCATGGAATGCCTCCTGATTCCTTCAGTGTTCACGCCTTGTTAGCGGAACCCTATCCGAGCAGATCGCGGAGGGCACCTGCCAGTCTGTCGGCGTCGTGGGCGCGCCCGTCGTCGCGCGCCACCGCCCGGACGTGGACGCGAACCGGGATCTCGTGCTCGGGCGCGAACCGGGGATCGCAGAGCACGGCGTCCAGCCGCACGCCGTGGGCGAGCAGCGCCTCCACGTGGTCGGCGGCGTCGTAGCCCACCGTCTCCTGGTCCTGGGTGTCGAGGTTGCACACGTAGACGCACTGGGCCCGGCTGGCGGCCAACGCGTCCCGGAGGGCGGCCGGCGCCACCGCCGCCAGCACGCTGCTGAACAGCGAGCCCGGGCCGACGACCACCTGGTCGGCCTCCTCGATTGCCCGGATGGCCGCCGGCGGGGGCGCGGCGTCGGGCGGGCTGATCGACACCGTGCGGATGCGGCCGGTGGCCGCCGTCGACACCTGCATCTGCCCCTGGACGGTGCCCGCCTCGTCCTCCGCCTCGAGGACCACCGGCGTGGCGGTGGCCGGCAGGACGCGGCAGGTGTCGCCCACCCCCACCAGGCGGGCGGCCTCGTCGAGGGCGGCCAGGAAGTCGCCGGTGACGCCGGCCAGGCCGGCGATGACCACGTTGCCGAGGGCGTGGCCCTTCAGGTCGCCGGCGTCGAAGCGGTGCTCGAAGGCCTGGCCCCACAGCGAGTCGGGATCGCCCATGGCCACCAGGCACCGGCGGATGTCGCCGGGGGCGGCGATCCCGAGGTCCTGGCGGAGGCGCCCGCTGCTGCCGCCGTCGTCGGCCACGCTGACGATGGCCGTCACCCGGCCGGCGTAGCGCCGGGCCGCCCGGATGCTGGTGGACAGCCCGTGGCCGCCGCCGATGGCGACCACCGCCGGCCCGCCGGCCGTGCTCACCGGTCGATGTCCCGGTGCTTCACCACCGGGTTGAACCCGTGGGCCTCCATCCGCTGGGCCACCTCCTCGGCCAGCACGACCGACCGGTGGCGCCCGCCGGTGCAGCCCATGGCCACAGAGAGGTACGTCTTCCCCTCCTTCACGTAGCCGGGGAGCACGAGGGTGAACAGGTCGTCGAGCTTGGCGAGGAAGTCCTTGGTCTCCGGCTGGGCCATCACGTACTCCCGCACGGGCCCGTCGAGGCCGGTCTGGGGCCGCAGTTCGTCGACCCAGTGGGGGTTGGGCAGGAAGCGGCAGTCGAACACCAGGTCCACGTCGAGGGGGATGCCGTGCTGGTACCCGAAGGAGATGACGGACGTGCGCATGCCGCCCACCGGGTCGGGCTCGAAGATTTCCACCAGCCGGCGGCGCAGCTGGTGCACGTTGAGCTCGGTGGTGTCGATCCGGATGTCGGCCTGGGCGCGGATGGCGTCCAGGGCCGCCCGCTCCTGCGTGATCCCCTCCCCCACCGTGTCGGCCGCCACCGGATGGCGCCGGCGGGTGCCCTCGAACCGCCGCACGAGGACGTCGTCGGCGGCGTCGAGGAACAGCACCCGCACCGGTCCACGGCCGGCGTGGCGCAGCTGGTCGATGGCCTTGGCCAGCTCGTCCACATAGGCGGAGCCGCTCCGCCCGCTCACCAGGGCGATCTTCTCGGTGTCGCCGCTCACCGGCATCTCCGCCACCTGCGGGATCAGGCTCGGCGGCAGGTTGTCGATCACCACCCACCCCAGGTCCTCCAGGGTCGCCGCCGCCGTGCTCCGGCCGGCGCCCGACAGCCCGGTGATCACGAGGTACTCGGCCACCCGGCCATTGTCACAGGGTCCCGGCATGCTGTGCGCCGGCGCTTCCCCCTTCTGGTTCGTTTGAACGACCCTGGAGGTCGCAAATTGGTACCGAAAGCGCTGGCCATGGTCGCCGCTGCCCAGCAGGGGCTGTTCACCCGGTCGCAGGCCCTGGGCGCCGGCCTCACGGCCAAGGAACTCGAGGGTGGCGCCCGGTCGGGGGCGTGGCCCCGGGTGCACCGGGGCGTTTACCGCATGGCCGGCGCACCGGCCACCGACCTCCAACGCCTCCTTGCCGCCGTGCTCGCCTGCGGGCCGGGGGCGTTGGCCTCCCACGTGGCCGCCGCCTGGGTGTGGGAGATGGCGGACTCGCTTGCACTCCATGTCACCCGCGCCGGTCGCGGTCGGCCGTCTGGCGTCCTCGTCCACTGGACAAGGGAGGAACCACGGCCGGTGCTGCGCCGGGGTGTCCCCTGCACCAACCCCCTCCGGACGGTGTGGACCTCGCCGCCCTGGGTGACCGCGGCCCGGTGATACGGGCCCTCGACCGGGGCATCGCCCAAGGCCTTTTCACCGTGACGGCCGTCTCCGCCGAGCTCCTACGCCTGGCGTCCAAGGGACAGGACCGCGTCAACCTCCTCCGGGACTGCCTCGCCGAGCGGCTCGACGGCGCCGGCGGCCGGACCAGCGACCTGGAGGCCCCGATGGACCGCCTGATCGTCCGCCGCCGCCTTCCCCTTCCCGAGCGGCAGTTCCCCGTCGAGCGCTTCCGTCTCGACTACGCCTGGCCGGAGGCCGGGCTGGCGGTGGAGGTGGACGGCTACCAGGACCACTCCGGGCTCGACGCCTTCCGCCGCGACCGGTCCCGGCAGAACCGGCTGGTGCTCCTGGGCTGGACGGTGCTGCGGTTCACCGCCGACGACGTGCGCCGGCGGCCGGCATTGGTCGCCGGCCAGATCAGCGACGCGCTGGCAGGAGCTTCTCGGCCCGCATGAAGAGGAGGCGGGGGATGCTCGACGCCGCCTCGTACTCCTCGGCCAGGGCCAGGAAGCCGGGCGGCGGGGCCGGCTCCTCCATCCGCACCACGTGCAGGCCGGAGGCGGCCATGGCGTTCACGTACCGGGACAGCGGCCGGTGCACGAAGGGGATGAAGACGTCCTTCTCCACCTCCTCGAGCGAGGTGTCCTCCACGAGGTAGGGGCCGATCCGCCAGTACTGCTCCTCGAGGATCTGGTCGTCGATCCACCCGCTGCCGGGCGTCTGGAGGAGCGGGTGGTTGAGGAAGAAGAGGAACCGGCCGCCCGGCGCCAGCACCCGGGCCACCTCGGCGATGGAGCGGTCGGGATCGTCGATGTGCTCGAACACCAGGCAGGCGACGACGGCGTCGAAGCACCCGGCCGGGAACGGCAGGGCGGCGGCCTCGGCCCGGGCGTAGGCGGCACCGCCGGCCCGCTCCCTCGCCGTGGCCAGCTGGGCCCATGTGGGGTCGACCCCCACCACCCGCCGGGCGCCGCCGGCGGCCGCCAGGCGGGCGACCTGGCCCTCGCCGGTGCCCACGTCGAGCACCCGCCCGGCGCCGGCCAGGTGCTCGGCCGCCAGCGGCAGGATCTGCTCCTCGTACTCAGGGTCCGCCCCCGCCGTGAATCCCTCTTGCCACCAGGCGGCGTTGGTCTCCCAGAGTTGGGCGTTCTCCTCGCTGCTCACCTGTTGATGATGGCCTGCAACTCCTTCACCGGCACAGTGAGGGTGCCGGCCGTGTGCAGGCCGGCGAGGTCGCCGCTGTTGCGACCGGCCGTCCAGTGGGCCGCCCACACCTGGGTCACCGTGATCACCGCGCCCGCCGTGACGTCGGTGTACACGTGGGTCACGTCGCCATCGGGCCACGGCCCGCCCTGCGACGCCGTGGTCGTGGTGGTGTGATCGCCCCAGTCGACGACGTAGCTCGACGTGGCGTCGATGGCGACGTCGTCGCCGAGTGGGTTGTTCACGTCGAAGTGCTGCCGGCGCTCGCCGGTGATCTGGAGGTACACCTTCTTGCCCGTCAGGGCATAGTCGGGCACGACCTTGAGGACGGGATCGGGGAGCACCCGCACGTCCCAGAAGTGGCGGGCCAGATCGTCCTCGATCTGCTCCTGCGTCCGCCGGGGCGCCGGCGTGCCGGCGGGGCACTGCTGGTAGCTGGCGCCGTTGGCCTGGGCGAACGACCTCGACCACTTGGCGTCGGCTGCCCCCTTGGCGAGGGCCTCGTTGGTAGTTGACCGCCGGCGGAGGCAAAAGGTATCGCCCGGCAACCACTCCAACTCGAAGTACAGGTATCGGGGAAGTGGGGCGCCTCCGCCGTTCAATGCCGCGGTTTCTGACCGCACGTCGCTGTCATCGCTCGCAGTGACTCGGACCTTGCCCATTTCGAAGGCATCAACGTTGGGCTCGTCCGCCAAAGCAATCGCAGATGTCGCCACGATCGACGCAAGGGAACATAGCGCCATCAAGCTGGCCCGCATGCAGCCTCCGGAGTCGGCTCGGCCCCGCTCTGAAAATGACCATCGAAGTTCATGGCCCACGGGGTTGGGTTGTAACCAGTCGGGTTGCGTAACGGGTCGAGCGGAAGCAGCGCCACGAATCGAGGCCCTCCCGGCGGGTCCGGCTCGCGGAACATTGGCGAGAAATCCCGCTTGGCCTCGAAGAAGACGCACGTCGGATTGGCCGTGATGAGACGGACGACCGAGGTGGTGGGGTCGCGTGGGGCGTCCGCCAGAAGCGCGAACTTGTCGCCTGCGACTTGAAGCCACGCACGTTGCACCAGCTTGAAGTAGCGATCCGTATAGATGGATACGAATCGCTGGAAGAAGTCACCATCGAGCGCCCGCTCGCTGGCGGCCCGTCTGGCCGCGTCGCCGTTCACGTGGTCGAGGGCAGCCATGACCTTCTGGATGTAGGCGGTGTCGATGGCGGCAGGCACGGCGTAGGACACGGCCGTGGTGGCCGTCGTGGACGGAGCGGTGGGCACGGTCGTCTCGGGCTCGGCGACGTCACCCTTGCGACACGAGGCCGTGGCGAGAACTGCAAGGAGGACAGCCGTGACCCTGCGCACGCCCGACAGTCAAGCCCCGACGTACTCTCGTGTCAACTGATACCTGAGGCGGCGCGACCTCACGGCTTCGCCGGGCGGAGCCCGCCCTACGCTGGCCCGCCATGCCAGGTGGCAGCGCTACGCGGCGGCTGGTCACGAGCCCTGCGACACTCATCGCCGTCCTGGCCGCCGCGCCCTCCGTGGCCTGGGCGATCGCCGGCGCCGGTTACATCAGCGACGACTTCTCCCAGACCTACCAGATCAGGGAGACGGGCGTCATCGCTACGACGCGGTACCTGGGTCGCCCGCTCAACGGCCTGTTCCATGCCTTCCTCGCCGCCGCAGTGGGCGAGCGGCCGTTCGCCCGGGCACTCATCCTCGCCGGATTGAACGCGGTGCTGGCCGTTGCCGTCTGGTATGCGCTCCGAACGGTCGTGTCCCCGACGACGGCGTTCATCGCAGCCGTCCTCTTCGCAGTGGTGCCCAACCGGGCGGCCACCCGACTGTGGTTCGTCTGCGACGCCAACGTCGCCGGCGTGATCCTCGTGGCCGTCGGAGCCGTGGTGCTGCTCCGTCACAACCGGATCGTGTGGGCGGTGTCGCTCTTCCTGGCCGGCATGCTCCTCTTCGAGGGCGGGGCAGGGTTGGCCGGCGCGGCGGTCGCCTGGTGGTGGTGGGCCGGCGACCGGCGGGCGCGCAGCACCCCCGCCCTCGTCGCCATGGCCGCGCTCGGCGCTACCGCCCTGGCCCTCGTCGTGGCGTCGCCGAAGCGGGCACCGGGCAGCCCGCCGCACCCGTTCCACGACCTGTGGTCCATCGGGCCGGGCACCTTCGGGCTGGGGTTCTGGGGCTCGAAGGCCCTGGGGGCCGTCGGCACCTTGGCCGTGCTGCTCGTGTGCGGCTGGGCGGCGGCGGCCTTCCTTCCCTCGTTCCGCCGCCCCGGCTCGCCGCTCCGGAACGACGCCGTCGCCGGTGCCTGCCTGGTGGTCGCCGGCGCCGCCCCGTTCGCCGTCGGCAGCTCGCCGTTTGCAGTGACCGGCGTGTTCGACCGCAACAACCTCGTCAGCGACATCGGTGCGTGCGTGCTCGTCGCCGCGCTGCTCGCCGTCGTCGTCCGCTGGCAGCCGAGGCTCGGGTGGCTTCTGACTGGCGCTGTCGTCGTCGTGCTGGCCGCCGCCAACCCATCCGACATCGCCCACTGGCGGGCCGCCGTGATCGAGGGCCGCACTCTCGAGCGCCGCGTCGTCGCCGACGTCGATCCGAGCGCCGGCGACATCGTCGTCGTCCCCCCCCTGCCCGGGACGAACGGTGTGGCCCAGTTCATCGAGGAGGGAGATCTTCGGGCCGCTCTCATCCTCCACCACGGCGCGGCGTGGTCGAGCGTCTCCATGCCGGGGTTCGATCCGACCTGCGCCGAGCTACGAGCCCGGGCCGCGGTCAGCGACCGACCCCTCTTCGTCTACGACCGGATCACCCGCCGCCTGTCGCCGGCGACCGACGCTGGGATTTGCCGCCACACCCCCTGACGGGGGCGGGCCGTGGAGCTTGGCGTGGACGGCTCGGCCCACCGTGTCGGGCAGCCAGCGCAGAGCCAGCAGCGTCTCGAGGGACGCCTTGCGCACGCCTCCCATGCCGCCTAGCTCCTTTACCAGGCGGGCCCGGCGGGTGGGCCCCAGGCCGGGTACGTCGTCGAGTGCCGACGCCGTCATGCGCTTGCCCCGCAGCTGGCGGTGGTAGGTGATGGCGAAGCGATGGGCCTCGTCCCGCACCCGCTGGAGGAGATACAGCGCCTCCGACTGGCGGGGGATGCGCACGGCGTCGGCCTGGCCGGGGAGGAACACCTCCTCGAACTGCTTCGCCAGCGCCGCCACCGGTACCTCCTCCTCGAGGCCCAGTTCCTCCACCACCCGCATGGCCACGCTCAGCTGGCCCTTGCCGCCGTCGACCAGGAGCAGCTGGGGCGGGTAGGAGAAGCGGCGGTGGCGGTCGTCGAGCGGCCGCTCCCGCTCGGCCAGCAAGGCGGTGAGCCGGCGGGTGAGCACCTCCTCCATCGCCGCGTAGTCGTCGTTGCCGCCGACGGTGCGCACCTTGAACCGCCGGTACTCCGACTTCCGGGGCAGCCCGTCCTCCAGCACCACCATCGAGCCGACGTAGTCGGTGCCCTGGATGTGGCTCATGTCGAAGCACTCGATGCGGAGCGGCGCGTCGGGAAGGCCGAGCGCCTCCTGGAGGGCGTTGAGGGCCCGGGCCCGGCTGTTGTGGTCGGCCGAGCGCTTCAGCCGGTGGCGGGCGAACTCCTCGCCGGCGTTGCGAGTGACCGTCTCCTGGAGGGAGCGCTTGTCCCCCCGCTGCGGGACCCGGATCGCCACCCGTGACCCGCGCATGCCCCGCAGCCACTCCTCCAGCACCTCCACGTCGTCAGGCACGTCCGGGACCAGCACCTCCCGGGGTACGCCCAGCGCCGGCTCCTCGGCGTAGAGCTGCTGGACGATGGACGCCACAAGTTGGGGCCGCGACAGGTCCTCGACCTTGTCGACGACGAAGCCCTTGCGCCCCACGACCCGCCCCCGGCGGACGAAGAAGACCTGGACGGCGGCCTCCAGCTCGTCCTCGACCAGGCCCACCACGTCGAGGTCCTCGGCCCGGTCGGCCACCATCTGCTGCTTGGCGATGGCCTTGCGCACCGACGCCAGCCGGTCCCGGAGCCGGGCCGCCCGCTCGAAGTCGAGCTGGCCGGCGGCGGCCCGCATCTCGTCCTCCAGCCGGCGGACGATCGGGCCGGTGTCGCCGTCGAGGAAGGCGATCAGGTCCTCCACCAGGCGGTCGTAGTCCTCCCGGCCCACCTCCTTGACGCACGGCCCGCTGCACTTCTCGATGTGAAACAGCAGGCAGGGCCGGCCCAGGCGCTCGTGGCCGGCGAACTTGTTGTCCGAGCAGGTGCGGATGGGGAACGTGCGCAGGAGCAGGTCGAGCGTCTCGCGGATGGCGTAGGCGTGCCCGTAGGGCCCGAAGTACCGCACACCCTTGCGCCGCTGCCCCCGCATCACCATGGCCCGCGGCCACTCGTCGTCGAGGGTGACGGCGAGGAACGGGTAGCTCTTGTCGTCGCGCAGCCGGATGTTGAACCGGGGCCGGTGCTGCTTGATCAGGTTGTACTCGAGCATGAGGGCGTCCACGTCGTTGTTGACCTGGATCCACTCGACGCTCTCGGCCGAGGCGACCATCTGGGCGGTGCGGGGTGGCAGCGAGGCGGGGCTGACGAAGTAGTTGGACAGCCGCTGGCGCAGCGAGTGGGCCTTGCCCACGTAGATGACGCGCCCGTCGGCGTCCCGGAACTGGTAGGAGCCGGGGGCGTCGGGGATCGAGCCGGCGGGCGGGCGC
>DASSMA010000073.1:0-24632 GCA_035689115.1 Acidimicrobiales bacterium
CGACGGCCGGTTCGTCGCCGGCGCCGAGGCCGTGCCGCCCGGCGCCCTGCTCCAGCTGGGCGCCGTGCAGCTGCAGGTGGTGCCGCCCCCGCCGGCCGCCGACCGGGCGGCGGTGGGCCCGCCGGCCGGAGCCAGCGGCACGGCCCCGTTCAACCGGCCTCCCCGCCGGCTGCCGCCCGCTCCGCCGGCGCCCGTGCCCATGCCCGCCGCCCCGCCCGAGCCCGCACCGGGCGCCCGCTTCAGCTGGGCCATGCTGCTGGCGCCCATCGTGCTCGGCGCCGTCATGGCGGTGATCTTCCAGCCGGTGATGGCCGCCTTCGCCCTCTTCGGCCCGGTGCTCACCGTCGGCACGTGGTGGGAGGACCGCCGTCGGGTGGGCCGCGAGCGGCGGGCCGCCGCCCGGCAGGGGGCATCCTCCCTCGCCTCCTTCGCCGCCGGCCTCGCCGCGTCCGCCGCCGCCGAGGCCGGCCGGCGGGCCGAGGTCCTGCCCGACCCGGCCGAGTGCCTCCGCCGGGCCGCCGCCCCGAGCACGCGCGTGTGGGAGCGGCGGCCCGGCGCGCCCGACCTGCTGCACCTCCGGCTGGGCGTGGCCGACGAGGCGTGGCGTCCTCCGGTCGCCGCCGTTCCCAGCCCCCTCGACGGCGTGGACGAGGCGCTGGCCGCCTCGTCGCTCCTGCCGCGGTCGCCGGTGGAGGTCGATCTCTCGCCCGGCCACACGGTGGGGGTGGTGGGGCTGCGCCCCGCCGTCGCCGCCCTGCTGCGCAGCCTCACCTGCCAGGCCGCGGTCCACCACGGACCGGCCGACCTGCGCCTCGCCGTCCTGACCGACGACGCCACGGCCGCCAGCTGGGACTGGGCCAAGTGGCTGCCGCATGCCGCCGGCCTGTGCGCCGCCGGCCGGGAGGCGGCCGACGAGGTGGCCTCGGCCTGGCTGGCGGCGCCCGGCGCGCGGGCCCTGCTGGCGATCGTCGACGGCGACGGCTTCACCGAGGGCCGCTCGGCCCCGGTGCGCGACCTGCTGGGAGCGGCGGGCGTCGGCGCCATGGTGGTGGCGTCCTCGGCCGACCGGCTGCCGGCGTCGTGCACCACCGTCGTGCTGCTCCAGGGCGCCGACGGCCTGGCCCGGGTGGTCGACCCGGCCACAGGGGCCGCCGTCCACGACGTGCTGGTGGCCGGAGCCGGCGAGACCGAGGCCCGCCGCTGCGCCCGGGCGCTGGCCGCCCTCGACGACCCCGAGGCCGGCGACGGTGCCGGCCTTCCCGACACCGCCGGGCTGCTGGGCCTGCTGGGCCTGGGCCGGCCCACGGCCGAGGCGCTGGGCCGGCGCTGGGCCGGCGCCCGGCCGGCGTCACTCGCCGCCGTGGTGGGCGTCGGGCGCGACGGGCCGCTGCTCGTCGACCTGGTCGCCGACGGCCCCCACGCCCTCCTCGCCGGCACCACCGGCGCCGGGAAGAGCGAGCTGCTGCGCACGCTGGTGGCGTCGCTGGCCGCTTCCTACGGCCCGGACCACCTCACCTTCGTGCTGGTCGACTACAAGGGCGGCAGCGCCTTCGCCGACTGCGCCGGCCTGCCCCACGTCACCGGCCTCGTCACCGACCTCGACCAGCACCTCGGCGCCCGGGTCCTGCGCTCGCTCGAGGCCGAGCTGCGCCACCGCGAGACGGTGCTGGCGGCGGCGGGGGCGGCGGCCGTCGACGAACCGGGCGCGCCGGCGCTGCCGCGCCTGGTCGTCGTGGTCGACGAGTTCGCCACCATGGCCGCCGAGCTGCCCGACTTCGTGGACTCCCTCGTCGGCATCGCCCAGCGGGGCCGCAGCCTGGGGGTGCACCTGATGCTGGCCACCCAGCGCCCGTCGGGAGCGGTGAGCGACACCATCCGGGCCAACACCAACCTGCGGATCGCCCTGCGCGTGCAGGACGTGCCCGACTCCACCGACGTCATCGGCACGCCCCAGGCGGCCGCCCTCGACCGGCGCCGGCCGGGCCGGGCGTACGTGCGGCTGGGCCACGCCGAGGTCGTGCCCTTCCAGGCCGCCTTCGTGTCGGGCGCCAGCCCGGCCGGCGACGGCGCCTCCGTGCGAGTCACGCCGTTCGTCTTCGGCGGGACGGGCGCCACGGGCGAGGGTGCCGGCGACGGACCCTCCGACCTGGGCCGGCTGGTGGCCGCCGCCCGCCAGGCGTGGACCGGGCCGGCGCCCCGGCGCCCGTGGCTCGACCCCCTGCCGGCGGCGCTCCCGCTCGACGCTCTGCCCGCCGGCGCCCTCGGGCTGGCCGACGAGCCCGACGCCCAGCGCCAGGTGCCCTTCGGGTGGCGCCCCGCCGCCGGCAACCTCCTGCTGTACGGCATGGCGGGCAGCGGCACCTCCACCGCCCTGGCCTCCCTGGCGCTGGCCCTCGCCGGCGGTGGCGAGGCAATCCACGTCTACGTCGTCGACTTCGGCGGCGGGGCGCTGGCCCCCCTCGCCGGGCTGCCCGCCGTCGGCGCCGTGGTGGTGGCCGGCGAACGGGAGCGCCAGGAGCGGCTGGTGGGCATGCTGCGGGCCGAGCTGGAGCGGCGGCGGGCGGCGGTCGCCGCCGGGCGGCCGGCGCCGTGGCCGTCGGTGGCGCTGCTGGTCGACAACCTGGGCGGCCTGTGCGCCGCCTTCGACGACCTCGCCGGCATGGCGGTGCGCGACGACCTGGAGCGGCTGCTGGCCGACGGCCCCACCCTGGGCCTGGCGGTGGCGGCCACCGCCGACCGGCCGGGCGCGGTGCCGGCGTCCCTGGCCTCCCTGGCCGCCGAGCGCCTCGTGTTCCGCCTGGCCGATCCCTACGACGACACCACCTTCGGGCTCCCGCCCGCCGCCTCCCGCCGGGCGCCGGGCCGGGCCGTCCACGCCGGCACCGGCCGGGAGGTGCAGATGGGGCTGCCCGGTCCGCTCGCCGAGGCGGTGGCCGGGGTCGCGGCGTCGAGCCCGGCCGGCGAGCGGCCGGCGGCGGTCGGCGTTCTTCCTGCCGCCGTCGGCGTCGCCGAGGTGGCGCCCGCCGCCCGGCTCGAAGGCGCCGACTGGTTCGTGCCCCTCGGTATCGGCGACCGCGACCTGGCGGCCGCCGGCCTGCTGCTCGGCGAGGGCGATCACGCCCTGGTGGCCGGGCCGGCCCGATCCGGCAAGTCCACCGTGCTGTGCACGATGGCGTCGGTGGTCGCCTCCGCCCGGCCCGACGTCACGGTCCTGGCCGTGGCCCCTCGGCGCTCGGCGTTGCGAAACGCGCCCGGTCCCACCGCGGTCGTCACCGACCCGGCCGAGGTGCCTGCCGCCCTGGCCGCCCTCGAGGGGCCGGCGCTGGTGCTGGTCGACGACGCCGACGTGCTCGACGACCCAGGCGGCGCCCTCGCCGCCTTCTTCGCCGCCCGGAAGGCCGACGTCCGGGTGGTGGCGGCCGGCCGGGCCGACGTGCTGCGCAGCGCCTACGGCCACTGGGTCGTCCACGTGCGGCGCAGCCGCCTGGGCGTGGCCCTGCGCCCGCACCTCGACCTCGACGGCGACCTGTGGCACACCGTGCTGCCCCGCCACGCCCCGCCCTTCCCGTCCGCCGGGCGCGGCTACCTGGTGAGCGAGGGCTCGGTGGAGCTGTTCCAGGCGGCGTGCGCCGACCCGGTCGGTGTGCGATGACGCCGGCCGATCCGCTGCCCGGGTACGTCCTCGAGGCGCCGCTCGGGCAGGGTGCCACCGGCACGGTGCACCTGGCCCGCCGGGCCGACTGGGCCGGCCGGGTCGTGGCCGTCAAGCGGGTGCCCGAGGCCGGCGACGGCCTGGTCGCCCTGCGCCGGGAGGCCGAGGTGCTGGCCGCCCTCGACCATCCCCACATCGTGCGGGTCCTCGACCTCGTGCCCGACGGGGCGGGCGTGGCCATCGCCATGCAGTACGCGGCCGGCGGGTCGCTGGCCGACCTGCTGGCGGTCCGGGGCCGGCTGACCCCCGGCGAGGTCGTCGCGGTGGCGGCCCCGGTGGCCGACGCCCTCGCCTCGGCGCACCGGCGCGGCCTGGCCCACTGCGACGTGAAGCCGGCCAACGTGCTGCTCACCTCCGACGGCGAGCCACTGCTCTCCGACTTCGGGCTCTCCCGGCGCGTGGCGGGTGGTGCCGCCTCCCCCGGCGGCGTGGCCGGCACGCCCGAGTACCTCGACCCGGCAGTGGCGGCGGGTGCCCCGCCCGGTCCATGGAGCGACGTCTACGGCCTCGGCGCCGTCTGTTACCACGCCCTCGCCGGCCGCCCGCCCTTCGACGGCCCCACGCCCGAGGCGGTGGTCGCCGGGGTCCTCGCCGCCCCGCCGGCGCCGCTCGCCGGCTGCGCGCCGGGCGCCCCACCGGCGCTGGTCGACGCCGTCGAGCGGGCCATGGCCCGCCGCCCCGCCGACCGGTTCCCCGACGCCGCCGCCTTCGCCGCCGCCCTGCGGGCCGCGGCGCCGGCCGTTCCGCTGGTCCCCGCCCCCTCGCCGCCGGCGCCCCACGACCCGCCGGCCGGCCGTCCCGTCGTCGACCCCCGCCACCCCGCCGCCGACCACGTGGAGGCCGATGTGGTCGGAAACCGGCCCCATCCGCCTCGGGAGCCGGCGCCGCCCGGCCAGGGTGGCGGCGCCGGCCCGCTCACCCGCACGTTCGGCCCCCGACCGCCCCGGCCCGCCGCCGCACCGCCCTCGACCCCCCGAGGCGGCCGGCGGCGGGCCAGGGTGGGGCTGGCCGCCGGCGTGGCCGCCGCCGTGGCGGTGGTCGTCGCCGCCGGCGTCGGGCACGCCGGCGGGAAGCCGGCCGCCGGCGCCCCTCGCTGCGCGGTCGTGCGCGCCGCCCTGCGGGCCGACGTCGACGGCGACGGATGCCCGTCGGCGGTGTCGTGGCGGGGCGACGTGGCCGCGGTCGAGGGCCGGCGCTTCCAGCTGGGCCGGGTGGGCGACGTGCTGCTGGTGGGCGACTGGGACTGCGACGGCACGGCCACCCCCGCCCTCTACCGGCCGGCCACCGGCCAGGTGTTCCTGTTCGACGTGTGGGCCGGCGCCGGCGCCGGCGTCACCGCCCGCCCGGGCGACCCGGGCCGGGCGGCCGGCGCCGCCACCGTGGCCCGCGCCGAGGGCGGGTGCGACCGGGTGGTTGTGCGCTGACCCGCTCGGTCCCGAGTACATAGGGTGCGGAAACCGCACCCTATGTACTCGGGACGGAGGGGGGTCAGCCGGCGAGCGCCCGGGCGGTGGACAGGTCGGGACCGATGCCGAGCCGCACGTCGTTGCCCGGGCACCGCAGCACGGCGTCCTGCACCGCCCCGTCCACCGCCATCGCCTCGCCTTCGCCGGCCCTGGCCGGACGGGCGTCGGGGAAGGCGGCGGTGTACCAGGCCTTCACGGTGTCGCACAGCCGGCGTTCGCCCGCCCGCTGGACCAGTCCCACACCGACGGCGGTGCGCTCACCGTCGGCGAAGGACTGCACGGTGCCGCCGGCCCACGCCGCCGCCCGCCCGGCCGGGTCGTCGAGGGCCCGGCCGGTGTCGCCGCCGGGCGCCTCCAGCAGCCAGGCCAGTTCGGCGGCGCCGAGCGACTGGGCCGGTGACGCCTTCCACGACCCGCCGGGCGTCGGGATCGGGCGGGGGGTGATCGCCTTCTCGCCCGACTGGTAGCGCCCGGGGTAGAGCACCTGGGCGGTGGTGGTGGGCGGGTTGCGGTAGGCGGCGTCGACCGCCTGCCACCCGCCGGCGGCGTAGAGCCGGCAGGCGAAGGAGAGACCGTCGAAGTACGGGAAGGTGATGCTGCGCTGGACGAAGTGCGGGAGCCGGTCCAGCTGCTCCTGCGAGGCGAGGGCGCCGCCCATCCCCTGGAGCTGCTCGAGCAGGGCCACGTGGCCCAGGCTGTACTGCTGCATGAGCAGGGTGGCGTCGCCCTCGATCAGGGCGAGGCGGGCCAGGGCGGCGTCCTCGGTGCCGGGCGCCACCCGCCCCTCGTCGACCGGCAGGTGCAGCGCCTGGTCGGTGAGGGCGTGGTCGAGCTCGTGGGCCAGCACGGTGCGGGCCGCCCCGTCGAGCCCCCCGGACTTGCCCGCCGCCCGACCCACCACCAGCTGCCCGGTGGCGGGGTCGTAGTACCCGGCCACCTGGTCGCCGAGGGCCTGGGTGGTGAGGGCGTCGATGTCGGAGCCGGCGGGGAGGGCGCCGAGGGCGATCAGCGCCCGCGACGTGGCGGCGTCGGTGGCCGGGTCCTGACCCTTCACCGTCTCCTCCCGCACCCGCCTGCTCAACTCCTGGGGCGTCACGTAGAGGGGATCGGGCACGTGCGAGAACCCCAGGTGCCGCAACTCTTCCACCGACGTGGCGATCTGCCGGAGCTGCTCGCCGGGGTCGGTGGGCTCGTCGTGCGGCAGCAGGCCGGCGCTGCCCCCCGCACCGGCGAGCGCCGACCCGCAGTCGTTGAGCAGCGCCCCGGTGATCCCTGGCCCGCCCCCCCCGGTGAGGCCCTTGAGCAGCGAGCTGAGCATGTCGCCGACCCCGGGTTCTTCGGTGGTGGTGGTCGACCGCGGGGCCGTGGTGGACGAGGCGGACGAAGCCGACCTGGTGCCGCCGCCGGTGCAGGCGGCGAGGAGAACGAGGGCCGCCGCCGCTGCGGCCAGCCTGGCCCGTGCCGGTGTACGCAAAAGTCACCTCCTCGCCGGCCGCCTCTGCAAGGAACGAGAATCCATGAGGGTGGCCGGGAAGCGCTGGAGAGGATACAGTGTCCCCATGCCAGACGAGATCCGGTGGATGAGCACCCGGGAGACGGCCGAGCGGCTCGGTATCACGCTGCGAACCCTCTACCGGTTCATCGACGAGGGGCAGATCCCGGCCTTCAAGTTCGGGAGGGTCATTCGCCTGAAGGAGTCCGACGTGGACACCTTCATCGAGGGTGCCCGTATCGCCCCAGGTTCGCTCGAGCACCTCTACCCCGAGCCGAAACGGGAGGCGGCCCGGTAGGGGACGGGTCACCCCAGCAGCGTCACCTCTCGCACCGCCGCCAGCCGCACGTACACCGTGGCCGCCCGTTCGCCGTCGAGGCGCACGGTGGCCACGTCGGCGCCCACTGACCGCAGTTCGCCAGCCACCGGCTCCCCGGTCGCGTCCACCACGATGCGCACCCGCGGCCGGTCGCCGGCCAGGCCGGCCAGCACCTCGGCCAGGCCGGCGTCCACCGCCGGCGGCCGCTCGGAGGCGGCGCCGGCCGCCCGGAAGCCCGGCTCGGGGCGCACCGTGGCCACCGCGTCGAAAGCCACCAGGGTGGCCGTGCCGCCGTCGTGGCGCACCACGCAGAAGTCCCGGGCCACCGCCTCGATGCGGCCGTGCAGCGTGCGCCCGCCGGTGAGGCGCAGGCCCACCGCCGCCCCCGCCTCGGCCAGGTCGAGGGCCAGGCCGGCGAAGCGGGCGTCCTCCTCGGCCTGGTGGCGAAGCCACCGCTCCCGCATGCGCGACCGGGCGGCGTTGTCGGCGCTGGCGTCCGACGTCCAGCGGGCCAGGTCGGCGAGCAGGCCGTCCACCTCGTCCATATGTGGACGCTACGCGGGGCTAGGGTCGCGGGTAGTGCCCGGGGACTGCCTGTTCTGCAAGATCGTGGCTGGGGAGATCCCGTCCACCGAGGTGGCGTCCACCGAGGGCACCTACGCCTTCGCCGACATCGACCCCAAGGCGCCCACCCACGTCCTCGTCGTGCCCCGCCGCCACGTCGACGACGCCGCCGCCGTCGGCCCCGGCGACGGCGACCTGCTGGCCGAGCTGTTCGCCACGGCCCAGGAGGTCGCCCGGCGCCAGGGCGTCGACGCCAGCGGCTACCGCCTCGTGCTCAACGTGGGCGACGACGCCCAGAACTCCGTCGGCCACCTGCACGTGCACGTCCTCGGGGGCCGCCGGTTCGATTGGCCGCCGGGCTGACGTACGCTTGTCATCCGAGCTCCCTTGCCAAGTACCTCTGTGAAGATCCTCGTACCGGGCAACCACCTCATGGTGGGGCTCCTCGGCCAGCGTGACGAGCTTCTCCGCCTGGTGGAGGAGTCGTTCGGGGGCACCACCATCCATGCCCGCGGCAACGAGATCAGCATCGAGGGCGACGACGCCGAACGGGTGGGCAAGCTGTTCGAGGAGCTGCTGGTGCTGCTGGAGCAGGGCCACCTCCTCGACGTGGTGAACGTGGCCCGCACCATCGACATGGTGAAGGCCGACGAGCGGCCCTCGGAGGTGCTCACCGCCGAGGTCCTGCGGTCCTCCCGGGGCCGCACGGTCCGGCCCAAGACGGCCGGCCAGAAGGCTTATGCCGATGCCATCGCCGCCAACGTGGTCACCTTCGGCATCGGCCCGGCGGGCACGGGGAAGTCCTACCTGGCGGTGGCCCTCGCCGTGCAGGCCCTCCAGGCCAAGCAGGTCGACCGCATCATCCTCACCCGCCCGGCCGTCGAGGCGGGCGAGCGGCTCGGCTTCCTTCCTGGCACGCTGATGGAGAAGGTCGACCCCTACCTGCGCCCCCTGTACGACGCCCTGTTCGACATGCTCGGCACCGACGCCATGCCCCGCCTCATGGACAAGGGAGCCATCGAGGTGGCCCCCCTCGCCTTCATGCGGGGCCGCACGCTCAACCGCAGCTTCATCATCCTCGACGAGGCCCAGAACACCACGCCGGAGCAGATGAAGATGTTCCTCACCCGCATCGGGTTCGGCTCCCGGGCGGTGATCACCGGCGACGTCACCCAGATCGACGTGCCCGGCGGCAAGTCGGGACTCGTCGGCCTGGAGGAGATCCTCCGGGGGATCGACGGCCTGGCCTTCGTGCGCCTCGGCCGGCGCGACGTGGTGCGCCACAAGATCGTCCAGGACATCGTCACCGCCTACGAGCAGGCCCGGGCCTAGCCCGTGCAGCCGAACCGATGACGGTCGAGGTGTTCGCCGCCGACGAGCAGTCGGGCCACGCCGTCGACACCCTTCGCTGGGTGCGTCTGGCCCGCAACGTGCTGGAAGCACAGGGGGTCCGAGGCGAGGCCGAGCTGTCGCTGCTGTTCGTCGACGAGAAGTCGATGGCCGACCTGAACAAGCGCTTCGCCGGCAAGGACGGGCCCACCGACGTGCTCGCCTTCCCCATCGACGAGGAGCCGGTGGCAGGCGGCCGCTCGCCCGACTCGGGCGGCAGCGGGCCGCTCTGGGCGCCGGTCGAGCCGTCGGAGCTGCCCACCCTGCTGGGCGACGTGGTGGTGTGCCCGGCGGTCGCCGAGCGCAACGCCGCCGACCACGCCGTCAGTCTCGACGACGAGGTGGCGCTGCTGGTCGTGCACGGGATCCTGCACCTCATGGGTATGGACCACGTGGACGACGAGGAGGCGCAGGCCATGGAGAAGCGCGAGCAGGAGCTGCTCGACCGCTTCCACCGGACGCCGGCAGGGGAAGCCACATGACGAGCAACGAGATCTTCCTCCTGTTCGTCGTGCTCGCCCTCGTGCTCCTGGCCGGCTTCTTCGCCATGGCCGAGACGGCGGTCACCCGCATCTCGCGGGTGAAGGCCATCACCCTCGACGAGGAGGGCCACCGCGGCGCCGGGCGGCTGCTGCGCCTGGTGGAGGCGCCCGAGCGCTTCCTCAACCCCGTCCTGCTGCTGGTGCTGGTGTGCCACCTGGTGGCCGCCACCCTCGTCGGCATCCTGGCCGAGGACCTCTTCGGCACCCTCGGCGTGGTGGTGGCGATCTTCTTCGAGATCGTGGTCATCTTCGTGCTGGCCGAGGCGGCCCCCAAGACGTGGGCCGTCCAGCACCCGGAGCGGGCCGCCCTGCTGGCGGCGCCGTCGGTGTCTTTGCTGGCGGGCCTCCCCCCGGTGCGCCTGCTGGCCCGGGCCCTCATCGGGCTCTCCAACCTCATCCTCCCCGGCAAGGGTCTGAAGCAGGGCCCGTTCGTGTCCGAGGAGGAGCTGCTGGCCACCGTCGACGTGGCCACCGAGGGCGAGGTCATCGAGAACGAGGAGCGCCGGCTCATCCACTCGATCATCGAGTTCGGCGACACGGTGGTGCGCGAGGTGATGGTCCCCCGGCCCGACATGGCGGCGGTGGAGGCGAGGGCCCGGGTGTGCGACGTGCTGGAGGTCGCCATCGCCGCCGGCTACTCGCGCCTGCCCGCCTACGACCAGGGCATCGACGACGTCGTCGGCATCGTGTTCCTGAAGGACCTGGTGCGCGTCTACCAGGAGGGCGGCGGCGACCACGAGGTCCGCGAGCTCGGGCGGGAGGCCCACTTCGTCCCCGAGACCAAGCGGGTCACCGAGCTGCTGAAGGAGATGCAGCGGGAGAAGTTCCACCTGGCCATCGTGGTGGACGAGTACGGCGGTACCGCCGGCCTGGTCACCCTGGAGGACCTCATCGAGGAGCTGGTCGGCGAGATCGTCGACGAGTTCGACGTCGACGAGCCGGCGGTGGAGCGGCTGCCCAACGACGAGCTGCGGGTGAACGCCCGCATGCCGATCGACGAGGTCAACGAGCTCACCGGCGCCACCTTCCCCACCGGCGACTGGGACAGCGTGGGGGGCCTCGTGTTCAACCTGCTCGGCCATGTCCCCACCGAGGGCGAGTCGGTGGAGGTCGACGGCCACCTCCTGGTGGCCGAGAAGGTGCAGGGCCGCCGCATCGGCAGCGTGCGGATCCGCCGCACCGAGCCGGCGCCCGCCTCCAGCGAGTAGGCCAGTGCGTTCCGGCTTCGTGGCCGTGCTCGGCCGGCCCAACGTGGGCAAGTCCACGCTCGTCAACCACATCGTGGGCGCCAAGGTGTCGATCGTGTCCGACAAGCCGCAGACGACGCGCAACCAGGTGCGGGGCGTGCTCAACCGCCCCGACGCCCAGGTCGTGTTCGTCGACACACCTGGCGTGCACAAGCCCCGCCGGCCGCTGGGCGAGCGGCTCAACGAGTCGGCGGTAGCGGCGGTGGGTGACGTCGACCTTTCGCTGCTCGTGATCGACGCCACCGCCCCGCTCGGCACGGGCGACCGGTTCGTGGCCGACCGCCTGCCGGCCGACGCAGTCGTGGTGGTGAACAAGGTCGACCGGGCGTCGCCGGCCGAGGTGCTGGCCCAGCTGGCCGCCGCGTCGGAGCTCGACCGCTCGGCCTACTTCCCGGTGTCGGCCCGCACCGGCGAGGGTGTCGGCGCCCTGGTCGAGGAGATCGTGGGCCGGCTCCCCGAGGGGCCGGCGTACTACCCGCCCGGCACCGTCACCGACGTCCCCGAGGCCTTCTGGGTGGCCGAGCTGGTGCGGGAGCAGCTGCTGGCCGTGGTGCGCGACGAGCTGCCGCACTCCATCGCCTGCCGGGTCACCGAGTGGGAGTGGCCCCGGGTCCGATGCGAGATCCTCGTCGAGCGCGATTCGCAGAAGGGCATCGTCATCGGTAGGGGCGGGTCGGTGCTCAAGGAGGTCGGCACCCGCGTGCGCGAGCAGCTGGACGAGGGCGCCTTCGTGGAGCTGTTCGTGAAGGTCGACAAGGAGTGGCAGCGGCGCTTCACGCCCGATTTGGAGTAGCAAGCGGGGATGGCTGAGCCCAAGCAGAGGGGTGCCGGGCCGTGGGTGGTCACCGGCGGGGCCGTGGCGCTGGCGGTCGTGCACACCGCCTTCCCGGACCTGGAGATCGACGGCGTGACGCTCGCCCTCCTGGCGGTCGCCGCTCTGCCCTGGCTGGCGCCGCTGCTCACCAGCATCGAGCTTCCGGGCGGGTTCAAGTTCCAGCTGCGAGAGGTGCAGCGCAAGCTGGAGGAGAAGTCCCAGCAGGTGGAGACGCTGGCCACGCGGGTCGACGAGGTGGAGCGCTTCGTGCAGTTCGCCGGCACCGCCGACCAGCCGCTCCAGGACGCCCTCGACACCGCCCTCCGCCGGTTCCACGAGTACCTGGTGGCCGCCGGCGCCGTGCTCGACAGCCCGCCGCCGCGCGTCGAGGTGGGGCGCACCGACGCCAACGCGGAGTTCTACGTTCCGGACAACGCCTTCTACGACGGCGCCCGCGGGTGCATCGTGCTCGGCGAGCAGCTGGCCGACGACCCCGACGTGGCCCTGCGGGAGTACACCCACCACGTGCTCCGGTCCCTTGCGCCGTCGCTGGCCGGCACCTGGGACGAGGGGGGCATGGCGGCGGCCGTCTGGTCGGGCATCGCCGACTACCTGCCGTGCAGCTTCAAGGGCGACCCCCACCTGGCGCCGGCCGCCGCCCGCCGGGCCTACGGTCAGCCCTTCATCCGCGACCTCACCAACCGGCGCTCGTACCCGTTGCCCGCCGAGCAGCTCGGCCCCCAGCAGGCCGGGGAGGTGTGGGGGGCCCTGTTCTGGGACGCACGGGCGCTGGCCGGGCAGGCGCCGGCCGACCGCGCCGTCCTGGCCGCGTGGGTCGCCCTGGGCGACGCCTCCGACCACGGCGACAAGGCGGCGCCGGCGGCCATGCTGGCGTCACTGGAGCAGTCGCTGGGTGCAGGCGTGCGCCCACTGTTCGAGCAGCGGGGGCTGGCCCGCCGCCGGCGGGCGCCGTCGGGCGGGTAGCTACGGGGCGAGGGCCTCGTGGAGGAACGCCTCGACGTCGGCCCGGTGGCGGGTGCGGCGCATCGGGGGCAGCGCCCGCACCAGATCCCAGCGGTAGTTGGCCGAGCCGAGGCGGGGGTCGAGGACGGCGACCACCCCCCGGTCGGTGGCGGTGCGGATGAGGCGGCCGGCGCCCTGGGCGAGGAGGGTGGCAGCGCGGGGGAGGTCGACCAGGCCGAACGCCCGTGGACCGGCCCGCTCCCGGCGGGCCTGGAACAGCGGCTCGTCGGGACGGGGGAAGGGGATGCGGTCGATGGCAACGAGCGACAGCGACGGCCCGGGCACGTCGATCCCCTGCCAGTAGCCCATGGTGGCGAACAGGCTGGCGTGCTCGTCCTCGGAGAAGGCGTCCACCAGCGCCGGCTTCGGCAGGTCGCCCTGGGCCAGCACCGGCCAGGGCACGCAGGGGCGCACGGCGTCGACGGCCGCCTGCATGGCCCGCCAGCTGGTGAAGAGGGCGAGGGTGCGGCCGCCGGCCAGCTTGATCAGCTCCCACAGCTCCTCGTGCATGGCCGCCTGGTACTCGGGGCGGCGGGGGTCGGGGAGGTGGACGGGGCAGTAGAGCAGCCCGTGGTCGGCGAAGGGGAAGGGGCTGCCCACGTCCAGCTCGTCGCAGCGGTCGGTGTCGATACCGAGCCGGGCGGCCAGGCGCAGCGGGATGGTGGCGCTCGTGAGCACCGCCGTCTTCTCCGCCCACAGCCGGGTGGAGAGCACCTCGCCCACGTCGACCGGCGCCACCCGGAGCAGTGGGCTGCCCGACCGCACCTCCACCCAGGCCACGAAGCCGTCCGGCACCGACGCGCAGACATGGAGGTCGCCGGCCAGGTGGCCGGCCGCCTGGAGGGCACGGGGCTTGCCCGTGCCGTCGTCCTCGCTCTGGCGGACGGCGCTCGTGGCCCGGGCCACCCGCTCGGTGGCCAGGGCGACGGCGGCGAGGAGGGCGTCGTCCAGCTCGGCGGGAACCCGCTTGTCGCGCCACGGGTTCATGGCCTCCTCCAGCCGGGCGGCGGCGTCCTCGAGGGCGTCGAGCACGCCGGCCTCGTCCTTCGAGACGAGCGGGCGCGCCATGCGCGCGAGGGCCCGCAGCCGGCCCCCGCCCAGCTCCACGCCGAGGCTCGACGCCGCCACGTCCTCCAGCTCGTGGGCCTCGTCGAACACCACGACGTCGTGCTCGGGGAGCACGTAGCCGCCGCTGGCCAGGTGGGCGCCGTAGAGGTGGGTGTTGACGACGACGACGTCGGCGTCCTGGGCCCGCTGCCGGGCCCGCTCGGCGAAGCACTCCTCGCCGCTCGGGCACTTGGCCGCCCCCGGGCACTCGGTGGCGCCCACGCTCAGCAGCGACCACACCTTCGGCCGGGGCTCGAAGGGCAGGTCGGCCCGGTCGCCGGTGGCCGTCTCGCGGATCCAGTCGACGACGCGGAGCACTTCCTTGCCGAGGGCGCCGGCGCCCTCCGTCAGCTCCTCCATCGTCAGCTGGTCGGAGCCCTTGGCGATCTCACTGGCCTTCTGGACGCAGAGGTAGTTCGAGCGGCCCTTGAGCACGGCGAACGAGAACGGCAGCCCCAGGTGCTCGGCCAGGAACGGCAGGTCCTTGCCGGCCAGCTGGTCCTGGAGGGCCTTGGTGGCCGTCGCCACCACCACCCGTTTCCCCGACAGGATGGCGGGCACCAGGTAGCCGAGGCTCTTGCCGGTGCCGGTGCCGGCCTGCACCACCAGATGGCGGCCGGCGTCGATCCCCTTGGCCACCGCCTCGGCCATGGCCACCTGGCCGGGGCGCTCCTCGCCGGCGGGCAGGGCGGCCCGCACCCGGGCCAGGGCGTCGGCGACGTCCGGCATACCCGGACGGTACAGGGTCTCCCTGTCAGGCGGACCCGGCAATATCGGCCACCTGGACCCCGGACGCCAGGACCGCGAACCGTCCAATGTCGTCCACGTCGACCGTGGCGATCACGGCGCCCCCACGAAGGTCGGCGACGGCCACGAGGAAGGCGTCGACGGCGTCCGCCGACGAGCGGCCGGACTGGCCAAGGAGCTCGCCGGCTCGTACCCCAACCTGGGAGTCGATGGGATAGACCTGGACGCGCTCGCGCCGCAGGCCACTGAACACGCCGGCGTCGCTTGGGCGGCCGCGGATCACCTCGGCCAGCACGGCCCCTGCCGTTCCTATGGGCAGGTCGCGACGCCGCATCTGCACCATCAAGGCGCGGACCCGGTCCCGGCGGGAATCGGGACCATGAGCGAAGGCCGAGATGGCCTCGCTGTCGAGGAGGAGCATCAGACGGCCCTGCGCTTCTTCGCCGGACCCCTCCTGTCCGCCTGCCACCGTTCGACCAGTTGCGCCGCCCATTCAAGGGTCTCGGTGGGTACCGGACCGTGATCGCGCTCCATCTCCGCCAACCAGTCGTCCACCGCTGCCAGGTGTTCCAGCCGGACGAGGTAGGCGGCCACTGCGCTGTCCACGGCGGCGGAGAGGCTGCGGGAGCCGACGGCGGCTCGCAAGCGCCGCAGGCTCTCGGCATCCAGCGTGAGTGTCACCTTCTCTTTGGGCATCGGCGTATAGTAGTACCTTTGTACTATTCGTCGAAGCGGCCGTCGAAGTAGGTGGCCGCCTCCGGCCGCACCAGCTGGTACACGGCGGCGCGCTGGCCGTCGGGCAGGGTGAAGCTGGCGCACGGGCCGTGGGGGATCTCCAGCTCGTGGAGGTCGGACGCGCCGCCGGCCCGCAGCGCGGCCATCGCGGCGGCGTAGTCGTCCACCCGGTGCACCATCACCGGCGGCCCCGGGTCGAGGTGGCCGGAGAGGAGGAAGGCCGGCCCGTCGCCGTCCAGCTGGACGCAGGCGACGCTGGTGCCCATGCCCCGCACCCGCCAGCGCAGCTCCCCGCCCAGCACGCCGGTGTAGAAGGCGGCGGCGGCGTCGACGTCGGCCGCCGGGACGTAGACGAAGTCCAGGGAGGCGAAGGCGATGCGGGAAGTCTACGGACGGTCGTGCAGCGGCTGGTGCCGGGCCATGCGCACCCGGCGCTCCACCTGCTCGAGCGGTGGCGCCGGCGCGCCGGCCAGCTGGCGGATGACCCTGCGGACGTCGTTGCTCTCCCGGGAGCGGATCACCGCCAGGCCCAGCTCCAGAGGCAGGCCGGGGTGGAGGACGCCGCGGCCGATGCGGGCGACCTGGGCGTCGCGCGAGGCGATCGGGCCGGCCCAGTCGTGCTGGGCGAGGGGAGCCAGCTCGACGGCGAAGCGCCAGGCGGCGGTGCGGGCCATCTCGATGCTGAAGTGCACGATCTCCTCGTCGTGGCGGCCGCCGATGCGCTCGAGCAGGCCGATCCACGGCGAGGCGTCGCCGACGATGGCTTCGAAGCGGCCGACCAGCAGGCCGAGCACCTCGTTGATGCGGTCGAAGTCCCGGCGCAGGCCGGGCAGGGCGTCGCCCGGCGCGGTGGCGGCGGCGGCGATGCCGAGGTCGAGGTTGATGTGGGCGTTCATGCCGACCAGCAGGTGCTGGACGATGAGGGGTCGGATGTCGCGCGCCGCCTGGAAGGCGAGCTCCCACGACCAGGTGGGCCGGTGGCCGCCCCGGTACTGCCCGAGGGCGTCGAGATAGCGGGATGCGAACGTGACGTCGAGGCGGGCCATGCGCTCGGCGTCGTCGAAGAAGCCGGTCTCGATGCCCTCCCACACCCGCGCCGTCACCTGCCGGTACATGGCGGCGAAGTAGCCGATGCGGTCCCCGCGCTCGAGGGCCTCCTCGATCGCGGCGTCGAGGGCCCGCAGGACGTCCGGGACGGTGGCGATCCCCGTGGTCACGCCCCGTTGCTACCACGGTTACGCTCGACGGCCGTGAAGGAGATGACCGAGGAGGAGTGGCGAGCCTTCGTCTCGGCGGGCACGCGCACCGGGAAGCTGGCCACGGTCAACGCCGACGGCCGCCCGCACGTTGCGCCCGTGTGGTTCCTCCTCGACGACGACGGCACCATCGTGTTCACCACGGGCGCCGCCACGCTGAAGGGCAGGGCCATCGCGCGCGACCCGCGGGTGTGCCTCTGCGTCGACGACGAGGCGGCGCCGTACTCCTACGTGATGGTGCACGGCACGGCGTCGGCCAGCACCGACCTCGACGACATGCTCGAGTGGGCCACGCGCATCGGCAGCCGGTACATGGGTGCGCACCTGTCCGAGCAGTACGGGCGGCGCAATACCGCCGATACCGAGCTCCTCGTGCGGGTCACTCCCACCAAGGTCGTCGCCCGGGCGGGCGTCGCCGACTGACATGGACGACCTCGCCCTCACCCCCGTCTCCGCCCGGGTGCTCGGCGCCCTCGTGGAGAAGCAGCTCACCACACCCCAGCAGTACCCGCTCACCATGAACGCCCTGCAGGCGGCGTGCAACCAGACGTCGAGCCGCAACCCGGTGGTCACCTACGAGGAGCAGCTGCTCGACACCACGGTTGCGAGCCTGAAGAGCCGGGGCCTGCTGCGCTTCGTCCACCCCTCGCACGGCCGGTCCGCCACCCGGTACCGCCAGGTGCTGGAGGAGGTCCTCGACCTCGACGTCCAGGAGCTGGCCCTCGTCGCCGTGCTGCTGCTGCGAGGTCCCCAGACGGTGGGGGAGCTGCGGTCCCGCACCGAGCGCATGGCCGAGTTCAAGGACCTGCGCGAAGTGGAGGACCGGCTCGAGGCCCTGGCCTCCCGACCCGACCCGCTGGCCGCCCGCCTGCCCCGCGAGCCGGGCCGCAAGGAGGAGCGGTGGGTGCAGCTGCTCGCCGCCGACACCGGCGCCGTCGACACCTCGCCGCCCCGCGGCGAGGGCCGGCCTTCGGAGGCCGGCCCCTCGCTGGCGATGCAGGTCGTCGCCCTCCAGGCCGAGGTCGCCGCCCTGCGCCGCGACCTCGACGAGCTGATCGAGCGACTGGGCAGCTAGCCGGCCATGTCCATCATCGCCTTGCGGCGATGGGGGTCGTTCCAGTAGTTGCACTCGCCGTACCAGTCGCACAGCATCGTGCGCATCTGGTCGATCTCGGCCGTCTGGGTGTCGACGATGCCGGCGCACAGCCTGCGCAACTCCTCGTGGGCGGCCCGGCCCTTGCACTGCCGGGCCGGCTGGAGGGCGCCGGCGTGGTGGACGATCATGTCCTCCAGGTAGAACCGCTGGAACTGGTCGGCCGGCATCGACCGCATCGTGTCCATCATCCCCATCATGTCGCCGCCCATGTGGGCGTGGGGGCTGAAGTCGGTGACGCCGTACCAGTCGGCCAGCCAGCCGACCATGGAGTCGATCTCGTGCTCCTGGGTCTGCACGATGCCGGAGCACAGGGCCACCAGCCCGGGCTCGAGCTCGGCGGCCCGGTCGACGCAGATCTCGCTCATCATCACCGCCATGTGGTGGTGGACGCTCATCTGCTCGAGGAAGGTGCGCTCGTAGGCCGACGTCGTGGCATTGGCGGGCCGGTCCTGGGCGGCCGCCGGCCCGGCTGCACCGAGCAGGGCGGCGAGGGCGAGGGAGGTCGTGACGGCCAGCAGCCGAAGGCGTAGCGAGTGCATGGGAGTTCTCCGATCCTGTTCCGCCGGTCGGGGTTCCTTCCCGGACATCGCCGGCGCCATGCCTGTCCCCCTGGGTGCACAATTGCTGCGGTGACGCGACCGGGGAGGGGTGTCCCGACGGTTATCGGCGCGTTCGGTGTCTGCCTCGCCGCGGTCGCGGTGGCCGTCCACCTCGTCGCCGGGCTGGGGCTGCCCCCGGACGTGGCGCGGGGGCTCTCGGTGCAGCTGCCGGTCGTGGGCATCGGCCTCGTGCTGGTGGCCTGCCGGCCGGGGAACCGCCTCGGGCCGCTGGCCGTCACGGCCGGCGCCGTCCTCGCCCTGGGCCTGCTGAGCGCCGGCATCCTGCGCTCAGCGGCCGCCGGCCGGGCGGTGCCGGCGCCGCTCGTGCACGGTGCCTTCGCAGGGATGGCGCTCCTCGGCTGGCCGTTGACCCTGCTGTGGCTGCTGGCCCTCCTCTCCTTCCCCGACGGCACGCGGCCTGGCCGGCGGGAACGCCACTTCGTCGCCGCCGCCTTCGCCGTCAACGGGATCGTGGCGCTCGGCGCCTACGCCACCGCGTCGGGGACGGACCTGCCCGCCTATCTCCACGGCGTCGACGTCCCGATCAGCGGGGGACCCCTTTCGTCGGCGACCACCGCCCACGCCGTGCTGGCCGGGCTCGACAACCTGTTCCTCCTGGTCCTGCCGGCGGTCGGTGTGGCCGCCCTCCTCGTCCTCCGCCGGCGCGCCGGGCCCGTCACCCGCCAGCAGCTGAAGTGGCTGCTGCCGGCGCTGGCGCTCCAACTGGTGGTGCACCTGGCGTTCCGCACCATCGCCGACCCGTGGCACGGCTGGCGGGCCCTGGCCGAAGTTGCCGTGCTGGCCGCACCAACCGTGGGGGCCGTGGCCATCGGCGTGGCCGTCTTCCGCTATCGGCTGTGGGAGATCGACGCCGCCATCTCCAAGGCGCTGGTGCTCGCCCTCCTGTCGGCTCTCGTCACCGCCGCCTTCACGGTGGCGTGGTTCGGCCTCGCCCTCGTGGTGGGCGGGCCAGACCGGCGGGCGCTCACCGCCGTGGTCGTGGCGCTGACCGCCGTGATCGTGTCCCAGGGGCCCCGCCGGTGGTCGGGCCGGGCCGTGCGCCGCCTGGTCTACGGCGAGCGCCCGCGCGGCTACGCCGTCCTCGGCGGGCTGGGGGACAGCCTGGCCGAGGCTGGCTCCACCACCGAGGTCGCCTCCCGTGTCGTCGACGCCGTGCGGCGGGGGCTGGCGGCGCCGTGGGCCGCCGTCTGGCTCCACGTCGGCGGCGACGGCCACGGCTCGCTCCTGCCGCTGGCCGCCGACGGCGCCGGGGCCGGCTCGCTGCCCCTGGCACCGGCCGCCGCCGCCTCGCTGGTGGCCGGCGCCGGCGCCCGCCATCTGGACGGCGTCGACGCCTCCGTCGGCTCATTGATCCGGCCACTGGCGGGCGACGGCTCGGCGGCGGTGGCGCCCCTGGTCGCCGGCAGCGAGCTGGTCGGCCTGCTCGCCTGCGGCGACCGGTTCCGCGACCCGCTGGGGGAGAGCGATCTGGAGCTGCTCGGCCTTCTCGCCCGCGACGCCGCCCTGGGCCTGGCCAACCGGCGGCTGGAGACGGAGCTGCGCCTGCACGTGGCCGAGTTGCGCCGCTCGCGCCAGCGGCTGGTCAACGCCCAGGACGCCGAACGCCGGCGGGTGGAGCGCGACCTGCACGACGGCGTGCAGGCCCAGCTCGCCGCCCTCACCGCCCATCTCCGCCGCCTGGCGTCGGAGCCCGGCAACGCCACCGCCGACCGGCTCGCCGTCCTGGCCGCCGAGGCGGAGGACTCCCTGTTCGCCCTCCAGGACCTGGCCCGGGGCATCTACCCGCCGGTGCTCACCGACCGGGGGCTGCCGGCGGCCATCCGGGCCCAGGTCGCCCGCATGCCGGTGGACGTCCGCCTGACGGTGGACCCTGCGCTGGCCTCCGACCGGTTGCCCGCCGACCTCGAGGCGGCCCTGTACTTCGTCGCCCTGGAGGCGCTGGGCAACGCCCAGAAGCACGCCGCCGGCGCCGCCGTGCGCGCCGACCTGCGCGTCGAGGGACGGTGGGCCCTTCTCGACGTGTCCGACGGCGGCCCCGGCTTCGACACCGACGGCAGCCTGCGGCCCGGGAGCGGCCTCGAGAACATGAGCGACCGGATGAGCGCCGTCGGCGGCACCTTCCGGGTCACGAGCACCGTCGCCCGCGGCAGCCGCGTGTCGGCCGCCGCGCCGCTGCCCGCCGGCTGGCCGTCCTGACCGATGACGTCAGCGGCCGGCCGCCGTCTCCCGCAGGAAGACGAGCACCGCCGCCACCCGCCGGTTCACGTCGGGCTCCTCGGCCAGGTCGAGCTTGGAGAAGATGGCGGCCGAGCGCTTCTCCACCGTGCCCACCGAGACGCAGGCCTCGGCGGCGATGGCCTGGTTGCTGCGCCCTTCCGCCATGCGGGCCAGCACGTCGAGCTCGGCCGGCGTGAGCCGGGCCAGCGGCGAACTGGGCTTGCGGGCCCGCCGGTTCAGCAGCGTCCGCAGGATGCGGGGGTCGAGCATCGAGCGTCCGGCCGCCACCTCCTCGATGGCCCGCACCAGCGTCTCCACGTCGCCGACCCGCACCTTGTGCAGGTAGCCGTAGCCGTCCACGCCGTGCTCCAGCAGCGCCCAGACGTACTCCTCGTCGTCGTGCTGGGTGAGGACCACGACGCCCGTGTCCGGCTGCTCGGCCTTGATGACGTGGGCGGCGTCGATTCCCTCGGTGGTGTCGGTGGGTGGCATCTTGACGTCCATGAGCACGACGTCGGGCCGCAGCCGGCGGGCCTCGGCCACCACGCTGTCGAAGTCGCCCGCCGTTCCCACCACCTCGATGCCGGGCTGGTCGGAGAGGAGGCGCACGGTGCCCTCCCGGGTGAGGTACTGATCCTCTGCCACGAGCACCCGGACCACCTTCGCGACCGTACCTCCCTGACCCCCCGCCGGCAGGGGGGATTCCCCCCGACATTCCTCCGGCTGGCCGCCTGTCGCCCGCCGGCGCCGATCCGTACCCTCACCACCGACGGCGGCCGAGACAAGGAGGAAGGGAATGCAAGGTGTCCTCAGACGCGTCCGGGTCCTGCTGCTCCCGGCGGCGGTGGCGCTCGTCGCCGCCACCGCAGGGCCCGTGGCCGGCGCCTCGGAGGCGGCGCCGCGCCCGGCCCTCGAAGGGCGGGCCGTCCTGCCGGTGGAGACCTACGCGCCGGGGCCGCCGGCCGGGTCGTTCTTCGCCCCCAACGGCCCGGTGGTGATCAACGGCATCACCTTCCCACTGCCGAGCCAGCCGGTGGAGGGGTTCTCGGCCGTCGTCGCCGGCCGGCATCCCGGGGAGTTCCTGGCCATGCCCGACAACGGTTTCGGCTCCAAGGCCAGCTCGCGCGACTTCCTCATCCGCGCCTACTACGTCCAGCCCGACTTCAAGACGGCGCAGGGCGGCACGGGAGCGGTGGCGGTGGGCGACTTCGTGCAGTTCCGGGACCCGAACGGCCTCATCGGCTTCCCGATCGTCCGTGAAGGGACGCCCGACCGCCTGCTCACGGGCGGCGACGTCGACCCCGAGTCGCTCCAGCGGGGCGTGGCCGGCGACTACTGGATGGGGGAGGAGTTCGGGCCGTGGATCCTGCACTTCGGCGCAGACGGCGTCCTCCTCCACGCCCCGTTCGCCCTGCCCGACGGCATCATGTCGCCCAACAACCCCCACCTCGACGGCCAGCCGCCGACCCAGCCCAACAGCCGGGGCATCGAGGCCATGGGCCTCTCGCCGGACGGCATGCACCTCTACGCCGCCCTGGAGGGAGCCACCAACGCCGATCCCGACCGGTCGCGCCGGCGCGTCTTCGAGTTTTCCACCGCCGACGAGCGCTTCACCGGTCGGGAATGGGCCTACGGCACCGAGGCGCCGGCGTACCTGGTCGCCGACATGTGGGCCCTCGACCAGAACCGCTTCGTGGTGATCGAGCGCGACGGCGGGCTCGGGACGACGGCGCTGTTCCGGCGGCTGTACGTGGTGGACCTGCGCGACGTCGGGGCCGACGGCGTCCTCGGCAAGCGGCTGGCGGTCGACCTGCACGCCATCCCGGATCCGGACCTGGTGTCCCTGCCCGCCGTCCACCCCGGCGACATCGGCCTCGGCGACCCGTTCTCGGTGGTGTGCGAGTCCATCGAAGCCGTCCACGTGCTCGACGGCGAGCGCGTGCTCCTCGCCTGCGACAACAACTTCCCCAACAAGGGCCGGAACCCGGACCTGGCCGACGACGACGAGCTGATCGTCGTCAGGGTCCCGGGCCTCAAGGCCGCGACCGACGGGAGGACGTCATGAAGGTCCGGCTCGCGCTGTCGATCTTCTTCGTGGCCGCTCTCGGCAGCCTTGGCTCGCCTGCGCCGGCGGGCGCCGATCCGATGGTCGACACCAGCATCGTCTTCGTCTCCGGCGACCTGATACTTACGCCGCCGTGCACAGCCGACACGCTCTACTTCAGCGGCGGCGTCGTACTGGTGATCCACTCGAATGTGGATCCCTGGGGTCATGTGCACTACTCCGTACACGACGAGTCGCAGGCATTCCACGGGATCGGGATTCCCAGCGGCACCACGTACACACTCTCGTCCACCAGCAACCTCGAGTTCGCCGTCCCCGGCCCGCCGGCGGAGTTCACCGGCACGGACGACCTCCGGGTGATTGGAACGGGTCCCGACAACAACTTCCTGGTGCACTTCACGATCCACGGGACGATCACGGCAGGCGGGCAATGGGTCGCGGCGATCACCTCGTCGTTCGCCGAGTGCCGGTAGGCGAGGCTCCGATGGGGACCCGGTCGCGAGTCGTGGTCCCGATCGTTGCCCTCCTCGTCGCCCTTTCGGCGTGTGGGGGGTGGCGGCCGCCCGAGGGCTCCGTGCTGCGGGTCGACCGCGCCGGCCGGGTCGTCTGGCGCTCCCCGTCGCGGAGGATCGCGTTCGACAGCGAACCGGTCCTCCGCGACGGCCAGGTCCAGGTCGACGCCTACACCCGCTGCGGGCAGCAGGAGGTCGTGCACTACGACGCCCGCAGCGGGAAGCCGGCGGCCGGCACGGTGGCCGACCTGTCGGCGCCGGTGGCCGACGGCGGGCTTGAGTTCCGCCCGCAGCTCGGCGCCGGGCCGATCGCGCCGACGGTGGGACCGCCGTCGGTCCCCGGCGGCTTCGGCGTGCTCGCCCTGGATGCCGCGAGCGGTGCGCCGAGGTGGCTGACGTCGGGCTTCAGCCAGGGGCAGCCCCGCCTCGCCGCCGGTGGCGGCGTGGTCGCCGTGGTGGCGCTCAACGACCCGACCCGGCTGACCCTGGACGTGCTCGCCGCCGACGACGGGCGGGAGCTGTGGAAGCTCGAGGACCCGTCGTACCCGTTCCAAGTGCCGGTTCCCCGCTTCGGCCGCCCGGTGCCGATCCTGGCCGGCGGGAACGTCTACGTCCTCGACGGCCAGGGGCAGATGGAGGCCCGCGACGCCCGCAGCGGCACGACCCGCTGGAAGGCGCCGGCGTCAGGGCCCGTGGCCGCCGGCGACACCATGGTGGTGGTGCACCGAGGCGGGAATCTCGTCGCCTACGACCACGGCGGCCGCCGACTGTGGAGCAAGCCGCTGGTCAAGGGGAAGTCGGCGGTCTTTCCTGCCGTCGCCGGCGGCGGCGTGTACGTGGCGGCGAGCCACGGCCAGCCGTGCCCCCCGTCGGACTGAGGGACCGCCGTAGGACAACTTGGACGGCCGCAGGCCGAAAATCATTGCAGGACAAGGCCGAGTGTCCCACGGCCGTGCAAGTTGTCCTAGTGCGGGCCCTGACCGCCGCTCGCCGTTCGTGGAGCCGCGATCCTCAGCTCCCGTGGGCGTACCCGAGGAGCTTGTCGACCGTCTTGCCCTCGCACTTGGCGTCGGTGGACACGAAGGATGCGTCGCCCTCCTTGCAGGCGTAGAGCGCCGTGGCGCCGGCCGCCGGCTGGGGCGAGACAAAGCCGTTGAGCCCGAGCAGTTGGTCGCTGCCGCAGGTCCCGTCCAGGGTCACGTACTGGGTCGCACCGTCACCGGTGAGGCGGCCGTCGGCGCCGACCGTGAGGGGACCTCGGAGGCAGGAGTACAGGCCGACCTGCCCGTCCCCGGCCACGGTGTCGAGGGTGGCGATGGTCTTGCGGTCCGACCGGAACGCCGCCGGGGCGAAGCCGGTGGTGGTCCAGAAGCGCCCGGCGTTGGAGTAACGGAAGAGGGTGGCCTGCTTCACGTTGGGATTCAGCGTCACCTTGCGCAGCTGCCAGGTGGTGGGCAGCCCGGAGCCGCCGCCGAACCACACCGTGATCCCGTCCTTGGCCGGGTCGCCGGCGATCGCCCCGGTGGGCGTGCGCACGAGACCGGGCTCGAAGTTGAGGGGCAGGCCGGTGAGGTTGGTGTCCACCACGCCGAGGGTGCTCCAGGTCCCGGTGCCGGCCAGCATCGGGTCCTTGGCGATCTTGTAGATGC
>DASSMA010000074.1:0-118597 GCA_035689115.1 Acidimicrobiales bacterium
GTCCAGCCCCAGTCCTACAACTACAGCCCGGCGGTGATGGACGACGGCGACGTGATCAAGGCCTGGTGGTGCAGCGCCAGCTCCCTGCCGGGGCAGGCCACCGACCAGATCTGGTACCAGGAGTACAACAAGACCACCAAGCAGTACTCCAACCGGCGCTCGATCCTCCAGACCGGCAAGCCCGGTGACTGGGACACCTTCGGGGTGTGCCACCCGAGCGTCATCAAGGGCGAGTGGCCGGGGGCCCCGGGCGGCGGCAACTTCACCTACGCCATGTACTACACGTCCACCAACGTGGCCCAGGGCGGCGGCTCCAACAACAGCACGGGCGTCATCTTCTCCACCGACGGCATCAACTGGGTGGGCCAGCACGACAAGCGCAACCCCGTCATCAAGCAGAAGGTCCCCAACGTGCCGGGCACCTACGGCGCCGGCCTGCCGGCGGCGTGGAGCAACGGCGGCTCGTCGGTCACCGTGTTCTGGAGCGACACCACCTGGGAGAAGTCCACCGACCCCTCCATCCCCGGCTACCGGTCCCACTCGGTGTACGCCACCGCTCCCGACGGCATCCACTTCTCCAAGCCCACCCTCGTCGCCCCCACCGGGGTGCCGGGGTACTGGAAGAACGACTTCGCCTTCGACCAGGCCACGCCGGCCCAGGTGTACTCCGCCCAGGCGGGGACGTTCCGCAAGGGTGCCCCCGACGAGAAGAGCGAGACCTACAACTTCGGCATCTACAAGATCGCCAAGGACCCGATGCTGGCCGGCACCGGGACCTGGAGCACCCTCGGCGTGGTGGACACCAACCTCACCGGCCTGCCCCTCAACTTCGAGCCCGGTCTCGTGCGCACGCCCACCGGTGCCATCGCCGGCGACCCGGCCAAGGAGGGGATCACGGTGTGGTTCGGCGGCGGCTCCGGGCTGCCCACCACCTGGCAGCTGCACAAGGTGACCCTGATGCCGAACCAGTCGAAGGCCACCGTCTTCCGCTACAGCGACGGGGCCGGCGCCTACTGGACCACCTCCGGGTACGCCCCTGCGTCGTTCAAGGCCAAGGCCAAGGCGGTCGTCGACCTGCCCGCCCATGCCAGCGAGGCGAACCAGTACGGCGTCTACTCGTGCCTGAAGGGCCCGATGGCCACCGACGCCGAGGGTCACCTCACCGGCCAGGGCGCCGTCGAGTACGTGTCGATGGACATGACGTGCGGCGGCGACACCGTCCTCGGGGTCAACGGATATGCGTCCATCGACCCCTCGCCCGGCGCCACCGTGCTCTACGCCTGCAAGGACGGAGCGGCGCCGTTCGTCTCCACCGACGCGAAATGCGAGGGCAAGACGGTGGACAAGCCACTGGGGTACGTCGCCGCCGGTTAGAGCGGCACGGGCAACCCGTGCTAAAAGGTTGCCTCGTGCTGAGGGCCCGCGCGTCCGCTCGCCCGTGCCCTGACCGCTCTACGAGCGGGCGCTGGCGGGCACGGTGAACCGGCCCACCTGGCGTGGGGCGGAGGCGGTCGAGCGGTTCTCCGACCTCGTCCTGCCCCGGGGCAGCATTCAGCGCCGGGTGGGCGGCCTGGCCGGCGCGGCGCTGAACGAGGCCCGCGCCGCCCGGCTCCGCCTGCGTGACCACTGGGAACGCCAGCAGCCGGAGGGCCGCCGCCGGCCGCCCACCTACGCCGAGTGGCGCCACCTCCACGACGCCAACCACGAGGACCTGGAGGCCCAGCGGCACGCGTCGCTGCACGCCGTCGACCCCATCCGCTTCCAGGTCGTGGTGCTCGACCGGCCGGGCGCCGACCTCGACCGCACGCTCGACTCGCTGCTCGCCCAGACATGGGGCCACTGGTCGGCCGCCCTCGTGGGGCAGGCCGGCCGCCCGCCGGCGCCCGACGGGCGCGTCGGGGCCTGGCCTGTGGCCGCCGGCAGCCTGGAGGCGCAGCTCGCCCAGGTCGGTCCGGTGGTGGCGGCCGGGCCGGGGGCGCCGCGGGACTTCGTGCTCGTGCTCCCCGCCGGCGACGCCCTGGCGCCCGACTGCCTGGCCGAGATCGCCAGCGCCGCCGCCTGCGACCCGCTGGTGGACCTCGTGTACTGGGACGACGACCTGGTGGGCGAGGGCCGGCGCCGGCACTCCCCCCGGTTCCGGCCGGGGTGGTCGCCGGAGATGCTGCTCGGGGCCAACTACCTCGGCTGGTCGTTCGCCATCCGCCGCTCGCGGCTCGACGCCGCCGGCCTCCGCTCCGAGCTCGGAGCCGCCGCCCTGTGGGACCTGCTCCTGCGGGCCGACCTGGACGAGGCGTCGGCGTCGGTGTGCCGCCTGCCCCGCGTCCTGGCCCATCTCGCCCGGCGGCCCGACGACGGCGGGCCGCGCGGTCTCCAGGCGGTGGCCGACCGGCTGGCGGCGCTGGGCCTGCCCGCCGACGCCGAGCCCACGCCGGCCGGCGTGCGGGTGCGCTGGCGGCTCGAGCGGTGGCCCCGGGTGTCGATCATCGTCCCCACCAGGCACAACCGGCCCCTGCTCGAGCGCTGCCTCTCCAGCGTGGGCACCACCGACTACCCCGACCTGGAGATCGTCGTCGTCGACAACGGCGAGCGCACCCCGCCCAACGAGGGGTGGTACGCCTACCAGTTCGGCGGCCTCGACCTGCGGGTCGAGTGGTGGGACCTGCCGTTCAACTACTCGGCCGTCAACAACAGGGCGGCCCGGCTGGCCACCGGCGAGGTCCTCGTCTTCCTCAACGACGACACCGAGGTGCAGGACCCCGGCTGGCTGAAGGAGCTCGTGGGGTGGGCCATGTACCCGCCCATCGGCACGGCCGGCCTCCAGCTGGTCGACGGCGCCGGGCGCATCCAGTTCGGCGGCACCATCCTCGGGCTGGGCGGCTTCGCCGACCACCTGTTCCGGGGCATGGAGCCCGGCTCGCAGAGCCTTCTCGGTCCCACCGGCTGGTACCGCAACGTGCTGGCCGTCACCGGTGCCTGCATGGCCGTGCGGCGCGACGTGTTCGAGTCGGTGGGCGGGTTCGACGAGCGCTTCATCCTGTGCGGCAGCGACGTGGCCTTCGGCCTCGACGCCCGGCTGGCCGGCTTGCGCAACGTGTGCAGCGCCCACTCGCCCCTGCGCCACCTGGAGTCGGCCACCAGGGGCGACGGCGTGCCCCCCGACGACTTCTTCATGAGCTACTGGCGGTACCAGGCCTGGCTGTTCGGGGGCGACCCGTACTTCTCGCCGAGCCTGTCGCTCACCTCGTTCGAGCCAAAGCTGCGGCACCGCAGCGACAAGCGGGCCGTCGACCTCATCGCCGGCGTGCTGGAGCACACCTTCGAGGTGTTCCGCCAGCAGAACGACAGCCGGGAGGCCACCCAGTACGCCCGCGACTGCCGCATCGGGACCGCCGACATCGCCGCCAACCGGGCCCTGCACGCCGCCAACCGGGCCCCGTTCGAGCCCGAGACGGTGAACTGGTTCATCCCCGACCTCGACAGCCCGTTCTACGGGGGCATCAACACCGCCCTGCGCATCGCCGACCACCTGGCCCGCAACCACGGGGTGGTGAACCGGTTCGTGGTGTGGGGCCGGGGTCCCGAGCGGTTCGTGCGGGCGGCCATCGCCGCCGCCTTCCCGGCCATCGCCGACTCGCCCATCGTGTTCCTGAACACCTGGCTGCCCAGCGCCTTCGACGCCGTCCCCCCGGCCGACGTGTGCATCTCGACGCTGTGGCTGACCGCCTACCAGCTCACCAGGTTCCAGGCCACCCGCCGCAAGTTCTACCTGGTGCAGGACTACGAGCCGGTGTTCTACCCGGCCGGCACGTTGTACGCCCTGGCCGAGGAGTCCTACCGGCTCGGCCTGTACGGGCTGTGCAACACCGACGTCCTGCGCCGGATCTACGAGGAGAACTACGGGGGCACGGCCCAGCACTTCGTGCCCGCCGTCGACCGCACCATCTTCCACGCCGAGGGCCGGCGCAAGCCGTCGCCCGACCGGCCGGTCACCGTCTTCGTGTACGCCCGGGCCGGTCACTGGCGCAACTGCTGGGAGCTGGCCAGCGTGGCCCTCCAGGAGCTGAAGGAGCGCCTGGGCGACCGGGTGCGGATCGTGGCGGCCGGCTCGTGGGCCACGCCCGACGGCGACGGCCTCGACCCGGTGGTGAAGCACCTCGGCCTGCTGGACTACCGGGCCACCGGGCCGCTCTACCGCTCCTGCGACGTGGGCCTGGCCCTCACCGTCTCCAAGCACCCGTCCTACCTGCCGCTCGAGCTCATGGCCTGCGGCGTGCCGGTCGTGGCCTTCGACAGCCCCGACTTCTCGTGGCTGCTGCGCAACGAGGAGAACTGCCTCCGCGTGGAGCGCACCGTCACCGGCGTGGTGGACGGGCTGGAGCGGCTGGTGGTCGACGTGGAGCTGCGCCAGCGGCTGTCCCGCCAGGGCCTGGCCGACGTCGCCGCCAACCACGGCAGCTGGGACAAGGCGCTGGCCGAGGTGTACCGCTTCCTCTGCGACCCCGAGGGCGTCGGCTCCTAGTTCGCAGTCCTAGTCTGCGGGCGTGAGCGTGAGGGCGGAGGGAGCGCCGGTGTGGTTCCCGGGCGATGCGGCCGCCACCAACGTGGGGCGCTTCATGGCCGAGGCCGCCACCCCGGACATCGCCGCCCTCCGGGCCCGGTCGGTCGACGAGCCCGAGTGGTTCTGGGACGCCGTGGTCCGCTTCCTCGGCCTGCCCTTCGCCACGCCGTACTCGTCGGTCCTCGACGTCTCGCGCGGCGTGCCGTGGGCCACCTGGTTCGACGGGGGCCGGCTGAACCTGGCCGCCGTGTGCGTCGACCGCCACGCGGCCGCCACCCCCGACGGCCCCGCCCTGGTCTGGGAGGGCGAGGACGGCGCCGTCCGCCGCTGGACCTGGGCCGAGCTGCGGGCCGAAGCCGACGGGCTGGCCGCCCTGCTGGCCCAGCGGGGGGTGGGCGAGGGCGACCGGGTCGGGATCTTCCTGCCGATGGTGCCCGAGACGGTCGCGGCCGTGTTCGGGGTGCTCAAGGTGGGCGCCGTCTTCCTCCCGCTCTTCAGCGGCTACGGGCCCCAGGCGGTGGCCAGCCGGCTGGCCGACGCCGAGGCCAAGGCCCTCATCACCGCCGACGGCACGCTCCGGCGGGGCAAGCCCGTCGACATGGGCGCCGTCGCCGCCGAGGCGGTGGCCGCCGTGCCCGGCGTCGACACGGTGGTGGTGGTGCGCCGGCTGGGCGGCGGGGCCACCGTCCCCCCTGGCTCCGTCGAGTGGCCGGGGCCGGCGGCCACCCCCTTCGCCACCCGCATGGTCGACAGCGAGCACCCGCTGTTCATCGCCTACACGTCGGGCACCACCGGGCGCCCCAAGGGCACGGTCGCCGTCCACGGTGGGTTCGGCGTGAAGGTGGCCGAGGAGGTGGCGTTCCAGTTCGACGTGTCGGCGAGCGACACCCTGTACTGGCTCACCGACCTGGGCTGGATCATGGGCCCGTGGGAGGTGGTGGGCGGTCTGGCCAACGGCGCCACCCTCGCCCTCTACGACGGCGCCCCCGACTGGCCCGGCCCCGACCGCCTGTGGGCCTTCCTGGCCCGCCACCGGGTCACCACCGTGGGCGTCAGCCCCACCTTCGTGCGGGCGTTGATGCCCCACGGCGAGGAGCCCGTGCGCACCCACGACCTGTCGGCCCTGCGGGTGCTCGGGTCCACCGGCGAGCCGTGGAACCTCGACCCGTGGTACTGGTACTTCGATGTCGTCGGCGGCGGGCGGTGCCCGGTGATCAACATCTCGGGCGGCACCGAGGTCGGCGCGTGCTTCCTCAGCCCCCACCCCGTCGAGCCCGTCAAGCCGGTGTCGCTGGGCGGGCCCGCCCTCGGGATGGCCGTCGACGTGTACGACGACGACGGGCGGCCGGTGCGCGGACGGGTGGGGGAGCTGGTGTGCACCAAGCCGTGGCCGGGCATGACCAGGGGCCTGTACAAGGACCCGGAGCGCTACCTGGAGACCTACTGGAGCCGCTGGCCGGGCGTGTGGGTGCACGGCGACTGGGCGTCGATCGACGACGACGGGTGCTGGTTCCTGCACGGGCGCAGCGACGACACCATCAAGCTGGCCGGCAAGCGCCTGGGCCCGGCCGAGGTGGAGTCGGCCCTGGTGTCGCACCCGGCGGTGGTCGAGGCGGCGGCCGTCGGCGTCCCCCACGAGGTGAAGGGCGAGGTGCTGTGGTGCTTCGCCGTGCTGGTGCCCGGCACCGAGGAGACCGACGCCCTGCGGGCCCAGCTGGCCGACCTGGTGGCCGAGCGGGTGGGCCACGCCTTCCGGCCGTCGGCGGTGCGTTTCGTCGACGCCCTGCCCAAGACCCGCAACGCCAAGGTCCTGCGGCGCGCGGTGCGGGCCGTCGCCCTCGGCCAGGACGCCGGCGACCTCACGGCCCTGGAGGATCCGGCCGCCCTGGCCGCCATCGGAGCGGCTCGGTGATTCGGTCCGTGCCCCTCGCCCTGCGTGGCCGGCGGGTCCTGCTGCGCCCGATGGTGCCGCAGGACTTCGAGCAGTGGCGCGAGGTCCGCCGGCGGTGCCGGGAGTGGCTCACCAAGTGGGAGCCGCGGGCGCTGCCCGGCCATCCCGACGCGGTGGAGGACTACCGGGCGTTCATGGCCCGCTGCTCGGCCCGCGACCGGGAGCGGCAGATGGGCAGCGGGTACGGCTTCGGGGTCTTCGTCGACGACCGCTTCGCCGGCGAGATCAACCTGAACGGCGTGCAGCGGGGGGCCTTCCAGAACGCCTACGTGGGCTACTGGATCGACGAGGCGATGGCCGGCTGCGGCTACACGCCGGAGGCGGCGGTGGTCACCTTCCGCTTCGCCTTCGAGGACCTGGAGCTGCACCGGCTCCAGGTCGCCATCATCCCGAGGAACCACGCCAGCCGGCGGGTGGCGGCGAAGCTCCGGATGCGGGACGAGGGCACGGCCGTGCGGTACCTGGAGATCGACGGCCGCTGGGAGGACCACGTCCGCTACGCCATCACCGCCGAGGAATGGGCCGAGCGCCGGGAGTCGTACCTGGCCGAATGGATTACCTGACGTACGAGATCCGCCAAGTGGCCGCCCACGAGCACGCGGAGGCGGGCGAGGTCACCCTCACCGCCTTCCAGGCGCTGTTCCGCGACGTGCTCGACGGCGGGTACGGCGACGACCTGCGCGACGTGGCCGCCCGCACCGCCGGCGCAACCGTATTGGCGGCGGTCGAGGACGGGCGCGTGCTGGGCACCGTCACCGTCGTCGACGACCCAGCCTCGCCGTGGTCCGAGGGGCTGGTGGCCGGCGAGGTGGGCATCCGCATGCTGGGCGTCGACCCGGCCGCCCAGGGGCGGGGCGTCGGCACGTCGCTGGTGGCCGCCGCCGTGGCCCGTGCCCGGGCGCTGGGTGCCGTCCGGGTGGTGCTCCACACCACCGAGGCCATGGCCGCGGCCCGCCGGCTGTACGAGCGGTTCGACTTCGTGAGGGCGCCCGAGCGCGACCTCGTGCTGCCCCGGTTCCACCTCCTCTCGTTCACCCTCGACCTGTGACGACCGGAACATCCGTCCGAAGAGACAGGCGACGGCGGCTGCTCGTCCTCGCTGTCGTGCTGCTGGCGCTCGGCGCCTGCCGCTCCGACCCCTCGACGGTGGAGGCCGGCGACGTCTCCACCACGACGACCACGTCGGCGCCGCCGGAGACGGCCTCGACGACGGCTGCGCCGCCCGTCTCCACCACAACCGTCCCGAAGAAGGCCACGCCCATGACCACCACGGCGCCGCCGGCGACCGCCGGTTCGCTGGTGCTCCAGGTCCACACCGGGGGCGGCTTCGTGCCCCCCGGCTACCTGTTCGCCGAGCAGCCCTCGTTCAGCCTCTACGCCGGCGGCGAGGTGGTGGTCCCCGGGCCCACGACGATGGAGTATCCGGGCCGGGCCCTGCCCAACCTGCTCACCGGCGACCTCGGCACCGCCGGCGTCCGGGACGCCGTGGCCGCGGCACGGGCGGCCGGCGTGCAGCAGGCCACGGGAGTCGACCTCGGGCAGCCGCACGTCGCCGACTTCCCGACCACCTCCGTCGTGCTGGTGGACGAGGGGCGGACCTACCGGGTCGAGGCCTACGCCCTCGGCTTCGACGCCAGCACGCTGACGGCGGCGCAGCAGGACTACCGCCGGCGCCTGTCCGACCTCGTCGCCCACCTCGAGAAGCTGGGCGCCGGCGCCGGCAGGCCCTACCGGGCGGAGGCCGTGTCCGTGCTCGTGCAGCCCTACGAGAACCCGGGCAGCCCCCAGGACCCGGCGCCGGGCGAGGCCCACTGGCCCCTCGGGAACCTGGCGACGGGCGGGGTCGACCAGTTCGGCGGGCGGTGCCTCGGCTTCACCGGTGCCGACGCCCAGCGGGTGCTGGCCGCCGCCGGCGACGCCCGCTCCAACACCCGCTGGCTCTCGGGCGGGTCGGCCTGGTCGCTGATGTTCCGGCCCGAGCTGCCCGGCGCCACGACCTGCCACACCTGACGCGCCCTACGGAGGCGGGGCGGAGGGGTCGTGCTCGGCCAGCTCGCGGAACTCGTCGGGCACTCCGCCGGCAGAGAAAGCGTTGCGGGCGTAGGCGACCGCCCGCCGCCCGAACCGGGCCCGGACGGCGTCCATGGAGCGGTCCACCGACCAGCGGGCGGCGGCCGCCGCGCCGGGGCGGTGGCGCTGGTCGGCCAGGCCGAGGGCCAGCTCGAGCTGGAGGGCCTGCTCGCTCACCAGCTTCGACACCGACACGGCGAGGAGGGTGACCTCGCGCTCCGCCGGGTGGTCGGCCAGGGCGGTGCGGGCCAGCTCCACCGCCACCTCGGTGAGCGTGCGGGTGCTGGACACGGCGACCGGCAGGGTGGTGGAGCGGGTGACGGACCGCATGCCCGGGAACCGCACTCGGACGGTGACGGTGCGCCCGGCCCGCCCGGCGGCCCGCATCCGCCCGGCCACCCGGTCGGCCAGATGGCCGAGGGTTGACCACAGCAGGTCCTCGCCGGCCGGCCGTCGCCCCAGCGCCGACTGGGCTCCCACCGACGACGAGCGGCGGTCGGTGACGATGCGCCGCGGGTCGGCGTTGGCGGCCAGCGACCACAGCTTGTTCCCCGCCGCCCGACCGAGCAGGTGCTCGAGCACGCTCGACGAGGTGTCGGCCAGCTCGCCGATGGTGCGGATGCCCCGGTCGAGGAGGCGGGCGTGGGTCACCGGGCCGACCCCCCACATCAGCTGGACAGGCAGGGGGCGGAGGAAGGCGACCTCGTGCCCGGGCTCCACGACCACCAGGCCGTCGGGCTTGGCCACCTGGGAGGCGATCTTGGCCAGGTGCTTGGTGCGGGCCACCCCCACCGACACCGGCAGGCCGATCTCGTCGCGCACCCTGCGGCGGACGGCGACCGCGATGGCGGCCGGCGGGCCGAACAGGCGCCCGGCACCGGCCACGTCGAGGAACGCCTCGTCGATGGAGATCCGCTCGACCAGCGGCGTGAAGTCGCGGAACACCCCGACCACCTGGTCGCCCAGCTCCTGGTACTGCCGGAAGTGACCGCCGACGAACCGCAGGCCCGGGCACAGCTGGCGGGCCCGCCACCCCGGCATGCCGGCCGCCACGCCGAATGCCTTGGCCTCGTACGACGACGCCAGGACGACCCCGCCCCCCACGGCGATGGGCTGGCCCCGCAGCGACGGGTCCAGGAGCTGCTCGACCGACGCATAGAAGGCGTCGAGGTCGGCGTGGAGGATCGTGGCGCCGGGCGACGGGGGCACGACGTCACTGTAGCGAACACACGTTCGATCACGTCGACCGAGGCGGCGGCACCCCGGCTGGGGATCCCGTGTGGCGACCTCGAACGTCTCGTTGACCACCAGCGTGGCGTTGGCCGTGCGCCGCGGGCACCCCTGGCCGTTGACGAAGTACTCCTTCGTCGTAACCTCCCCTTCAGCTCGCGCCCGGCGCCGCCGTTCGCCACGGTCAGTGGCGAGCCGTATCCTCGGCGAAGTGGACTGGGGCGAAGGCACGGTGCTCGCGGTCGCGGATGCCGGGGAAGGAGAGGATGCGTGGTGCGACTCCTGCGCCCGCACGATCAAGAGCGGCCTGGTGATCGACGTTGCGGCCACGGAGTACGGCCTCCCGTCGGCACTCACGGTCTCGGTCTGCGAGTCCTGCTTCGACGACCTGACGAGTGACATGGGCGTCAGTCAGACACCCGGCACCACGTTCCTTCTCCTCGTCGTCCCGGCGTTTGCCAATCGCGCCTGAGGCAGTTGGCCGGTGGCGAGGTCGCGCTGGCGCCGTCGATGGCCGGCCATCGCGCTCACCGTGGTCACGATGTCGCTACTCTACGTGAGTGTCGTCCTCTGGATCTCGTGGAGTGGCCCTTCCTTCGACCTGTCGGGCTTCGACACCGGAGGTGCCGTGGCACGTGGAGGCCGGGACGGCTCGATTGCCTGGCCGATCGCGGCGAGCGCACTGGCGTGCTGCGCGATCACGGCGACGGCGGTCGCCTGGCGGTCGGCCCGCAGGCGGCCGGACGTCGAGTAGACGCGCTCCCTCGGTCCCAGCACAGGCAGAACGGATGGCCGGCCGGGTCGAGGTACACGCGCCAGTTGTCGTCCGGGCTGCCGCCGGCATCCGGGTCACCGGGCTGGAAGGCGTGCTTGGTGGCGCCGAAGGCGAGGACGGCGGCCTCGGCTCGGTCGATGTCGTCGACCGTCACGTCGACGTGGAGCTGCTGGGGCGGCTCGCCGTCCGGCCACCGCGGGGCCCGGAAGCCGTTCACCCGCTGGAAGCTCAGCCGGACGTCGGCCCCGTCGCGAAGCGACACCCAGTCGTCCTCCACGTGCGTGAGCTCGCCGCCGACCAGGGCGCTGTAGAAGTCGGCGAGGGCCCTCGGGTGAGGGCAGTCGATCACCACGGCCCGCATCCGCGCTATCGGAGCCACGCTTCGCACCTCCATGGTCGTCGTGCGTCGCCGGCGATCCGGCGACCGCCGGCATGTTGCCGCCGTGGACTCGTTGCCGGGTGCGCTCGGGCCTCCGAGAAATCCGGACCGAAACATGGCGCGTAGCTCAGAGGCCGGCCTCGTAGACGACATCGCTGCGAACGACGAGCTTCTCACCCTTCTCGATGGGCCTGCCCTCATGAAGAAGTCGGTGATCGAAGGTCACGCAGCGCCAGTCGGTGCATGTCACGGCGGTCCCGTAGACGACCGTTTCGCCTCCGAGACAAGGAGCCCCCGAGGGCAGGTACACGAGGACGGTCAGGAACGACCGCCTGGCCGGAGTGGGACGCCAGGGCCGGTCCACGTGCGGCGCGAAGCGCTCTCCCAAGCTGTAGCGGTAGACGCGGGTCATCGGGTTGCAGCCCACGGCGCGCCACGATGTGACCGGCGGGTCCAATTGCGGCGTCTCGCCGGCGTCGAACCACTCGGGCAACGGCGGCAACACCGGCTCGAGAAGCGGCCACAGGAGTGCCGGGATGGACGGCTCGGTGGTCGTGCCGCGGCTACGCCGCTCCGGAAGCCCGTCCACTCGGGCCAGTCCGACCCGCTGGATCTCGAGCGGCACGGCCTCGACGGCAGCTCGGAACTCGTCGGCGACCCCCGCGAACAGGCCGTCGGCCACGAGCAGCCCGGGAAGGGGCCGCTGAATCCGTATCCCGTCGTCCGACACCGCTCCAGCGTGGCATCGGGCTCCACGACAGCCAAGCCTGAGCCCGACGCCGCCTGGCCGTCAGCGGTGCAGGTCTAGGAGGCGGGCGGCCTCGGCGTCGACGGACCGCTGCACGCGCGCCGGCAGGGCGGCGAACGGGCGGACGGCGATCCGCCCCTCGTCGAAGCGCCAGGTGCCCGCCACCCGGCCGTCGACGAGGAAGGACGGCGTCGACTGCGGCGACTTGGTGGAGAACAGCAGCGGCCGGTGCTCCTCGGCCAGCACGCCGGCCCGGCGGGCGTGGGCGAGGAGGACGGCGTCCCACGTGGGCAGGAACCGCACCGGCACCCGGCGGTCGCCGGGAGGAAGCGGGACGCCGGGGAGGTCGAGCAGCTCGCGGCCGTCCTCGCCGGCGAACCGCGACAGGTCGAGGCGGGCGGCGGTGCCCGCCATGGCGGCGACGGGCACGCCCGCCCAGTTGGCGGCGTCGCCCAGGGGTGCGGGGCCGAAGGCCCCGAGGTAGCGGCGCAGCAGCAGCTCCAGCCCGTCCGCCTCGTCCAGCTCTCCCGGCGGGGGACCGAGCCACTGGTCGGCCAGGGCGTAGAGGTCGGCGCTGCGCCGCTCCCACGTCCCCGAGGGCGGCACCCGCACCAGGTCCAGCCACAGGCCGATGCCGTTCCACAGTGCGCTGTCGACGCCCAGGGCGGCCACCAGCTCGGCCCGCCGCCGGGGCCCGCCGGCCAGCAGGGCGCGGGTTCGGTCGGCGGCGCTGGCCACCTCCCGTTCGAGGTCGGGCCCGCCGCCGTGGGCGCGGAGCCACCACTTCCGCCGGTGGGCTCGCACGGCGAGGGCGGCCGGCCACCAGTCGCCGGCGGCGACGAGGTGGATCGTGGAACGAAGGAGCGTGCCCTGCACGACCCGCCGCTCGCGGAGGGCGGCCGTCAGGTGGGCTCGTTCGAAGCCGGCCACCCGCGACCAGAGCCCGATGTACATCGACGGCGCGTACTGGGCCTGCACGAAGCCCATGCGCTGCACCGCCCGCTCCAGCGGCACGTCGGCCCGCTGCAGCAGCAGCTGGCGGTCGAGGAGCGCCCGGTGCAGCTCTCGCGCCGGCAGGACGGGTGCGACAGGGTCGGCCACGCCGCCGACCGTACCGAAGCCGGACCCGCCCGGGATGAGAGGTCTTCCACCCCGGGCCGGCCGGTCCTGTCGGGCTGGCGCCGTGAGCATCGGCCACGGCGGGCTGGTGAACCTCGGCCCGTGGAGCTGGCCGGGTGGGCGGCGCTGCTCGCCGGGCTCAGTCCGGGACGCGTGACAGCCGGCCGAGCACGGCACCGAAGATGGCGTGCCCGGTCGTCGCCATGACCACCGTGCCGGTGTTGAGCGGGAACAGCGCCTCCTGCCCGAACGGCGACACCGCCAGCACGACGAACAGCCCGGCGCACACCGCCAGCCCGTAGGCGACGCCCGCGGCCTCGCCCCGCAGCCCGAGCGCCCGGAACGTCAGGGCCAGCCCGGCGCCGTTGCCGAGGTAGCGCCACAGGTAGCCGAACAGGGCCGCGGGGGCGAGGCCGAGAGCCGTCCCGATGTGGGGGATCGGGTCGCGGTGGACGACGCCGGCCCACAGGAAGCCGAACCGCGACACGTCGTAGAGGGCGGTGGCCGCGATGCCGGACCGCACCCCGCGGCGGACGATGGCGCCCGCGTCGGGATCGACGGCGGCGACCAGGGCGACGAGGGCCAGGGCCGGTAGCGCCAGGTGCAGCGCCATGCCTCGGAGCCCGTATCCGAACGTCGACAGGGCGATGAGCGACACCGGCACCACGCCGGCGGCGACGAGGACGAGGCGGGCGGGGCGGTTGGAGGTGGATGTCTCCGGCGGTGCCCCACCCGCCGCCGTCCGAAGGGTCAGGAGAGGAAGCGCCATGCAGGGGGATGCGCCCGTGCCCGCGCTGATACGCGCCCTTGCCCTCGACGGTACGGTGGGCCGCCCGCCCGGGTGGCGGAACTGGCCAGACGCGGGGGGCTTAAACCCCCCTGGCCCGGAAGGGCCGTGCGGGTTCGAATCCCGCCCCGGGCACTGCTTCTACGACGAGGGCGCGGCGAGCGATCCGCTGGGCCGGTACTTCACCGCCCGGATCAGGGTGCCGCAGGAACTGGACCGCACGATGCACTGGTCGGCCAGCCGGCTGACGATGTGGAGGCCCCGGCCGGTGACGGCGTCTTCCGGCGGGGCGGCGAGCGGCATCTCGCCGCCGAAGCCGATGCCGTCGTCGGAGACGTCGATGGTGACGGCGTCCGGCGTCAGCTGCACGTGCACGTCGAAGGCGGCGCGCGCCGCCCGCTCGGCGTTGGTGGCCAGCTCGTTGGCCAGCATCAGCGTGTCGCCGGCCAGCTCGGGGACGCCGCCGAGGTGCAGACCCAGCCACTCGCGGAGCCGTTGCCGGAGCCGCGGGACGGCCCGGTAGCCGGGCTCGACGTGCTGGTGGAACAGATCGGCAGGCCGGCGGATGACGAGGATGGCGATGTCGTCGCGCGGGTGGCCGGCGGTGAACTCGAGCAGCGACCGCTCGATCACGTCGGCCACCGCCTCGGCCGGCCGGCCGGCGCTGTCCCGAAGGGCGCGCTCGAGCAGGCCGTCGTCGGCGAACTCGCCGGTGGGCCCCCGCGCCTCGAGCACGCCGTCGGTGTAGAGGACGAGCGTCTCGCCCGGGTGGAGCAGCGAGGAGACGTCGGCGAGGGAGGGCTTGTCGAACAGCCCGATGGCGCTGCCGGGCAGGCCGACCGGGCGGATGTGGCCGGCGCTGTCCACGAGCAGTGGCGACGGCTGGCCGCCGCAGGCGAGGGTGAAGTGGGCGCCTGCCGCGTCGAAGCGGACGAAGGCGAGGGCCACCGTGCAGAACCGCTCGCCGGCGCCCTGGTCGAGGATGCTGGCGTTGAGGACCTCGAGCACGCCGGAGGGCGGGTCGTCGCCCCGCGAGGCGGTGCGCACCGTGTAGCGGGCCATGGCGGTGAGGGTGGCGGCCGGAACACCCTTGCCGCTCACGTCGCCGATCACCACCCCCCAACGGCCGCCGCCGGCGGCGAACACGTCGTAGAAGTCGCCGCCGACCTCGACGTGACGGCCCACCGGCCGGTAGCGGGCGGCCACCTCGAGGCCCGGGAGCACCGGCACGTCGGGCGGCAACAGGCTCGCCTGGAGGGTGTGGGCGATGGCCGTGCGGTCCTGGTGCGACCGGCTGTTGGCGATGGCCGTGGTGATCCGCCCGGCCAGGTCCTCGGCGAACGCCACGTCGTAGGGCCCGAGCCGCCGGCCCGAGCCGCCCATGGCGAACACCACGACGCCGAGCGGCTCGTCGCCGCTGCGCAACGGCACCGCCATCGCCGACTGGGTGGCCGCCCGGTCCAGGGCGGCGAGGTGGGCGTCGTCCTCGGCCCACTCGCGGCGGTGACCCTCGTCGACGCGTGTGACCAGGAGAGGCACTCCCGACGCCGTGACGTCGAGGAGCTGGGCGGGGGAGAAGCACCAGGGCCGCTGGCGGAGCTGCCGGGCGACGGCGGGGTCGACGGCTTCCGAGCCCACCAGCACGACGGTGCGGAGGGCGCCGCTCTCCAGGAGGTGCACCGAGCAGGCGTCGGCCACCATGGGCACGGCCAGGCTGGCGACCTCGCCCAGCGCCCACACGTAGTCGAGCGACGAGCCGAGGACGCGGCTGGCCTCGGCCAGGAATCCGTGGCGCTGGGCCCGGTCGTGCTCGGCCTCGTAGTACTGGGCGCGGTCCAGGGCCTGGGCCGCCTGCTGTCCGAGCGTGGTGAGGAAACCCCGGTCGGCCTCGTCGAAGACCCGCTGCCTTCCCCACCCGAAGGTGATGGCGCCGAGCCGGCGCTCGCCGACCAGGAGAGGGACGAGGGCGACGGAGACGTTGGGGCTCGGCATGCCCCGCACCTGCGGGTAGCGCTCGTCGCGTTCCTCCAGGGACCGCAGGACCACCAGCTGCCGGGTACGGAGCGCCTCGCTGACCGGGAGCGGCGCCTCGAGGGAGAAGGAGCGGTAGCGCTCCATCACGTCGAGGTCGTAGCCGACGTGGCGGACGGTCTCCATCCGTTCGCCCTCGCGGAGCAGGAAGAGGGCGCCGCTGCGGGCGTCGAGGGCGGCCACGCCCTGGGCCACGACGACGTCGGCCACCTCCTCGGCGGTGCGGGCCTCGGCCAGGCCGGCCGTCACAGCCTGGAGGCGGGCCACCCGGCCGGCCGCCTGCTCGGCTGCCCGGCGGGCGTCCTGCTCGGCGGCCAGCAGCCGGTTGCGTTCCTCCTCACCGCGCTTTCGGTCGGTGATGTCGACGACCACGCCGCGGGTCCCGGCCACCCCGCCGTCGTCGTCGAGGTAGACGGCCCCCCGCCGGGCCAGCCAGCGCACCTCGCCGTCGGGCCGGACCACGCGGTGCTCCAGCTCGTAGCTGCCGCCCTCGGCGACCGCCCGCTGGACCTCGCCCACCACCCGCTCGCGGTCGTCGGGATGCACCAGGGCGACCCAGTCGTCGAAGTGGCCGGCGGACGCCTCGGGGTCGAGCCCGTAGAGCAGCTGGAGGTTGCGGTCGCGGGTGACCCGACCGGACCGGCGGTCCCACACCCACGTGCCCATGTCGCCGGCGGCGAGGGCCAGGCGCAGGTCGTCGCGGCTCTGGAGCAGCTCCTGCTCCACCGCTCGGCGGGCGGTGATGTCGAAGCAGGCGCCGGCGTAGCCGGCGAGGAGCGGCACGCCCCGCTCGAGGACCCAGCGCCACTCGCCGTCGTGGTGGCGCAGGCGGTACTCCACCTCGAAGCCGTCGCCCCGGCGGGCGGCGTCGTGCTGGACCGCCAGGCGGTGGGCGCGGTCGTCGGGGTGGACGGCGCCGAGCCACCCGCTGCCGGCCGCCTGCTCGGGGGTCATCCCGGTGAAGGCCAGCCAGGCGGCGTTGACCCGCGCCTCGTCGCCGTCGGCCACCCACAACAGGGCGGGTGCCACGTCGCCCAGGTCGGCGGTCACGATCGGACCCGACAACCGCTCGTCACCAGGCCCGAATGCCAAGAGCACGCTCCTCTGCCCCGGGCCCGTCCTGCCGGCCGCCGGTGGGGCTCGTCGTTCTGTTGTAGCAGCGCCAGGCCCCGACCGGAATCCCCTGCCCCGGATGTTCACGAAACGGACGGACGGCGGGTACCCGGCCGAACGTAGGCTCGCCCGACCATATGACCACCGAGGGCGGCGACCACGAGCGTCTGCTGGGCGGGCTCCAGCGCCTGAACGCCCTGGCCCGGCTCCTGCTGGCCGAGCCGTCGCTCGACGTGCTCCTGGCCCGCATCGCGGCGGCCGCCCGGGAGCTGACCGGCGCCGACTTCTCCGCGCTGATCCTCCTGCGGCCGGGCACCACCGACGAGGTGGGCCACTTCGCCTACGACGGCCAGCGGGAGCTGTTCCCCGACCGGCTGCCGCGTGCCGTCGGGCTGCTTGCCGTGCCGATCACCGGTCGTTGGCCCGTCCGGCTGGACGACATCAGGGACCATCCGGCCGGCGTGGGGATCCCTGTGGAGCACCCCCCCATCGCCGCCCTCCTCGCCGTCCCGATCACGTCGGAGGCCGGCGTCGTGGGTGAGCTGGCCGTCGCCAACCAGCCCGGCGGCAACCTGTTCGACGACGTCGACGAGGTCCTGGTCTCCGAACTGGCGGGGCACGCCGGCACGGGCGTGTCCCTCGCCGCCGCCCGCCAGGCCGAGGCCCGCCTCGAGGCCACCCGCCGAGCGTTGCTCGACGTGGCGCTCCACAACATCCGCACGCCGCTCACGGTCGCCACCGGGTTCCTCTCCGCCCTGCGCCGCCACGCCGATCGCCTGGGGGAGGAGGGACGCCGGGACGCCTTCGACGCCATCGAGCGGGCCCACACGAGGATCCACGAGCTGGCCGAAGGCGCCCTGCTCCACCGGCCCGACCGGCCGCCGGCGGAGGAGACCGCGCCCGTGGAGATCGTGGTGGCCGGGCTGGTCGAGGAGCTGGTGGCCGGCCGGCCGGTGGTGGTGACCGTGCTGCCCGATGCGCCGAGGTCCGTCGTCGCCGACCGGCGCATGGTCCACGAGCTGCTCGACGCCCTGATCTCCAACGCCGTGCAGCATTCGCCGCCGGGCGAGCCGGTTCGCCTGTCGGTGCGGACCGAGGGGTCGTGCGTGCGCTTCGACGTCACCGACGCCGGTCCCGGCCTCAGCGCCGAGGACCAGGGCAGGGTGTTCGAGCAGCATGAGCGCACCCGGCAGAGCGTCGAGGCAGGGATCCAGGGCGCAGGGCTCGGGCTGTGGCTCGCCCGACGGCTGGCCGACCTCCTGGGCGGGACGGTCGGTGTGGGGAGCAGGCTGGGGGAGGGGGCGACGTTCTGGGCCACCGTCCCCCTGTCCCCGCGGTGATCAGCGGCCGGCTCGCTCCATGGCCCGCAGGGCGGCGTCGCCCGGGAAGGCAACCGTCTCGACACCGGGGATCGCCCACGTGGCCAGCCCGATCACCGGGCGCCCGACCTTGAGGGCGAGGGCGATCTCCGAGAGCGTGCCGTACCCGCCGCCCACCGCGATGACCGCGTCGGCAGCCCGCACCACCAGGGCGTTGCGGGCCTCGCCCAGCCCGGTGGCCACCGCCACGTCGACCCAGGGGTTCGCCGCCATCCGGTCGGATCCCGGGAGGAGGCCGACGGTGGTGCCCCCGGCCTCCTTGGCTCCCCGGCAGGCCGCCGCCATCGCCCCGCCGAGGCCACCGCACACGAGGACCGCCCCCGCCGCGCCCAGCGCCGAACCCACCCCCTCGGCCAGGGCCTCGGCATCGGCGTCGGCGTCGGCCGGACCGACCACCGCCACGTAGAATGCAGGCTCCATGGGGACGCAGGTCTACTTCAATCCATCGTGCTCGAAGTGCCGCACCGTGCAGGGCATCCTCGCCGAGAAGGGCGTCGAGGCCGACTACGTGCGCTACCTCGACCAGGCCCCCACCCGCGAGCAGCTCGTGGAGGTGATGGGGCTCCTCGGCATCGACGACCCGCGGGCCATGATGCGCACCGGCGAGCCGGTCTACGTGTCCCTCGGCCTCGACGACGCCTCGTCCGACGAACTGCTCGACGCCATGGTGGCCAACCCCATCCTCATCGAGCGCCCCATCGTCGTGCGCGACGGCCGGGCCGTCATCGCCCGCCCCGCCGCGAGGGTGTACGAAATCCTCTGAGTCAGGGGGCGGCGAGGGCCGGCTCGGGCACCTCCCGCCCGCGAGCGAGGAAGTAGCGCAGGAAACGGGCAGGAGGCGCCTGCCACGACGCCACCGTGGCGGCGCCGGCCGCCGTCGCCCAGTGGTGCTGGCGGTCGGGGCCGGCGGGGTCGGCCGCCGGCCACGAGTCGACCAGCCCGCCGTCCTGGAGGCTGCGCAGGGCCCGGCGCACGGAGCCCCGCCCCGTGCCGGCCACGCCGAGGCCGGCGAGCATGCCCGTCAGCTCGGCGCCCTGGGCCGGCGCGTCGCAGACGAGCAGGAGCAGGCAGGAGCGGAGGTGGCCGTCGGTCGTCCCAGCCCTCCCATCCTCCGCTGTTCCAGTTGTCATTCGAGGCGCTCCTCAAGGCTTGTGAAAGTTTTCACGATGTTGGGAGCCACTGTAGCCGCGCTGCCGCCGGTGTCAACCGCATTACGGTCGTGCCAATGCGCTGGCCGTGGGCCGACCGTCCCCGGGTGAGCGGTCGCCCCACCTCGGCCAACGGGGCATCCTCGTTCCACCTCACCTGGCTGCTCGAGCAGGTGGCGCTGGTCGAGGTGTCGGCCGTGCTGGAGGTCGTGGTCCCGCCGGCGGTCGGCAGCCTGTACTTCTGGGCGCTCCAGGTGAGCTTCCTCGACGGCGCCACCAGTCGCGGCGGCGCCCATACCGGCCTCCAGTGGAACGCCCGCCACCCCGGCGGCACGGCCGTCAACTGGGGCGGCTACGAGCCGGGCGGCGGTCTTCTCCGGGGCACCGAGTCCAGCCTCCCGAGCGCTCCGCACGACCCCAACACGCGCGATTACCCATGGCGCCCCCACAGTCCGTACCGGCTACGGGTGTCGCCGTCGCCCGGCCTGCCTCCGGGCCACTGGCAGGCCGAGGTCACCGACCTCGGCAGCGGCGAGGCCACGGTGGTGCGCCACCTCGCCGCCGGCGGCGACCGCCTCGGCTCGCCCGTCGTGTGGTCGGAGGTCTTCGCCCGCTGCGACGACCCGTCGGTGACGGTGCGGTGGTCGGGCCTCCAGGCCCGCACCGCCGACGGCACCGTCGTCACCGCCCGGGGCCTGTCGGTGAACTACCAGGCCCGCAGCGCCGGCGGCTGCGACAACACCACCGCAGCCCTCGACGGCGACGGCGTCCTCCAGACCACCAACGCCGAGCGGACCGTCGCCCAGGGCGCCGTGCTCACCCCGCCGGGTTGACGAGCACCACCTTGCCGAACTTCCCGCCGGCGGCGAAGCGGGCGTAGGCGGCCTCCACCTCGGCCAGCGGGAAGGTGGCGGCGACCGGCACGCGCACCCGTCCCGACGCCAGGAGAGGGAGGACCTGCGACTCCACCGCCCGGGCGGCGGCCGCCTTTCCCTCCAGCGGCCGGGCCCGCAGGGTGGAGCCCCGCAGCACGGCTCGCTTGGTCATCAGGGCCCGCAGGTCGAGCTCGGCCCTGCTGCCGCCGCCGAGGCCGATGACGGCGATCCGCCCGCCCGCCGCCACCTCGGCCAGGTCGAGGCCCAGGTTCGGCGCGCCGACCAGCTCGAGCACCACGTCGTAGGGGCCGGTGCCGGCCACGCCGCCGGGGTCGACCACCGCTGCGCCGAGCCGGGCGACGGTGTCCCGGAGGGAGGCGTCGCGCACGCTGGCGGTCACCGACGCGCCGGCCGCCACCGCCAGCTGGACGCCGGCCGACCCCACGCCTCCGGCTCCCCCGGACACCAGCACCCGCTCGCCCATGGCCAGCCGGCACTGGGTGAACAGGGCGTCGTGGGCGGTGGTGAAGGCCTCGGGGAAGCCGCCCAGCTCGGCCCACGCCACGCCGGCCGGCGCCGGCACCGCCAGCCGCTCGTGCACCGTGCACAGCTCCGCCTGGGCGCCGCCGCCCACCACCGCCATCACCCGGTCGCCGACCGAGTACCGCACGGCGCCGGGCCCGGTGGCGACGACCACACCGGCCAGCTCGAGCCCCGGGATGTCGGGCGGCGACCCGGGCGGCGCCGGGTAGTGCCCGTCCCGCTGGTGCAGGTCGGCGGCGTTGACGCCGGCCGCCTCCACCCGCACCAGCACCTCGCCCGTGCCCGCCACCGGGTCGGGGTGGTCGAGGACCACGACCGCCCCGCCCTCGATCGTCGCCGCCCTCATCAGCGGACGTCCACGTCGAGCAGGTGGCGGGTGCGGTGGACCCGCTGGCCGGGACCGCCCTTGCCCACCGTGCGGGCCACGACCTCCACCAGGAGCAGCCCCGACCCGGGCCAGCCGCCGGTGACCTCCACCGACCCCGACGCCTCGTCGAGCACGATGCTGGCGCCGCCGCCGGCCAGCAGATCGGCGGGCCGGCACGAGAGCGTGACGTGGACGGGGCCCGGGGCGGTGTGGTCCAGCTGCTCGTCCACCAGGTCGATGCCGACCCGGATACCCACCGACCGGCCCGGCGCCAGCCGCACCGCCGGCCCGTCGTCGCCGTGCACCCAGGTCTCGTCGATCTCCACGGGCGTGAGGGCGGCGGTGGCCGGGTCGACGATCACGATGCGGTGGTTCCCGGTGTCGGCCACCACCAACCGGCCGTCGGGGAGCAGGTCGAGCCCGCCGGGCCGGCACAGGCCGGGCACGGGCAGCGTCCGCAGCGCTCCGTCCTCCCACACCCGCAGGGCGTCGTTGTAGGTGTCGGTCACGTACACCGGTCCGTCGCCCGCCGGGTCGGCGGCGACACCGAGGGGGAACTGGAGGCGGGCCACCACGGCCGACCCGTCCTGGTGGCCCGGCTCGTCGCCGGCGAGGGTGTCGACGGCCGCGCCCAGCCGGTCGTCGGCCACCATCCGCAGGCGGCAGGTGGTGGCATCGACGAACACCAGGCCCCGCCTGGTGCGGGCCACGCCGGACGGCTGGGCCAGCTCCGCCCGGTCCACCGCGCCGTCGGCCGTCCCCTCGGCGCCAGTGCCGGCCACCAGGCGGACGCGCATCTCGCCCGGGCGCACCCGCACCAGCCGGTTGCCCGCAGCCTCGGCGATGACCCACGAGCCGCCGTCGGCCACCAGGTCCCAGGGCGCGCCCACGCTGTCGGCCAGGACCTCGCCGTCGGTGCGCACGACCCGGTCGGCCAGGGTGTCGCACACCACCACGCCGTCGCCGTCGAAGCGGACCCCCTGGGGCTGGAGGAAGCCGGTGTGGGCCTCCAGCACGGTGCCGTCGAGCGAGCACACCAGCACCTGGTCGTGGGCGGTGTCGGCCACCGCGATGCGCCGGCCGTCGGCCGAGCAGGCCACCTTGCCGGGGAAGGCGAGGGGGCCGGCCGGCGGCAGGAGGCGGTCCACCGGCGGGAGCTTGCGGCGGACCTTCCCCCGCTCCCCGGCGTGGTCCTCCAGCATCTCGGTGACCGCCTTCTCCAGCAGCGGCCCGGCGCCGGGACCGTCGACGGCGCCGACGACCTCGCCGGCCGGCGTGACGAGCACGACGGTTGGCCACCGCCTGGCGCCGTAGGCGTTCCACGTGGCCAGGTCGCTGTCGTCGAGGACGGGGTCGGCGATGCCCAGCTCGCCCACCGCCTCGACCACCGCCGGCCGGCGGGCCTCGGCGGGGAAGCGGGGGGCGTGGACGGCGACGACGACCAGGTCGTCGCCCACCTCCGCGACGACTCGGTGCAGGTACGGCACCAGTCGCCGGCACTCGACGCTCGACGGGGCCCAGAAGACGACGAGCACGGCCCGGCCCCGGAGCCGGGCCATCGAGAGCGGTCGCTGCACGCCGAGCCACCCGCCCCGTCCTGACAGCTCGGCAGCGCGCACGGCAGTTTCTAACCGACGCGCCCGACCCCGACCAGATCCGACCGGTAGATCGACGCCATGCGGACCGGCGTCCCGGTCTCGGACGCCTCCACCATCTCGCCGCCCCCGGCGTAGATGCCGACGTGGTGGATGGGGCTGCCGAAGAAGAGCAGGTCGCCGGGCTGGACCTGCGACACCGGGACGCGGACCGTGGCGCCGTACTGGGCGGCGGACGAGTGGGGGAGGTAGCGCCCGCCGGCCCGCCACGCCCAGCTGGTGAGCCCGGAGCAGTCGAAGCTGTCCGGCCCCGGCGACCCGTACTCGTAGGGCTTGCCGAGCTGGCGCTTGGCCTCGGCCACCGCCGCCTCGGCGCCCGACGCCGGCGGCGGGGCGTCGCCGTCGTCGGCCGGCGTGGCGCGCGACGAGCCGAGCAGCCCTCCGCTCGCCGCCCGCCGGGCCTCCTCGGCCGCCTGGCGGGCCGCCTCCTCGCGGGCCTGGCGGGCGGCCAGCTCGGCCTGCACCCGGCGGGCCTCCTCGGCCGCCCGGCGGGCCTGCTCGGCAGCCACCAGCCCGGCCAGCTCGCCCTGGACGTTGTCGAGGGTCGCCCGCTGGGCGGCCACCGCCTGGCCGGCCGCCTGGCGCTGGGTGCGCACGTCGGCCAGCAGGGCGTCCGCCGACCGCTTGGCCAGGTCGAGGCTGGCCTTGCTGGCCCGCCGGACCTCCTGGGCGGCCTCCAGGGCGTCGGCGGTGGCCTGCTCCTGGCCCGCCACCGACGCCACGTAGGCCCGCCGCACCACCACGTCGTTGGCCGAGCCGCTGGCCATCAGCTGGTCGAGGGGCAGCTCCCCGGCGCCCTGGCCGCCCTGCACGTAGGACGCCACCGCCCGGTCGCGCAGACGGCCGCGGACGGCCTCCAGCTCCTGGTCGGCGGCGGCCAGCTCGCCCTCCGCCACCTTCACCTGCTTCGCCACCTGGTCGGCCTTGAGCTGGGCCTGGTTCAGCCGCTCGGCCAGGAGGCTCACCCGGTCGCTCTCGGCGGCCAGCTGCTTGGCGATGCGCTCCGCCTCGGCCCGCTTGTCGGCGATGGCGTCCCCGAAGGCGGCGCGCGTGGGGCCGCCGGCGCCGACGAGGGTCGACAGCACGAGCGCGCACGACACGATGCCCAGCCGCCGATGACGCGGGGTCGTCATCTCGGGGCAAACGGTAGGCGCACCGGGCCTGCAAAGGCCAGTACCGACGCTACGGTGACCTCGATGGGCGAACGGGTGGCACACGACACCATGGGCGAGGTCCGCATCCCTGACGGCGCCCTCTGGGGCGCATCGACCCAGCGGGCGGTGGACAACTTCCCCGTCTCCGGCCAGCCCATCGACCCGGCGCTGCGGGTCGCGCTGGCGGAGATCAAGGCGGCCGCGGCCGAGTCCAACGCCGAGCTGGGGGTGCTGGACGCCGGCATGGCGGCCGCCATCGCCGAGGCCGCCCGAATGGTGGCCGGCGGTGCCCACGGCGACCAGTTCCCGGTCGACGTGTTCCAGACCGGGTCGGGCACGTCGTCGAACATGAACATGAACGAGGTCGTGGCCGAGCTGGCCTCCGCCCGCCTCGGCCGCCCCGTCCACCCCAACGACCACGTCAACGCGTCGCAGTCCACGAACGACGTGTTCCCGACGGCCATCCACGTGGCCGCCGCCGGCCTGGTCACCGGCTCGCTGGTCCCCGCCCTCGGCCGGCTGGCGGCGGCGCTGCGGGCCAAGCAGGGCGAGTTCGCCGAGGTGGTGAAGTCGGGCCGCACCCACCTGATGGACGCCACGCCCGTGACCCTCGGCCAGGAGTTCGGCGGGTGGGCGCGGGCGGCGGAGCTGGGCGCCGAGCGGCTGGCGTCGGTGCTGCCCAGGGTCCTGGAACTGCCCCTCGGCGGCACGGCGGTGGGCACCGGGATCAACGCCCCGCCGGGGTTCGCCGCCGGCACCGTGCGGCGGCTGGCCGACCGCACCGGCCTCGACCTGGTGGAGGCGGCCGACCATTTCGAGGCCCAGGGCGGCCGCGACGCCCTGGTCGAGCTGAGCGGCGTGCTGCGCACCATCGCCGTGTCGCTCACCAAGCTGGCCAACGACCTTCGCTGGCTGGCCAGCGGCCCCCGCACCGGCCTGGCCGAGATCCGCCTGCCCGACCTCCAGCCGGGCTCGTCGATCATGCCCGGCAAGGTGAACCCGGTGATCCCCGAGGCGGTGGTGCAGGTGGCCGCCCAGGTGGTGGGCAACGACGCCGCCGTCGCCTTCGGCGGGGCCGCCGGCAACCTCGAGCTGAACGTGATGATGCCGATGATCGCCCGCAACGTGCTGGAGTCCGTGCGCCTGCTGGCCGCCGTCAGCGTGCTGCTGGCCGACTCGTGCGTGGCGGGCATCGAAGCCGACGCCGACCGCTGCCGGGCCTATGCCGAGTCGTCCCCCTCGCTGGGCACCGCCCTCAACGCCCACATCGGCTACGAGCGGGCGGCCGAGGTGGTGAAGGAGTCGGTGAAGTCGGGCCGGTCGATCAGGGAGATCGTCAGGGAGCGGGGCTGGATGACGGACGAGGAGCTGGACCGGGCCCTCGACGTGCTGGGCCTCACCCGCGGCGGGGTCCGCTAGCCGAGGGCGGGGGAGCCGGGGTAGGGGCCGGGGTCCCCGGGGCCGGGGATCTTGGGCGCCGACCAGGCCATGATCTTGGCCAGGCGGGTGGCCACGCCCCGCCACTCGAGCGGGTCCCAGCCCTCGGCCGAGCCGATGATGGAGCCGTCGGTGCCCACGTGCACCAGCGCCGGCAGCCGCTCCAGGCCGAACGCCTTGATGGCCTCCCGGTCGGGGTCGGAGAAGGTGAGGATCTCGCGGGCCAGGGGACCGAGGAACTGCCGGCACTCGTCGGGCGTGCCGGCCACCACCCAGGCCGTGCGGCAGTCGGCCTCCTGGAACCCGGTGAGGACCCGGGCGGCCGTGGGCAGGAGCCACGCGCTCTCGTAGGTGAACGGGTCGAGGGCGACGAAGACCAGGTGGAACGTGGTGAGCCACGCGGCCACGCTGCGGGGCTCGCCGTTCAGAGGCGCCAGGTCGAGGTCGAGAGGCGGAGCGCTGGCCACGGCGGGCGAGGGTAGCGGAGGGGGCCTTCCCGGGGCGAGACGAGCGGGGGGCGGTACCGTGGGGATCCGGTGCATCCCATGGAACGGCTGCGGTCCGTCGCCCGGACCGATGGCGCCGGCCCCGGCCTGTTGGCCCAGGAGGCGGCGATGGCGCTGGCCGGCCTCGGCCCCGACGCGGCCGGCCTGGTCACCGCCTGCCGGCGGCTGGTGGAGCGCCAGCCGGCGGCCGGGCCGGTGTGGTGGGTGGCGGCACGGGTGCTGTGCTCGCCGGACCCCGTCGCCGAGGCGTGGACCTCGGCCGACCTCCTCGACGCCGATCCCACGCCGGCCGTCCTGGCCGGCGCCCTCCCCGAGGGGGCGGCCGTCGTGGTGGTGGGATGGCCGGAGCTGGCGGCCGTCGGCCTGCGCCGGCGCGGCGACGCAGCCGTGCTGGTGGTGTCCTCCGACGGCGAGTCGGTCGGGTTCGCCCGCTGGCTGCGGGCGGCGGGCGTCGACGCCGAGGACGTGCCCGACGCCGGGCTGGGCGCGGCGGTCGCCGGCGCCGACCTGGTCGTGCTCGAGGCTGCGGCCGTCGGTCCCCGGGCGTTCGTGGCGGCGCCCGGATCCCGGGCGGCGGCGGCGGTGGCCCGCTCGGCCGGCGTGCCGGTGTGGCTGGTGGCCGGCGTCGGTCGGAGGCTCCCCGGCCGGCTGTGGTCGGCCCTGGAGGCGAGGCTCGGCGCCACCGCCGTGCCGCCGTGGGAGCGAGCCGAGGAGATCGTTCCTCTCGACCTCTGTGACAGCATCGTCGGACCCGAGGGCCTGTGCGAAACCTTCGCCGACGACCAGGGACCCGACTGCCCGGCGGCTCCCGAGTTGTTCAAGGGCTCGGCGTAAGGGGAAAAACCATGAGCACGCGATGAAATCGTCACCCGTTGTGAATAATTCTGGAGGCTTGACTAGTCTCTACATGCGCGGAGACAGTACTGGGGGTCTCCTCGATCGGGAGGGTTGGAACCGGCTGTGGTGAGCGAGCGGAGTGCTCGAAGCGTCGAGGAGGACGGGGTCCGCCTCTACCTGAACGACATTGCCAAGCACCCGCTGCTCACGAAGGCCGACGAGGCACACCTCGCCCAGCTCATCCAGCAGGGCCGGTGGGCGGCCGACCAGCTCGAGTCGGGTACGCCCGAGGCCGAGGAGGACCGCCTCCACCTGCTGGCCGTGGTCAAGCGCGGCGAGGACGCCGCCTCCCGTTTCGTGAAGTCCAACCTCCGCCTGGTGGTGTCCATCGCCAAGGGCTACCGGGCCTCGGGGCTTCCCCTGCTGGACCTGATCCAGGAGGGCAACATGGGCCTGATCCGGGCCGTCGAGCGCTTCGACGCCTCCCGCGGGTTCAAGTTCTCCACCTACGCCACCTGGTGGGTGCGCCAGGCCATCAGCCGTGGCATCGCCAACACCAGCCGCACCATCCGGCTCCCGGTCCACGCCGTCGACCAGCTGCTGCGCCTGCGCAAGGCGGTCGTCGCCTTCGAGACCACCCACGGCCGCCCGCCGCTCCCCTTCGAGCTGGTCGAGGCCCTCACCATGCCGCTGGCCAAGATCGAGGAGCTGCTGCCCTACCTCGTCGACCCCGTCTCCCTCTCCGAGCCCCGGGGCGACTCCGGCGACACCGAGCTGGGCGAGCTGGTGGTCGACAACGCCGCCCTCCCCACCGACCAGGCGGCCCTCGCCTCCATGGTGCCGGCCCAGGTCGCCGGCCTCCTCGAGCGGCTCGATAAGCGGGAGCGGGAGATCCTCTGCCTGCGCTACGGCCTCGACCGGGGCGAGCCCCGCACCCTGGCCGAGGTGGCGGCCAAGTTCGGCGTGAGCCGGGAGCGCATCCGCCACATCGAGGGCAAGGCCATCGCCAAGCTGCGCGACTTCACCGGCGGCAGCCTGCGCGACCTCATCTCCGCCTAGCTGCGCCCCGCACGCTGCTCACCGCCGCGCCGACCGCCAGTGCGACGACGACGGCGAAGACCGCGAGCGCGGCCTTTCCGAACGGGAACGGCCGAGCCGGCGCCTCGGGCACCACGGGCCGGGCGGCGACCTGGGTTGCCGGGGCGGGTTCCACGAACGACCGCTTGTCGAAGATGCCGGCGCCCTTGATGAAGATCCAGCCGTCGTAGACCGCCGGCCGGAAGGCGAAGGCGCCGTCGGCGAAGAACAGCGGCACGGCCGGGGCGTCGGCGGCGAGCAGCCGTAGGGCATCGGCGACGGCCGCCCGGCGGGCCGCCGGGTCGGGCGTCGAGGCGATGCGGCGGGCCAGGTCGTCGAACGCGGCGCTCCGGTACCCCGAGTAGTTGAGTGCCCCGTCGGCCGGCGGCGACCCGAAAAGGCGCCGCAGGAAGTCGGGGTCGTAGGAGGTGAGCGCCGGCTCGGCGGCGATGGCCAACTGGAACGACGGGTCGGAGCCGTCCTCGCCGATGGCCCGTCCGAGGGCGTCCGAGGAAAGGGGCGTGAGCTCGGCTCGGACGTGGACGCCGGCAAGGGCGAGGACCACCTCGCGCCCGGCCGCCTGGCGAATCGGGTCGTTGTCCGGGACGACGATCTTGACGGCGTTCAGGCCGGCGGCCGCCAAGGTGGCTTCGGCTTCCCCCGGCTGGTAGGAGTGGAGCACGTCGGTGGTCGCCCACGGTGACTCTGGGTGGACGTAGCCGCGGTCGGCGGGCACGGCGTCGCGCCCGGCGGCCCGGGCGATGCGCCCGAGGTCGAGTGACCGGCTCAGCGCCTGCCGCACCTCGGTCCGGTCCAAGGGCGGCGTCCGCACGTTGAACAGCAGGACGGTGCCCGCGTACGCGGGGCCCTTGAGCACCCGCGTGTCGACCCGGTCGACGCCGGCCGCCGCCGATTCGGGGAGGCTCACCGGGAGCATGTCGACGTCGTGGCGGTCGAGCGCGGCGATGGTCTTGGTGGCGTCCCCCATGATGGGCACGTCGAGGGCGCGGACCGCCGGTGGCCCCCGGAAGTAGCCGTCGAAGGCCTCGAACCGGTAGCTCGTGTCCACGGTGTGCTCCACCAGCCGGTACGGCCCGCTCCCGACCGGGAGGCCGGGCGGGGCCACCTGCGACGGGCCGAGGCCCCGCCACAGGTGGGCGGGGAGGATCGGCAGATCGGCGAGGGGCTGGTCGCGGAATCCCGGGGCGGCGTGCCGGAGGCTGATCACCGCGGTGCGGGTGTCGACGGCGTCGACGTGGTCCACGGCCTCCAACTCGGGGGTGAAGCGAGGGTGACGGTGGGACGCCACATAGCCGAAGGTGAACGCCACGTCGTCGGCGGTCACCGGCGGGCCGTCCTGCCACCGGGCGTCGGCCAACCGCACGGTGAGCCGGCGCCCGTCGGCGCTGGTGTCTATCGACTGGGCCAGCCACGGCTGCGGAACGCCGCTGGTGTCGCGCCAGAGGAGGGTGTCGTACACGAGGGTGACGAGCGGGTAGCCGAGCTCGAAGGTGTACGGCGTGAGCGAGCCGTCCTCCTGGGGGAAGGGCAGGCGCACGAGCGGCACCGGGCGAGACGGTCCGACTACGGCGGCTGCCGGGGCGGCGAGGAGCGACGCGGCGACGACGCCGAGGCTGAGGAACACCACCGCTGCCCCCCGGACACGGCGCCCCGCCTGGTCGTGTCTGTTTGCCACGTCTCCTTGTTAGCCTATCGATACAGCGGAGGGGACTCAGGCGATGCCATCGACGAACAAGCGGCCGCGACGGCGGCGCAAGGCGCTTCTCAGCGGTTCGAGCCGCTTCGGGCTCTTCACGACGGCCTGTGTCCTGCTCCTCCTCGGCGCCTTCCTCGCCCTGTTGAGCTACTCCCAGCCGCACGTCGGGGGCGACAGGCTCCGCCTCGACACCCTGTTCGACCTGGCCCAGAACAACCGCCTGGTGAACGCCAAGATCCTCAATGCAGACGCCTACGTGGTCGGCACCTACACGCGCGACGACGGCCGGCGCGCCCGCTACAACGCCCCCTACCTCAAGGACAACCAGCAGGAGAGGCTGATCGACCTGCTCCTCGAGAACCACGTTCCCACGAGCGTCGAGCAGCAGTCCGGCAAGCGGGTGGCCAACCTGGCCGGGATTTTGTTCCCCGGCCTGATCCTGATCCTGCTGTTCGCCTACATCATCGTCTCCTCGAGGCGGGGAACCGGGCTCTTCAAGGTCCGCAGCGGGGCGCGGCGGATCAGCGCCAGGGACGGCGCCGTCACCTTCGCCGACGTGGCCGGCCAGGACGCGGCGGTGGCCGAGCTGCGGGAGATCGAGACCTTCCTCTCCGATCCGCAGCGCTTCGCCTCGCTCGGGGCCGAGGTGCCCCGCGGCGTGCTCTTGTACGGGCCGCCCGGGTGCGGCAAGACCCTGCTGGCTCGGGCACTGGCCGGCCAGGCGGGGGCCAACTTCTATTCCATCTCGGGTTCCGACTTCGTGGAGCTGTACGTCGGTGTCGGCGCCGCCAGGGTCCGCGATCTCTTCCGGGAAGCCCGGGAGAACGCGCCGGCCGTGATCTTCATCGACGAGCTGGACTCGATCGGCCGGGCCCGCAGCACCGGCGCCGGCGTCGTCCACAGCACGGAGCAGGAGCAGGCCCTCAACCAGGTGCTCGCCGAGATGGACGGGTTCTCGAACTCGAGCGGCATCATCGTCCTGGCGGCAACCAACCGCCCGGACATCCTCGACCCGGCCCTCCTCCGGCCGGGGCGCTTCGACCGCACCGTCGGTCTCGAGCGTCCCGACGAGGCCGCCCGCCTGGCGATCCTGAGGGTGCACGCCGGGCGCAAGCGGCTGGCGCCCGGTGTCGACCTCGGCGCAGTCGCTCGCAAGGCGGTCGGGCTCACCGGCGCCGACCTGGCGGCGGTGATGAACGAGGCGGCCCTCCTCGCCGGGCGCGCCGGGAAAGAGGCGATCGACCAGGACGACCTGGATCGGGGGCTCACGTGGCTGCTCGGCGCGCCCGAGCGCCAGCGCCGGCTCTCGATGCGTGACCGCCACGTGGGGCGCCGCCTCGTGGACGAGGGGAAGGTCACCTTCGCCGACGTCGCCGGCCAGGATGCCGCCGTCGAGGAACTGGCCGACATCCGGGAGTTCCTCACGGCGCCGGAGCGGTACCTGGCCCTCGGGGCGAGCGTGCCGAAGGGGGTGCTCCTGTACGGCCCGCCGGGGTGCGGCAAGACGCTCCTCGCCCGGGCCCTCGCCGGCGAGGTGAACGCCGCCTTCGTCAGCGTCACCGGGCCCGAGCTGCTGGAGCGCCACGTCGGGGTCGGCTCGTCGCGGATCCGCGACCTGTTCGCCGAAGCCAGGCAGATGGCGCCGGCGATCGTGTTCATCGACGAGATCGACTCGCTGGGTCGTTCCCGCACGGGGACGGCCACCGACCGTCAAACGTCGGTCGCCGGCCAGGAGGAGCTCAACCAGATCCTCGCCGAGATGGACGGGTTCTCGTCGTCGTCGGCGGGCGTGATCGTGCTCGCCGCCACGAACCGCCCCGACGTCCTCGATCCGGCCTTGATCCGGCCCGGGCGTTTCGACCGCACCGTCGGCCTGGAGCTCCCCACCGAGGAAGGCAGGCTGTCCATCCTCGAGCTCTACGGGCACCACAAGGTCCTCGCCGCCGGCGTCGACCTGCGGGCCATCGCGTCGAAGGCGCACGGGCTCACCGGTGCGGACCTGGCCAGCATCATGAACGAGGCAGCGCTGCTGGCCGGCCGCCGCGGCCGCGACGCCGTCGGCCAGGGGGAGCTCGAGGAGGCGCTGGAGCGCACGCTGCGGGCTCCCGAGCGCCAGCGGCGCCTCTCGCTCCGGGCCCGGTCGGTGGGGCGGCGGTCATCGGCCGACGAGCGGATCACCTTCGACGACGTGGCCGGCGTCGGCGACGCCATCGACGAGCTGGGCGACGTGCGCGACTACCTCGCCAGCCCGGAGCGATTCGCCGAGATGGGGGCGACTCCGCCGCGGGGCATCCTCCTGTCGGGCCCACCGGGCTGCGGGAAGACGCTGCTGGCGCGGGCGGTGGCCGGCGAGGCGAATGCCGCCTTCATCTCGGCGTCGGCGTCGGAGTTCGTCGAGGTCTTCGTCGGCGAAGGAGCCGCTCGGATACGCGAGCTGTTCGCCGAGGCGCGGTCGGTGGCCCCGGCCATCGTCTTCATCGACGAGCTCGACGCCGTCGGCGCCAGTCGCGGCACGGGTGCCAGCCACGAGCACGACCAGACGCTCAACCAGCTCCTCACCGAGCTGGACGGGTTCGAGTCCCGATCGGCGGTCGTGATCATCGCCGCCACGAACCGTCCCGACATACTCGACCCCGCCCTCGTCCGCCCCGGCCGCTTCGACCGCAAGGTCGAGATCACTGCCCCCGACCGCGCCGGGCGCCGGGCCATCCTCGACATCCACGCCGCCGGGAAGCCCCTGGCACCCGACGTCGACCTCGACGCGCTGGCGGGGCTCACCCGTGGGTTCTCGGGCGCCGACCTGGCCGGGATGCTCAACGAGGCGGCGGTGCTCGCCACCAGACGGGGAAGCACCCAGGTCGACATGGCCGTGGTCCACGAGGCGCTCGACAGGGCCTACCTGGGCGTGACCTCGCGCGGGCACCTCATGACCGACGAGGAGCGCCGGGCGGTCGCCTACCACGAGGCGGGGCACGCCCTGGTCGCCCGGATGGTGGAGGGTGCAGCGCCGCCGTACAAGCTCACCATCGCACCCCGGGGCGGCACCCTCGGCCACTGCCTCACCATGGACGCCCACGACCGGGTGGTCTACAGCCGAACCGACCTGCTCGGGCGCCTCGCCACCCATCTCGGGGGGTATGCGGCGGAGAAGGAGGTGTTCGGGGAGACCGGGGCGGGGGCGGCCAGCGACATCGAAGCGGCGGTCGCCCTCGCTCGCCGGATGGTCGTCGAGTACGGCATGAGCGACGAACTGGGCCCGCTCGGCGCCATCGAGGTCACGGCCCTCGGGAACGGCGCACCGTCGGAGAAGACGGTGGAGGCCATCCGCCACCTGGCCGACGCGGCGATGCAGAAGGCCGGACGGGTGCTGGCGGCCCACCGGGCGGCGCTCGAGCGGGTGGCCCAGGCCCTGCTCGACCGCGAGTCGCTCACGGCCGCCGAGTTGGAGGAGCTCATGGCTCCGGCCGCCGCGGTCGCCGGCAACGGCAATGGGGGGGCGGCGAGCCGGCGTCGGGCCGCCAGCGGCTCTCCGGAGGCTGCGGGTCGCCCACCGTCGTGACTGGTGGGCGGGCGCCCTGGTGCCTACGCCGCCAGCTCGCGGTCGCCGGAGAGCAGGCCCTGCCAGCGCACCGCCGGCTTGCCCCCTTGTCTCACGTCGACGGCCCAGGAGTCGGGCCGCACCGTGGCCTGGTTCTGGAGGACGAGGCAGTAGGGGCGGCCGGCTGCGACACGGGGGACGTGGTAGTGGAGCGACACGACTCTCGCCGCCCCGGGAGCGACGTCGAGCGTGACGTCGAAGGCGCGCTTGCCGAGCTCCAACCTGGTGTCGTAGCCGCCCGCCGCCCGCCCGCCGTCGCGGAACTCCGTCATGACCGCGGTGCGCGGGACGAAAACGCTCAGGTAGGTGCGGGCCGAGCCGGCGGCCAGGTTGATCGCCGGGCGGGGCCCGCCGATCCAGTCCGGGAGGGTGGCGGCGGGGTCCGCCACGTTCCGCACCTCGATGGTGAGGGTGCTGTCGACGGAGCCGTCCGATTCGATCGTCGCGTCGTACGTGATGTTGCGCCGCAGGTAGTAGTCCATCTTGTTCTCGCCGAGGTTCTGCCCCAGCACGAGGAGGTAGTCGCTCGGACTCCCGCGGAGACGACCGCCGATCCCCTGGCGCTCGATCACCGCCTGCTCCTCCGCCTGCCGCGAGAACAGCACCATGTGCCGCTCGGCGAGGGCGCGGCCGAGCGCCGCCGCCAGCCGCCGGCCGTCGAGCCCCTCGGCGTCGCTGAGCCGCGTCCACACGGCCCCGGCGATGCGCCCAAGCGTCTCCTTGCGGGCGCTCTCGTCGGCGAAGGCGAAGTAGGCGCCGTTCAGCGACCAGTCGACCACGTTGGCCGCGGTGATCGGTTCGGCCAGCCCGTCGACGGTCACGGGCCCGGTGACTTCCAGCAGGTACGAGAGGGCTCGGGGGTCGGTGGAGACGACGCCGTCGGCATCCGGCGCGCCCGAGTCGCGCAAGCCGTCGAGCAGCACCGAGGCACCGGACGCGAAGTCGGGGCTCATGGTGACGTTGGGCCACGACGCCAGGGCGCCCAGGTCGAGGTAGTGCTGCTGGTACTCGGGGGGCAGGGACGACAGGGGGGCGGCGACCCGCAGCGCCGGCAGGTCGGTCGTCGGCGTGAAGGGGCCCATGCTGATCCGTCCACCATCGGTCTCGAGGACACCGAGGGATCCGATGTAGCCGCCCCTGCCGCGGAGCTCGCCGAGGTTCTCGGCGCCGACGATCCACCGGCGAGGGCCGTCCGCGCCGAGGACCCGGGGTACCAGGTACGACAGGTCGGCGGCTACGGCCGCCTTCGTCCTGGCCTCCTCGATCGAGTCCAGGGCGCTGCGGCGGACCCTGCGGGCAGGACCCAGCAGCAGCGTCGGCCTGGCCGACGACACCAGCCGGGCAGCCCTCGACAGGTGGCGCTCGGCGCCGCCGGCGAGGGGTGCCGAGCGCCGGAACGGCCCGAGGTCGACGCCGCCGTCCCGCCAGGCGGCCGTCGGGTGACCATCCTCCATCCCGAACTCGCCGAGCAGGGCGACGCCCTGGCGGCCGGCGGCGACCACCTCGCCGCCCGCGCCGGCCAGCGCGACCAGGAGCCGCATGTGGTCGCCCACCACGGGGAGCAGGGAACCGGGCCGGGCCGGCCAGGCCTGGAGTCGGGCGCGGGCGTGGCGCAGTGAGGCGTCCGCACGGCCGAGAGCGGCCGCCGCGGCCGCCCCGTCCGACCTCAGCAGGGCGGCCCGGCCGGCGTCGAGCTGGGCGCGGGCCTCGCCCAGATCGTGACGGGCCAGCAGGGCGACCACCGTCGACGATCCGGCCGCCACAACGACCAGCCCGGCCGCCGCCAGGGCCAGGCGCCGCCAGGCCCTCACCGGTGCTCCTCGGCGGACCCCGCCGTGCTACACCGCCTGGTCGGCGCTGTACGTGAAGTCGGTGGTCCGGCCGGCGATCTGCACGTGGACCGTCACCTTCAGGTACTTGGCGTCGGCCGGGACGGCGACGTTGGTGCAGGTGAACGTCACCGTCTGGGACTGGTTCCAGGGGATGGCGTACGAGGTGCTCGGCGAGAACGTGCACGAAGGAGCCGGCAGGCTGGTGTAGGCGCCGGTCTTGGAGGTCTTGTACTGGAGGGTGATGTACTGGTTCACCACCGTGACGCCGACGCCGCGGTCGCTGGCGTTCTTCACCACGAACGACCCGGAGAGCGTGAGCGAGGTCCGCGAGTAGGTGAACGTGAGCCCGCCGATGGTGATGCTCACGTTGGCATAGGGCGGTGGGGCGGTTGTCGTGCTCGACGACGTGGTGGTGCTCGGCTTGCCCGCCGCCACCACCTTGCTGTCCGAGCTGGAGGCCGGGAGCACGAAAGCGGCAATCACCGCCACGGCGGCGACGGCGGCCGCCGCGGCCGCCACGAGCGCCCTCGCGCGCCGCTTGGGTCCGTTCCGCCGATTGATCATTCCGTCTCCCCCTCTTCGACACGGCCCAGCCGCCACGAACGAGCCCTTCGGGCCGTTTCACCCAGCGGTCGGAAAGCTTAGCGCTCTGGACGGCGAAAGCAACGGGTGGATCCCGCCGCTCGGCGCCCCAAGGCGCCCCCGTCTCCCGGCCCGCGGTCGGCCTCCAGTACAGTCCCGCTTCCATGTGCGGTATCGCGGCGGCCGTGCACACGACGTGGTCGGACCCCCACGCCCACCCAGGGTGAGCGGCGCCCGCCCCCGCCCGGTCCTCCTCGGGATCGAGTGGTACACCGACAACCCCGGCGGACTGCACCGCTATCTCGCCGACCTGCTGGGCGCTCTTCGGGGCGAGGGCGCGGCGGCGGGCGCCGTCGTGCTCGGCCCCGCGACAGACGCTCCGGTCGGCGTCCTCGCCGCCGCCCCCGCTGGGAGTTCCCTGCCCCGGCGCCTGTGGACGTACGCGTGCGCTGCCCGGCGGGCGGCCGCCGGAGCCGACGTGGTCGACGCCCACTTCGCCCTCTTCGCCCTGTGGCCGGTCACCGCCGGGCGCCTCCGCCGCCTCCCGCTGGTCGTGCACTTCCAGGGACCGTGGGCCGAGGAGAGCGTCAGCGACCGCAAGGGTGGCGACGCGGCCGCCGCCGTCCGGCGGGGGGTCGAGCGCGTCGTATATCGCCGGGCCAGCGAGATCATCGTCCTGTCGGCGGCGTTCAAGCGGGTGATCGTGGAGCGCTACGGCGTGGCCCCGTGGCTCGTGAGCGTCGTGCCCCCCGGCGTCGACCTGGCTCGATTCTCACCCGGCGACCGGGCGGCGGCCCGGACCCTTCTCGGGCTCGACGCGGCCTCGCCGGTGGCGGTGGCCGTGCGCCGCCTGGTACCGAGAACGGGGGTGGACGTGCTGCTCCGGGCCTGGGCCGACGTGTCCGGCGGCGTTCCTCGCGCCGTGCTGGCTCTCGTGGGCGACGGGCCGGAGCGGGGGTCGCTCGAGGCGCTCGCCAGCCGGCTCGGCGTGGAGGACTCGGTGCGGTTCCTCGGCGTCGTCGACGAGGACGCGCTGGTGGCCGCGTACCGGGCCGCCGACCTGGCCGTGGTGCCGAGCGTCGAACTCGAGGGGTTCGGCCTGGTGGTGCTCGAGGCGCTGGCATGCGGCGTGCCCGTCCTCGCCACCGACGTCGGCGGCCTTCCCGAGGCGCTACGGCCGCTCGACCCCGCGCTCGTCGTCCCCGCCGGCGACGCCGGCGCCCTGGCCGGGCGCCTCGGAGCGCTCCTCGGCGAGGCTGCGGCCCGGCCGCCACCCGAGCGCTGCCGTACGTATGCCGAGGGGTTCTCCTGGGGAGCGGTGGCCCGCCGCCACGTCGAGATCTATGCCCGCGCCGCCGATCCGTCGGCGTCCCGCAAGGTCCGCGTCGTCTACCTCGACCATTGCGCCCGCCTGTCGGGCGGGGAGCTGGCCCTGCTCCGGCTCCTTCCCGCCCTCGAAGGGGTGGACGCCCATGTCATCTTGGCCGAGGACGGCCCACTGGTGGCTCGACTCGTATCGGCCGGCATCTCCGTCGAGGTGGTTCCCATGGCGGAGCGGGCGCGGGGGCTCGGCCGCCAGGCGGTGTCGCCGGCGGCGCTGCCGCTCGGCTCGGCGCTCCGGGCGTCGGCCTACACCGCTCGCGTCGCCCGCCGGCTGCGAGCCCTGCGACCCGACCTGGTCCACACCAATTCGCTGAAGGCGGCCCTCTACGGCGCCGCCGCCGGGCGCCTGGCGGGCGTCCCGGTGGTGTGGCACGTGCGGGATCGGATCGACGCCGACTACCTCCCGGCGAGTGCCGTCCGCCTGGTGCGAGGCCTGGCCCGCCGCCTGCCGGCCGCCGTCGTCGCCAACTCGCGCACCACGATGGCGACGCTCGGGCCGCTCACGGTTCCGGCCGAGGTGGTCTACAGCCCGGTCCATGTCCACAACGGCCCCCGAACGGGCGGCGACGTCCTTCGTGTCGGGATCGTCGGCCGGATCGCCGAGTGGAAAGGGCAGGGAACCTTCCTGCGTGCGTTCGCCGCGGCCTTCCCGGACGGCGGGACGGAGGCGGCCGTCGTCGGCGCCCCGCTCTTCGGCGAGGAGGACGAGGAGCAGCGCCTGCGCCACCTGGCCGGCGAGCTCGGCATCGCCGACCGGGTCGAATTCCGGGGCTGGCGTGACGACGTCGGCGCCGAGCTGGCCCGCCTCGACGTGCTCGTGCACGCCTCGACGTTGGCGGAGCCGTTCGGGAACGTCGTCGTCGAGGGCATGGCCGCCGGCCTCCCGGTCGTGGCGGCCGGTGCCGGTGGGCCGGCCGAGGTGATCACCGACGGGGTCGACGGCCTCCTCTACCCGCCGGGAGACGTCGGGAGCCTGGCCGACCGACTCCGGGACCTGGCCGCCGACGCCGTCCGGCGCAGGAGCCTGGGTGCCGCGGCGCGCTCCCGGGCCGCCGCCTTCGCCCCCCCGGTCATCGCCGCTCAGCTGGAGGCGCTCTACCGCCGCGTCCTCACCGGTCGGGCGGCCGGCGGCAGCCCGTAGCGGGCGGTGTCAGGAGCGGGCGGCCGACCAGCTCCCCACCACGTCGTCGTCCAACCGGGCCCCGGCCGGCGGGCCGGCGCCCCGCCACCGCCATCCACGCGGCAAGTCGACCCGCAGCCGAAGCACATCGCCGGCGTGGGCCGGCAGGTGCATCCACCACAGGGAGTACGTCAGCGAGCCGTCGGCCTCGCGGGCGGCGAGCCGCGGCGCCTGCCACGTCACAGTGAGGGTCGTCGAGCCGAGGGGTGCGGCCGACCGTAGCCAGGCAGCCGCCGGGTGGCGGGCCACAGGCTCCTCGTCAGCGGCGGGAGGGTCCGACGCGGGGTCCAACGCCGCGCCGGCCGGCCCGTAGATCGTCAGGTAGGAGGCGGAGTCGAGGTTCTGGAGACCCCCCGCGCTGAATGGCCGCGTGTTCTCGATGGTGACCGTGGTGGTGACGACGCCCGACCCGTCAGGCCGCAGGACGACATGGTGGTCGAAGGTGCGGTGGAGCCCTCGTCCGTTCTTGGCCTTGTAGGCGAACTCGGCGTCGAAGAAGAAGTCGCCGCCGATGACCGGCAGGGCCCCGTCCCATCGATGCTCGGCCAGTGCCTGGTTCACGCCGGCGTCGGTGGTCCAGGCCATCGCCTCCCGACGGGAGAACCCGGCGGCGAGCGCCGAGGCGATGTCGGCCCATTGCGCCGAACGGGCGTCGAGAAGGCGGTGGAGCACGGCGGGCGCCAGGGCGGTGAGGAACTGCTTGCGGTTGGGGTCGTTGAGTCGGGAGCCTTCGAGGTGGGTGTGGTAGTCGAGGCGTTCGAGGAGATTCTCGGCCGTCACGATGTCGCCGAACGCCGGCACCTGGAGCGGCCCGAGGACGCTCAGCAGGCGGGCGAGGAACTCGGGTGTCACGGCCAGCGCCCCGTCGACCGGCGCCTCGCCCCCCTGGCGCCACAGGTCCATCGCCAGACGCGTCGCCGCCGGCCACTCGGCCGAGGCGTTGGCGTTGGCGATCGTCTGGCGCATCGGCGGCGAGGGCACCCGCAGCGGCAGCGCTGCCCGCTCGGGGGGTACGACGGCCCGCGGGTGGGTCCCGTACCAGCTCTCGATGGAGTCGTACCGCTCGAGGACGAGTCGCCCGTCGGCCGCCGCCAGCACCCCGTAGCTGCCGAGGTAGCCGCCCGTCGGGCGCACCTCGTCGGGGTTCTGCGAGAAGACGAGGTAGCGACGGGGACCCGAATCACCGGCGAATGCGAGCAGCGCCCGCAGGCCCCGCTCGGCGGACCCCACCTGCTCGGCGGCATCGGGCAAGTCGCGGGCCAGCGCCGACCGGGCCCGCCCGAGGGGCCCGACCAGACGGTCGCGCGCGAACGGCCGAAGCCGGGCCGCCGCCGCGTCGATGCACGCTGTGCTGCGGCGCAGGTGGTCGTCGGCACGCCGCAGGGCGACCAGGGCTCCTGCGGCGCCGTCGCCTGCGCCGCTGGGACGGAGGATCGGCGTGGCGGCAGCGACGCCCTCCTCGCCGGAGCGGGCCAGCAGCCGGCCGGCGTCGGCCAGCGCCTCGGCGTAGCCGACCTGCAGGCGCACGAACGGCACCCGCCGGGCGACCGGGAGGAGCGGGCCGAGGCGGTGGAGGTCGGCCGCCATCCGGTCGAAGGACCGGCGGGCGGCCGCGAGTTCGCGGCTCGCCTCGTCCAGGCGCCGACCGGCGACGTCGGACCGGGCGCGGGCGAGCGCGTCGCGCCCGTCCGCTCCGGCTCCGGCCGCCGCCCGGAGGTGGATGGCCGCCCAGGCACCGGCGACGATCACGGCAAGGCCAGCGCCGGTGCCGAGCGCCCTCGGCGCGAAGCGGCGGAACCTAACCGCCGGACGCGCCCCGGCAGAACGGCGGCGAGGCGACCGGCGGTACGATCAGGCACACGTGAAAGGCCACCTCGGCCGGGTGCGGTTGCACGCTGGGCGGCGGCCCGGGAGGGGTGCGGGAGGTGGCTGGACCTGCATCGACGGCGCCCACCGGTCGCTCCAGGAGGACGAGTATCGCCAGTGCGACGAGCGCCAGGCCGAGCAGGACGGCAGCGATCAATCCCCGTCGCCCTCGGTATGGGTTTGCTGCTTCGTACATCGGCAAATGCCTCTTCTCCGTGGCCATCGACACGAGTGCCCGGCGGCCCCGGAGACCGCCTCTATCCTTCTCCCGCATCACGAATGGTAACGGGTGCTACGTCGCCTGTCGACGGTGGGCGGCGGTAAATTGTCACTGCCGGCGCGCGGCAGCAGCGGACGGCGATCCCCGAAGCGCCAGGGCGGTACAGTCAGTGGTCGGCGGATGCACGGCGGGGTCCCGTCTGCTCGGAGGACCGTGGGGGAGGATGGCCTCGCAATCAAGGCATGCCAGGCGTCCGGCGAAGGGTCCTGTATGACGGCCGACGACCAGGTGCTGGCTCCGGCCTCGGCGGACGACACCACCCCGCCGGCGCCCATGCCCGGGTCCGACGACGAGTGGATCACCACGCCGTCGCTGACCGGCGGCGAGGTGCGCCGGAGGGCGACCCGCGGCGCCATCCTTCTCGGTGGTCGCGCCGTGCTCGTCCGTGGAGTCGGCTTCTTCGCCAACATCGCGCTGGCCAGGCTCCTGGCGCCGGAGGACTTCGGCGCCTTGGCCTTCGGACTGACGCTGGTCGGGGTCGCCGGCTTCCTGGCCGACGCCGGCACGGGAGCAGCCCTCATCCGCGGCCACAGCGAGATCCGCCGGCGGGATCTCCAGGCGGTCCTTGCGTTCCAGCTGGTGGTGTGCGCCCTCGCCGGCACTGTGGTGGTCGCCGGCGCACTGGCGGTCGGCCGGCACGGCTTCCTCACCGCGGTGATGGCCCTTTCGCTACCGGCCGTCGCCTTTCGGGCGCCGGGCGCCATCCTGTCGGAACGGGAGCTCTCGTATCGGCCCCTGGCCGTGGTGGAGATCGTCGAAAGCCTCGCGTACTACGCCTGGGCGATCATCGCCGTGACGCTCGGTGCAGGGGCGTGGGGAGTGGCAACGGCCGTCCTCGTGCGCAGTCTCGTCGGCACGGCCACCATGCTGGCGCTCGTGCCGAAGAGCCGGATGGCCCCTCGCTTCGAGTGGCGGCGGGTCCGGCGCTTCATCGGCTTCGGGCTCAGCTTCCAGGCGGTCGGCCTGGTCGCCGTCCTGCGCGATCTCGCCCTGAACGCCGGGACGGCGTCGCTGAAGGGACTGGCCGACCTCGGCATCTGGAGCCTCGCCCTGTCGCTCCTCCAGGCGCCGTTCATGCTCTTCGACGTCCTCTGGCGGGTCTCCTATCCAGCCGTCGCGAGGATGATCTCGGCCGGTGAATCTCCCGGACCGGGGCTCCGGCGTGCCCTCGGCATGGTGGCGGTCATCTCGGGACTGTTCATCGCCGGCCTGGTCGGGCCGGCGCCGGCCATGGTGCCGGCCGTCTTCGGGGCGAAGTGGCAGCCGGCGGTGGCCGTTCTCCCGTGGGCGGGGCTCGGGCTGATGATCGCCGGGCCCATCTCCGTGGCCTCAGCCGGGTATCTGTACGCCGAGGGCCTGGCCGCCGAGGTGCTCCGGGCGTGCGTGGCCACGGCAACCGCGTGGGTGGCGCTGGCCCTCGCCCTCCTCCCGTCGATCGGGGTGCAGGCCATCGGCATCGGCTGGCTGTCCGGCGCCTGCATCGAGGCCGTCATGCTGACCTCCGCCATGCGGCGCCACGCCCGGCTGAAGCTGTCCACGGCTGTCGCGCCGGCCGTCGCCGCCGCGGTCGTGTCGTCGTCGGCCGCCTGGGCCCTCACGACGGCCCTGGGGCCGACGCTCGCCTCCACGATCGTCGGCGGCATCACGGTGGCCGTGCTGTATCTCGCCGCCGAATGGGTCTTCGACCGGGAGCGGGTAGCCCAGGTGTGGCGGACGCTCGTCGGCTTGGCGCGCGACCGGCGCAGTGGCCAGCCGGCGACCGCCTGAGCCGTGCGGGTCGGAGCGGTGGTGCTCCACTACCGCCATTGGCCGGCGGCGGCGCCGGTCGTCGCCGCCCTGCTCGACGGCGAACGCCGGCCCGATCTCCTCGTCGTCGTGGACAACCATTCGGGCGACGGCTCCGCAGCCGCCATCGCGTCGGCCTTCCCGGACGTCGACGTCGTCGAATCGTCGAGGAACGCCGGGTACGCCGGAGGGATGAACCTCGGGATGCGGCGGGTGCTCGACGACGGCGCCGACGCCGTGCTGCTCCTCACCCACGACTGCGTCCTGGCACCCGATGCGCTGGACCTGCTCGAAGCCCGTCTCGCCGAGGCCCCGCACGTGGGCGTCGTCGGCCCTCTCACCGCCCTTTCCTCGCGCCCGGACACGGTGTTCGCCGCCGGGTGCCACCTCGACCCGGCCTCCTGGGAGACCTCGCTGGGCGCCGTACCGGCGGCGGTGGGCGACTGGGCCGGCCGACCGCCGATGCCCTGCGAGTGGCTCACCGGGTCGTGCCTGCTCGTGCGGGCGGCCGCCGTCGACGACGCCGGCCTGATGGACGAGCGGTACTTCCTGTACTTCGAGGAGGTCGACTACCAGCTCCACCTGCGCCGGCGAGGCTGGGGGATCGAGTGCGTGCCCGCCGCGCTCGCCTGGCAGGAGCCCGGGTTCATTCCCCTCGAGCTCTGGGTGCGCAACCGATTGCGCTTCCTGGCCCGCCACGCCCCAGCGCGGGTCGTCGCCCGAGAGGCCGGCGTGCAGGCGAGGTCCGCCCTGCGGGAGCTGCGCCGCGGCGAGTTCGACCGACTCGGCGCCCGCGCCCGTGGCGTCAGCCGGTTCCTCCTCCGCCGGTGGGGACCTCCGCGGCCGGCCGGCCGGCGGGGCGTCGTGAGCCGGTCCTGACGATCGTGTCGCGCGAAGATCGGCGAGTGTGCGAACGGTGACGGCGCCGGAGGGATCCGCGGTCCTGCGGGGTGTGGCCGGCAAGGCGACGGCGCTCTGGGGCGACGCGGAGCGGCGGGCCCTCGGATGCGTGGGGCATCTGCCCGGCCACGCGGTCAGGAACGCCGTCTACCGGGCGGCAGGAGTTCGACTCGAGCGGTCGAGCGCCATCCACCACGGCGCGGTCATCGTCGTGGCCAAGCGGCTGCGTATCGGCGAGTTCACCACCATCGGCGACTCGGCCTTCCTCGACGCGCGCGAGGGCATCGACATCGGTGACTGCGTGAATCTCGGCTCCCACGTCACGATCTACACACTCGAGCACGACCCCGACGACCCGGATTTCGGGGCCCAGGGCGGACCGGTCGTGGTCGAGGACTACGCGTGGCTCTCCAGCCATTCGCTGATCCTGCCGGCGGTGCGGATCGGTCGGGGCGCAGTGGTCGCCGCCGGCGCGGTGGTGACACGCGACGTGCCGCCCTACGCCGTCGTCGGCGGTGTTCCGGCCCGCTTCATCCGGGAGCGCAGCCGCGACCTCCGCTACCGGCTCGGCCAGCCGCAACGGTTCATGTGAGCCGGGTGCGGAGGCACTGGTCGTAGAGGGCCATCGCCTCCGCCGCCACCACCTCCCAGGAATACTGCTGGGCTCGGGCGTGGGCAGACTGCCGCAGCGAGTCCAGCTCCGCCCGGTCGGCGAGCAGGCGCTCCAGGGCGCCGGCGAGGGCAGGGGCGTCGCCGGCCGGCACGATGAGCCCGTCGATGCCGGGTCGTACGGCCTCGGCCGGCCCCGGGGCGTCGGTCGTGACCGGCGCCAGGCCGCAGGCCATGGCCTCGACGAGGGCCAGGCTGAAGCCCTCGCCCAGAGTGGGGAAGAGAAGGATCTGATAGGCGGCGAGCAGTTGCGACAGGACCTCCGGTTCGTACCGCGGCACCACGTCGATGCGCGCCGCCAGCGCACCGTCGTAGTCGGCCAGCACACGGTCCTCGCTGCAGCCGGTGCCGAAGAAGCCGACCCTGACCTCCGGATGGCGACCCAGGACGGCGGGAAGGGCGGCCGCCGCCTGCTCGATCCCCTTGCGCCAGATGTAGCTGCCCACGAATGCGATGCCGATCGGCGACCCCGGCTCCAGCGGCGTTGGCGGGAAGGGCAGGCCCAGCAGGCCGGGCCGGATGCCGTTGTGCACCAGGTGGGCCCGCTCCGGGCGTACGCCGAGCTGGCCGACGGCCCGGTCCATGTCCGGCTGGTTGAGGAGGAGGGCCAGGTCGGACCGGCGGAGGGCGGTGGCCACGAGGCGCAGGTGAAGGCCGCCGCGGTACAGCCGGTACTTCCACGACAGCTGCTCCCCTGTGCGGTGGGCGCGCTCGACGGTGCGCTCGTGGCCGCCGTGCTCCAGCCCGTGGCTGCGGGCCACCAGGAGCGGGCCGGGCCGGTCGCCCGGCCGCCGGAGCGTGGTGAGCCAGGCGTCGCCTACGGCCGCGTCGACGACGTCGTACGGAGGCGAACGACGCAGGTGGCGCTGGAGGTAGAACGGGAACAACGCCAGTGCCACGGGCTCCGTGAGGCGGGCCGGGAGGTCGTCGAAGGAGAAGAGGTCGGCTTCGTGGCCGAGGCGGCGGAACTGCCGGGCCAGCTCCAGGGTCGCGCCGGGTGCACCAGCCGTCTCCGTCAGGTGGTGATGCACGGCGAGAAGGATGCGCATGACCAGGTGCCGTCAGCCGGCCGCATCGGTTCCCGGGGCCGGATGCCGGCCCCGGACCTGCTCGACGGCCTCCACGAAGGCCGGACCGACCGAGGCCCAGGTGTAGCGTTCGGCCACCAGGGCCCGTCCTGCCGCTCCGAGCCGGGCTCGACGGTCGTGGTCGTCGAGGAGATCGCCGATGGCCGCCGCCAGCCCGGCGGGCGTGCCGGCCACGAGAGCGTGGCGGTCGTGGTCGGCAGCGATGCCCTCCATGGCCACGGGGGTGGCGACCAGCGGCAGCCCCGCCCCGAGCAGGGTGAGGGTCTTCACCTTCACCCCGGCGCCCCTCCACACCGGCGCGACGGCCACCGTGGCTGCTGCGCACAGGGGCGCCAGGTCGTCGACAAAGCCGAGCAGGCGCACGCCGGCGTGGCGGGCGAGGGCGCCCCGCTGCGACGGGCTGGCGACGCCCGCCACCAGCAGTTCCGCGCCTCGCTCGGCCAGCGGCGGCCACGCCGCCTCGACGAATCGGATGAGCCCCTCGATGTTGGGCCCGTACTCGAGGTTGCCGACATAGAGCACACCCGGCGGGCCGGTGGGCGTCGCCTCGGGCACGTCGAAGAGAGTGACCGCCGAGGGGACGACGGCATCCGGGCGCCGGCCGTAGAGATCGTGCAACCGGGCCCCCTCGACGGACGAGGTCACCACCACGCCGTCGACCAGGCCGACGTAGCGCCGCTCGTGGCGCCGGACCAGGTGCCGGTCGATGCGCGTCCGTACGCGGCCGCGGAACCCGGCCTCCGGGTCGGGCTCGAGCAGCGACGCCCCCATGACGTTGCCCTTGTCGGCGACGATGGCCCCGACGCCGGGCACCTGCCGGAGCCGGGGCACGTAGGAGCCGGCGTAGTCGTCGAGGATCACCACCGCGTCGAAGCCGGGGGCGAGGCTCACCGCCCGCTCGAGCAGGCCGTCGTGGTGCTGGGCGGCGATCCAGGTGGGCATGCCCCGCCACATGGCCGCCGACCACCGGCCGACCATCGCGGCCGGCGTTCCGGCGGCCGGCGGTCCGGGATCGAACTCCTCGACCTCGGCACCCCGCAACTCGTCCCGCAGGGCGGCGAGGTAGGAACCGGCCGTGTCGTCGCCCCGGCACAGCAGGTGGACCGCATGGACGGCGGCCAGCGAGCGCAGCAGACCCAGCACCCGGACGTGGGTGCCGGTGACCTCGGGCATCGGGAACAGGTTGGTGATGCACAGCAGCCTCACGGACACGCTCCACCCCGGCCCGCACGACCAGCCCCGGTGACGACGGCACCACTCATGGGCTTCCCGCCGCCCGCTCCCGCTCGGACCGGTCGGCTGCGCCCAGGCACACGTCGGCGAACGTCGTGGCCACGTCGGCCAGCCGGTGGTGGCGGACGACCGTCTCTCGACCGTGGCGGCCGAGTCGCTCTCGCAGGGCGTCGTCGTCGAGCAGGCGCCGGCACAGCCGAACGGCGTCCTCGGGCGAGTCGGCGACGAGGGCGTTGTTCCCGTCGACCACGGCGGCGCCGCTGGTGGCGAACCGTGACACGACGACCGGCCGGCCCATGGCCCACGCCTGGAGCAGCGTCGTCTTCACGCCGGTGCCCTGGGTGGCCGGGACGAGCACGACCTTCGTGCGTTCGTACCAGGGACGCACGTCGTCCACGCGCCCGGACACGACCGCCCCCGGGGCAGCCGCCGAGAGGACGGCCGCGTCGCTGCGGCCGACGAACGCCCACCGCCACGCCGCACCGCCGGCCGGGGGGTCGGCGGCCCGGCGTACCGCCAGGGCAGCCGTGAGGTTCCGGGACTGGGTGAGGTCGCCGAAGACGCCCACGTCGACGTCCTCATTCCTGCTTCCCGACGGGGCGAACCGATCGGTGTCCACGCCATGCGGGACCACCTGGATCAGCGCCGGGTCGAGCACGGTCGAGAAGCGCTCGGCCTCGTCCTCGGAGATGACGATGATCGCCGCAGCGCGGCGCGAGACCCCGTCGTACAGGCGGTGGACACGCTTGCCCTCGGTGCGACGAGCCCAACGGGTCGCCGGACCGGCCGGCCCCGTGCCGTACAACCGATCCCACCGCTCCTCCATGGCGAAGACGACGGGGATGTCGTCGGGGATCAGGGCCGCCACGTGGGCGAGATAGGGGAGATGGATGACGACGAGCCTGGGCTGGCGGGCGAGGATCGCCTGGCCGAGGCCGCCGACCCGGCGCGCCTCGCACATGTAGGGCAGCCGGTCGAGCGTGTAGTGCCAGAGCTTGAACAGCGGGCCACGAATGGGCGACCGGCGTACGTCGACGACCGCCGCGGGATGCCATGCCGGCGAGGGTCGCTCTTCTCCAGGGCGGAGCGCCGGCACGATGAGTTCGACGGGTGTGCGGGTCGCCAGCTCCCGGAGGACGGCCAGCAGCCGGGGGCTGAAGCCGTTCGGCGATTCGTCGTCGGCCGGAACGTCCGAGAGGATCACGGCCGGTCGGCCGGAAGGGCGTTCGCTCACGTTCCCCGCCCTCACTCCTGAAGCGTAATGGTTGCGGTCTCTTCGTCGCGATCGGCCCTGTACCGGCGCGGGGGGCGGGTGGTCGCGGCGTCCCACACCGTGGCCCACAAGACCAAGCCCACCAGCCCGCCGAAGACCATTGCGGCCATGCTGCAAACCACCAGCAGGGCGAGGAAGGGCAGGCCGCCAGCGGTTGTCCGGCGGGCGGTGTCGGCCAGCACCCACAGGAGCAGTCCGAGCCCGACGAGACCCATCTCGGCGAGGACGACGAGATAGCCGGCATCGATGCTCTGGTCGGCTTCGACGCGGCTGGCCGACGACCGCGTGCCGAGTCCGGTGCCGAAAGGGGTGAGCAGTCGAGGGGCCGCCTTGATGAAGGCGATCCTGCCCCGGAAGCTGTCGTCGGACGCGAGGTGGGTGAACGTTTGCGCTCGTCGTGCGACGACCGTGCTCTGCGGCGCCATCGACAAGGCGGCGACCGCCACGGCGATGCACGCGAGGACGCGCATTGCCGACTGGCCTCTCTGGCTCAGGAGCCCGACGAGCAGGGCGCAGATGCAGGCGATCCAAGCCGTTCGCACCTGGACGAGGAGCAGGAACAGGGTCGACGCGCTGAGCGCCCAGGCGCGGACGAGAGGCGACGGGTCGAACTCGTCGCGTTTGAAGACGACGAGAAGGATCACGATGGCGCTGACGACCGCCGCCGTGCCCGGCGCAGGAAGGGTGGCGAAGGGTCGGAACGTCGCCTTGCCGAAGCCGCCGACGCTGACGAAGTTCACGTTGGCCAGCCACTGAGCGTCCCACCGGAACGGCACGAGGTACTGGGCGATGCCGTAGGTGGCCGCCGCCGCCCCGCACACGACCGTCCACCGGACGAGGACGGCGGTTCCGGTCGGGATGGCCGTCACCGCGAATGCGGCGAGCAGCGGGAGGACGAAGTTGAGCCAGCCGGCCAGACCGACAAGCGGACGCAACGACACGACGGCGGTGAAACTGGCCCAGGCCACGAGGAAGAGGACGGCTGGCGGCTTGCGTACCCGCAGGCCGCGTAGGCCGAGCGGGAGGGCGACGAGGAAGGGCACGATGGCGGCGGGATCCACGGTGGGAGCGGAGGCGGGCAGCAGCCTCCGGACCAGCGACCAGAACATGAAAGTGGCGACGGTGAGGGCGATCGACGCCCGGGCGCTGGCCACGCCGAGGGCCACCATCGCCGCTCCAGCGAGGAAGAGCACGAGGTCGCGGGAACCGTGGCTCGCCTCGACCACCACGACAATGGCCGTCGCAATCCCGACGACGGGGACCGCTGCGGCCGTCGCCAGGCGGGAGACCCCCCGTCGGGTGGCGAGCACGCCGGTCACCATTCGACCGTCCGTGCCGGAGCTCGCATCACGGGTTCACCCGTGCGGTACCGGGCAGGGGGGTCACGCGGCCCGCCATTGCCCGGTAGAGCTCCAGGTATCGCTCCGGCCTGCCCATCTCGGCGACCTCCATCGCCCGGGCCAGGCCCCGCGTCGCCTGGGCGGCACGGGCATCGTGCTGCTCGAGCAGGCCCACCAATTCGGAGCCGAGCCGCCCGTCGTCGACCACGAGGCACGACTGGCCCGACGACAGGAACTCGATCCCAGGATTCCGGGTGGCCAGCACCGCCGTCTCCAGCGCCATCGCCTCCCACGCCGGGATGCCGAATCCCTCGTAGGACGATGGCGCGAGCAAAACCCACGCCTGGCCGATGAGCTCGCGCACCGCGGCGTCGTCGAGTTCCTCGTGGAACTCGACCCAGTCGGGGTAGTGGCATCGGTCGGCGGCCGGACCGACCACGGCGAAACGCATCGTCGGGAGCCGTCGTCGGGCCTCCCTGGCAGCGTGGAGGGCCAGCTCTCCTCGCTTGCGGGAATGGAACCCCCCTACGAAGGCGGCCATCGGCTCGGGCGCCTTGACCACCGGCCCGCCGGCGCCGAGACCGAACACCGGTGGGATCAGGCGGTGGCACCGGAACGCCTCCGTGCTCTCGGGTCCCACCCCGACCGCAACGGCGTAGCGGGACCGCGACAGGTTCTCCACGGCCGCCATGACGACGTGGTTCGCCCGGCGCAGGAGCGGACCGCTCCTGGCCTCGCTGGCCGACCGACCGTGGTAGGTGCGCAGGACGGGCGGGTGCTCTCGGCGGCTGAACACGACCGGCCAGTCGTCGCCGTGCGAGTGGACGATGTCGGGCTCGATTTCGGCGACCAGGCGGGCGGCCCGTACCGGGCGCACGTAGTAGCGGGAGAAGCGACCGGCGAACCCGGCCACGTCGGCCACGAGCAGGCGACCGGAGCCGTCCATCGGCTCCGGTGCCGGCCCTGTGACGACCGTGAGGTCGACATGCGCCGAGAGCCACTCGCACAACCGCTTGGTGTACCGCCCGACACCGCCGGAATGACGATCGGTGGACGGCCATTCCAGGGCAAGCACCGCGACGCGAAGGCGGGCGCCGCCCTCGGGAGCGCCGTGTCCGGAGCTGGTCACGTCGGTATGGTCGGCTCGGTGCGGTGCACGACGGTGCTGGCGGCCCCGTCGGCGGGGACGAGGTGCAGCGGGGACGTGCGCGCCAGCCGCCACGCCTCCATGTGCGCTCTGACCAGCGGGCCGAGCGTCCCACGGAGCTCCCGCTCCCCCCGCAGCAGCCCCACGGCACTCCTCACCAGACCGCCGTTGTCCCTGTCTCCGCACAGCACGACGTAGGCCAGCCGGCGCCGGCGGAGGTCGGGCCTCAGCGAGAAGAGCACGTAGCTCTGGTTGAACGCGGCATCGGTGCGGGCCCCGATCGACCGGGCCAGCCGGCCGTCGTCGTCGAACCGGGGCGCGGGGTGATGGTCGACCAGGATCGTCGGGTCGTAGACCAGGCGGGTACCCGACCGGCGGGCGGCCAGGCTCATGGCCAGGTCGTTCGCCACCTGGGCGCCCTGCCCCCGTAACCCGACGGCGAACCAGAGGTACCGCCGCCGCACCGCCATGTTCGCGCCCTTGAGGTGGTGGACATCGCGTGCCCGGCCGGCGCCGAGGTGATGGTGACCGACCACCCGTCCGAGGGGCGTGACGAGGCCGACCCGCCGGTGGCGGCCCGACTCGACGACGGGCCCGTGGTGGACGATGTCACGGCCACCGACGGCGGCGATGTCCGCCGACCGGAAGGCATCCGCCAGGCGCCGGCACCAGTCCCGATGGGGCACGGCGTCGTCGTCGGTGAACGCCACGATGTCGCCGGTGGAGGCAGCGGCACCGGCGTGCAGGGCGGCAACCTGACCGGGGACGTCGACCTCGACCCGCTTGATGCCCGGGAACGCCTCGACGACGGCCCTCGTGTCGCCGTCGTCCGGCCGATGGACCACCACGATCTCCGACGGCGGCAGGTCCTGTCGTCGCAGGGCGGCCAGGCACCGGGCCAGGTCGTCCGGGCGACGGTAGCTCGGCACCACGACCGAGATGGTGGTGTCGGCCGACGAGGCGGCGGTCATGCCGAGCACGTCACCATGCCACTTTCGCGAACTGCAGCCACCGCACGAGACCAGGTCCGGGCGTCAGCCTCGCTCGCGGTCGCCGGAGGTCACCGTCTCCTGCGCCGGCACCGCGACGTCGATCCTGCCGTTCGCCTCGTGGGATGGGGCCGATGCCTCTCGGCGAGCGTCGCCGCGACCTCGACGCGGGCTTCCGCCGGAACGGGCCGGCGACGGCTCCCGGCGGCGGTAGTCGCGACCGTAGCCGTAGGAGCCCGCTCGCCGGACGCCGTTGAGGACGATGCCGACGAGGGTGGCGTTCACCCGCCCGAGGGCGGCAAGGGCCATGCGGACGCCCCTGCGCCTCGTGCGACCCGGCCGGATGACCAGGACGGTGGCGTCGACGAGCCCGGCCAGGACGGCGGCGTCGGACACGGGCAGCACCGGTGGCGAGTCGACCACGACGACATCGGCGCGTTCCCGGACGAGCGCCAGTACCTCGGCGAAGTGCCTGCCCGACAGCAGCTCCGAAGGGTTGGGCGGAAGGGGGCCGGAGGCCAGGATCTCGAGGGGGAGACCATCACCAGGAGGCCGTTGGAGCGCCTGATCGAGCGATGCCTCCCCCATCAGCACCGAAGTCAGGCCGACGTCGTTGGAGATGCCGAAGAACTCGTGGACCCGCGGCCGACGGAGGTCGCAGCACATCACCACGACGTGGCGGCCGGCCCGGGCCAGTGCGACCGCCAGGTTGGCAGCCGTGGTGGACTTGCCCTCGGAAACCGCGGGGCTGGTGACCTGGACGACGCGCAGTGGGCGGTCGATGGCCAGGAATTGCATCGCGGTGCGGAGGCCGCGGTAGCCCTCGGCGGCAGCCGACGACGGGTCGCCCAGCGAAACCAGCTTCGCCGCGCTCTCCCTCCTCCAGCCCTTCACGACCGGGATCGAGCCGAGGATGGGGAGGCCGAACTGCGCCCGCTCGAGGTCGTCCTCGCCGCGGATGGAATCGTCGAGGAAGTCGGAGGCGAAGGCGACGACCAGGCCCAGCATGGCGCCGGCGACGAGGGAGAGGACCAGGATCTGGGCGACCTTCGGTGCGTACGGCTCGTGTGGCGGGAGGGCCGGTGTGAGCACGTCGGCACCGCCTCCGCTCAGGCTGGCGCTCACCTGGAGCTGGTCGACCTGGGAGCGGAACAGGCTTTGCTGGTTGGCGAGGCTCGATCGCTCGAACGACTTGGCCTGGGCGAGCGACGGGCGGTCGGCGGGCGGCGCTGCCGCCACCTCGGCGTCGATGGCGTCGATGGCCCGCTGCTTCTCGTCGATCTTCGCCTGGATCTCGGTCTGGGCGTCGAGCAGGTCCTTCAGCGCCGTGTTCCGGCGATACTGGATGTAGGTGTCGACGTAGGCGTTGGCGATGTCGGCGGCGCGCTTCGGGCTCGTCGACTCGGCCGTCACCGTGATGACGTTGTCGACGCCGGAGGCGGAGGTGCGGACGCCGGCGTGGTAGCCGAGCTTGTGGGCGACCGCCTGGCTCACCGCGCTGCTCTCGAGGCGCTTCGCCTCCGTGGCGATCGACCGCTGGACGTCGTTGCTCCCGCTGTTCCCCGCGCCCTGGGCGTAGAGCGTCTCCGAGCGCTTCAGCTCGAGCACCATCTCCGCCGAGGCGCGGTACCTCGGCGTCTGGGAGTTGGACCACGCGGTTGCGGGTACCACGACGGCCACCGTCGCGGCCACGACGATCCACCAGTGCCGTCCGAGGACCTCGAGGAACTTCCGGAGGTCGAACGTCGCCGCCGAGGTCGTGGGTGCGTCAGGCACAGAAGGACCAGCGTACGCTCACGTGGGGCCACCGGAGGACGCGCGCCACCCGTGCCGCGGGCGCCGCGCCATCACCGTCCGACCGCCTCTTCGGCGACGATCTGGCGCAGCCTGGCGATGAACCGCTCTTCGCTGTACCGGTCGGCGTGGGTGACGAGCGACTCGGGCGACCAGGTGCGAGCGACGATCCGCCGGACTCCGTCGGCGATGGCGGCGGGCTCCGGGGCGTCGAAGAACACGCCCGTCTCGTCCTCGATCACGGTGTCGATGAAGCCGCCCCAACGGAGGACCACAGCCGGCTTGCCGAATCCCGCAGCCTCGATCGGCATGAGACCCTGGTCCTCGTAGGCGGCGGCGACGACCGCGGTGCAATTGGTGTACAGCCACCGGACCTTGCTGTCGTCCCGCACGGTGCCGAGGAAGGTGACGTTCGGCCCGCCGGCGGCGCGCAGAGCGGCCTCCTCGGGACCGGTGCCGACGACGACGAGCCGGTGCCGCGGCAGGCGGCGGAACGCCTCCACCACCGCGGCGACGTTCTTGTAGGGGAGAAGGCGGGCGACGACGAGGAAGTACCCGGGTTCGATGCCGGGCACGGGCACCCTCGCACCGGCCGAGTCGATGCCCGGCGGTGACGGGAGGATCTCGGCACTGCGGCCGTACGTGGCCGTGATCCTCCCGCGCACCTCCGTGGAGCCGGTGAGGTACCGGTCGGCGGTCGATGCCGCCCGCTTGTCCCACCGTCGCAACGGGCCGCTCAGGACGGCGAGCGCCAGCCGGCCGAGCGACACGCCTTCGCGCAGGTACAGCTTGGGGCTGTACAGCCACCGGGCGGGCGTGTGGCAGTACACGACCTTGCGTCCGCGGCGGGCCTTCACGCCGTGCGACCACCCGCTCGAGTCGCACAAGACGACGTCGGCGTCGATCTCCAACCGGGAGAACGCTGGTGCGAGGAACGGTAGGGCGGCGCGGTGATGGCGCCGGAGGAAACCCAGGCGGTTCAGCGGCAAGGTGCGGACATCGGCCGTGCGGAACTCCGAGAATGTCGCCTCCGGCCGGTAGAGGGACGTGTAGATAGCGGCCTCGGGAAAGGCCCTGCTCATGGCCAGCACGACCCGCTCGGCGCCCCCGCGCTGGGTGAGGTAGTCGTGGACGATCGCTACATTGGGGTGGTCCTGCACCTCCAGCTGTTCGCAGATCGCCATGGTCAGTACGCACCCCTGCCCCGCACGATGGCGGTGACGGTCTTGCACAGGATGGCGAGGTCGCCTGCTGGTGTCCGGGTGTCGACGTACCGTAGGTCGAGGTCGATGCCGTCGACCCACGACAGGTCGGCCCGGCCGTTCACCTGCCACAAGCCCGTGAGGCCCGGCTTCACCAGGAGCCGCCGGCTGACGATCCGGTCGTAGAAATCGACCTCGTCGGGCAGCGGAGGTCGTGGGCCGACCAGGCGCATCTCCCCGCGGACGACGTTCCAGAGCTGCGGCAGCTCGTCGATCGAGAACCGCCGGAGGACGCGGCCCACCGGCGTGATCCGCGGGTCTCGCCGGATCTTGAACAGGAGGCCGTCGTGCTCGTTGAGGTGGGCGACGCCCGGGCGCTGCGCCTCGGCGTCGACCCCCATGGTGCGGAGCTTCCATAGGGTGAATCGGCGGCCGCCCTGTCCCAGGCGCACCTGGGAAAAGAGGGCGGGGCCCCTGCTGGTGGCGCGCACGGCGAGAGCGGCAACGACCAGGATGGGCAGGATCGCGAGCAGCAGCAGGGCCGCCACCGCCCGCTCGATCATCCCGATGGCGACCAGCGTGACGCTGTCCGCACCGTCGGGGTGCGGTTCGAGCGGCCGCGCCGCGAGCAGCCACGCCGAAGGCCGCCGCCGAGGGCGAACCGTGGCCGGAGGCGCAACCAGGACGTCGAGGGCGCTGTGCCGCAGGAGGTCGCGCAGATCGCCGGCGATCGCAGTGTCGTCGTCGGCAAGGACGACGGCGTCGAACGCGCTGAGCCGCCGGGCGTCGAGGGCGTCGACCGCGCCGAGCACGGGGACCCCGACGTCGAACGGCGTCACGTCCCCGGTGAGGCAGCCGGACACGCATGCACCGACCACGTCGACGCCGCCGCTGCCCCCGGCCTGCAGGCGGCGTGCCACGTCGGCGACGCGCTGCATTGTTCCCACCAACAGGACGCGCTGCCGGCACGCGCCCAGCCGACGGCGGTAGGTGAGCCAGAACGCACCGGCCAGGTGGGCGGCCAGGCTGAGCGCGGTGGCGATGACCGTGTACCGGAGGGCGGCAGCACGCGCCCCACCCGATCCACTCGCCACCACGATGGCCGCCGTGACGCCGACGAAGCGGGCGGTGGCCCCGAGGACCCGCCGGGCCTCCTCGCCGACCAGTCCCACGATCCGGCGGTCGTAGGCCCCGGAGACCAGCATCGAGGCGATCCACGCGAGGGCGAGCAGAAGGGACGGGAAGAGGGCCACACCGCCGCCGGCGGCCGCGACGCGATGCGCCAGCCATGCCCGGGTCGGGTAGCCGGCGATCATCGCCGCGGCGACGTCGGCCGCCGTGAGCGCGGCGACGTAGCGGCCATACCAACCGGGGGAGTCGATCGCCGTTTCCTCGGTGAGATCGAGACGGTCGGGCCCGGGTCCGGTGACCGGGGGTGTCATCTCAGCGCTGCTCAAGGACCCCCTCCGCCCTTGGTGCCCCGCGAACCATGTCCACCCCTCTGTTCATCCCCATGACGCCAGTCGCCGCCGTCTGGCCCGAATCAAAGTTATCCGCCGAGATGCGCGAACCCAACCCCCACTTTGCCAGATCTGACGGGCTCTTGGGCACGGGGAGGACCGCAATTTCTCGTCCTTCGTCGCCATGCGAGTACAGCGGCGCATAGGTGCCGTTCGGCCGGTCGGCGGGGCGGACGATCCGTGAGGCGGCGCGAGCCGCAGCACCGCGCGCCCTCGCGCCCCGAGCGCCCGGCGGCGGCGGGATGGGCACTACGCTTCGTCTCCGTGCGTAGCGGCGGAGTGTCGGCCTTTGCCCGTTGTTCGTAACGGGCCCGTGCTCGTGAGGTTGACGAGTGGATGCGATTCCCGCTGTGCCGCAGTGATTGTTTCGGCCGCAGCGCGAGGCGTTCCGACGTGACGCGGTGCGCGGGTGGAGCAGCGGTTGTCGCCGCTGCGGCAATGTGGGCGGCGTCCACGGGCGCGTATGCGCAAGGCGTCCCCCCGACCGGCTACGGCCCCACTCCGCCGCCGGCGACGAATTCCGTTCCCGGCTACGGTCCGGGCGCGGCGTCCACCTCGTCGACGCCCGGGTACGGTCCGGCCGCCTCGATCCCCTCGGCCGCCCCCGCTTGCACTCGGGGTGCCGCCACCAGCACGGCCGCCGTCCCGGCCGGAGGCACCATCTCGGTGTCGACGCCGGCCGGGAGCCTTGCCGCCCAGGGTGCGCGCGCCGTGCTGTCATCGGTGCGCCGTCCCGCCGAGTTGGTGCTCGCTTCGCCACCAGTGGCTGCTGACGGTTCGGTGCATTTCCGGGCCTCGGTACCTGTGGCAACGCCGTCGGGCGTGTACCTCGTCGTCGTCCAGGGCGTCGATCCCGGTGGGCGCCCGCGTGCCCTCGTGGCGCCCGTGGTGGTCACCGGGGGTAAGGGTGATCTCGGCCGGCTCACGAGCCGGCCTCCCGGCATCGTGGGCTGTGCGGACGACGTGAAACCCACGTTTCCGGGCGAGCGCGATGCCAGGGTGGTCCGCGACGTCGCCGCCGGCTCGAGCAAGCTCGTGATCGACGGCGACACCCTCGACGTCTCGGGCGCCCGTTCGCGCGCCGGCCGGAACGGCATGGCCTGGTTGGTCCTGGCGGCCATCGTCGCCGCCGTCGCGGTAGTGGTTGTTCGGCGGGGCAAGGCGAGGCGGTAACCGCGCCTCTCTCCTCGTCGGAGAGCCGGTCCGAGCCTCTGTCGACGCAGCACCAGAGCGAACGCCCCGGCCGAGGCCAGCTCGGGCGTTCGGCGTTGTACCGCAGCGGATCTCCGCTCGAGGCACCGAGGTCGTCCGGGTGTCGCGAGAGCCAAAGCGAAGGAGCGGGGCCCGAAATCGAGCCCCGCTCCTTCGATCGGACAGATGGGTGGCACCGACGCCGGACGCCGGCGCCACCCACATGGGTTCTACTGGCCGCTCGTGTTGAACCAGCCGGCCACGTCGACGACCACGTCGACGCTGCCCTGGAAGTTCCACAGGTTGAGCGCGCCGTCCGCCCCCAGTTTGACCACGACCTGGTTCGGCACCGTCTGTCCGGCGCTGTAGTTCAGGTTCGAGGCGTTGGGGAGGACGGCATCCGACGGGTACACCGTGAGGAAGCTAGCTGCCGTCGGGTTGGTGACCGTCACGTTCAGCACCACCGCGGTCGCCCCGGTGGCGGGGACGCCGCCCTGGCCGGCCACCTGCAACGTCAGGGTGCCGTTGGCACCGAGCGTGGCGCACGGGCCGGGGTTGCAGACGCCGATGCCCGAGCCGCTCCGAGAGTCGAGGACCCTCGCAGGGGTGATCGGGTAGAGGCGCGAGCCCGCAGTGGAGCCGGCTGTGCCGTACCAGCCGGCGACGTCGGCGATGACGTGCACCGACCCGAAGGCGTTCCAGACGTTGACCTTGCCGTCGGCCCCGAGCTTCACCGTGACCAGGTTCGGGACTGTCTGGCCGGCGGTGTAGTTGAGGTTCGAGGCGGTGGGCAACGCGGCGTCCGACGGGTACACCGTGAGGACGCTGGCGGCCGTCGGCTGGGTGACGGTGACGTTCATGACGACCGCCGTCACACCCGTGGCGGGAACACCGCCCTGCCCGGTGATCTGGACGCCGAGGGTGCCGCCGGCCCCGATGGCCGCACACGGCGACGGCGAGCAGACGCCCGTCGGCACTCGTGTGTCGAGGACCCGTGCAGGAGGCAGCGGGTTGAACCGCGAGCCCGGCGACACGGTGCCGTCGTCGTACCAGCCGGCCACGTCGGCGATGACGTGGACCGACCCGAAGGCGTTCCAGAGGTTGACCTTGCCATCGGCGCCCACCCTCACCGTGACCAGGTTGGGAACCGTCTGGCCGGCGGTGAAGTTCAGGTTGGACGCGGTCGGCAGGGGCGCGTCGGACGGGTACACCGTGAGCACGCTGCTGGCCGTGGGCTGGGTGACGGTGACGTTCATCACCACGGCGGAGACCCCCGTGGCGGGGATGCCACCCTGGCCGGCGACCTGGAGCGACACTGTGCCGCCCGGGCCGAGGGCCCCGCACGGCGAGGGAGTGCACACGCCGGTCGGGACCCGAGTGTCCAGGATGCGGGCCGGGGTCACCGGCGTGAACGTGCCACCCGACAGCGTGCTGGTGACGATGCGGTCCACGCCACCGGCCAGCCCGAGGGTGGCCAGCGCCGACGTGGCGTTGGCCACCGTGCCGCCCGGCACGGGCAGGAGCAGACCGCCGAGGCGGGCCACCTCTGCGCCCAGCAGGGCGGAGTGCATCGGATTGGCGCCGTCGCTGGCGTAGACGACGTTCTTCGGCATGCCCCGGGTCACCGACTCGGTGACCACGGCGTTGGCCGTGGCGTAGAGGTCGGCCCCGCTCAGACGCTTGGGCGTGATGCCGGTGGTGGTCTGGATGCTGGTGGCCACCGAGGCGCTGACCGCCGAGGTGTCGCCCACGATGATGATGTTGGCGACGCCGCCCGCCCCGGCTGGGACGGTCGACGAGATGTTCAGCGACTGGAGGGCAGCCGTCGTCTCCGCCGGCACCGAGTTGGCGTTGACGTAGAGGATCGGCAGCCGCCGGTTGGCGGCCAGGGCGGCTGTGGTTGCCGCCTCCAGCGTGTTCGGGTTGGCGATGATCACCCCGTCGTAGGCGGGCAGCGGCGGGATGGCCGGGATGTTGCCCGAGGCCGGCTGGGTGGTGCGCTCGGCCGACGACCGGCGGTCGAGGCCGCCGACCGACCCGCCCGTGGGCGTGGTGTCCTGCTGGCTGGTGGCGATGGCCGCCGCCAGCTGGGCAGGAGTCTCGCCGTTCACGGTGGGACCGTTGCAGCTGGTGGTGCAGCGGTGGATGTTCCCCGCCTTGCCGTAGGGGCCGAGGATGTTGGCGAGGTCGGTGTCCACCTGGGTGGACAGGGCCGCGGTGTCGCCGATGACGTAGGCACCATCGGGGTGGATCCGGGCGATCTCGTTCTTGACCGCCTGGGTGAGGCCGCTGGCCGGTGCGGCCAGGAGCGACCCCACGTTGCCGCGGGCGAGGACGCCGGCGGCGAGAGCGCCGGTCCAGTCGGATTCGTTGACGATCACCACGCGGGTGGCCGACTGGCTGGCGAACCCGGACACCAGGCGGCCTTCGTTGCCACCCGGGTAGGCACGCTGCGACAGGGCGATGCTCAGTGCCTCGGAGTTGCCCTGGCCCACCTGGTCGGTGAGGATCGAGCCGTTGCCGCTGGCGGCGTTGAGGTTCACCTGGCGGACGTAGATGTCCTGGCTGTCGCTGTTGGTGTGGTTGCCCTCACGGGGGTCCATGTCGGCGACCAGCACCTTGTCGGTGCCCTGGGGCACGAGAGCGGGGCCGTAGTCCCAGTACGTGCTGAACCGGTAGTCGTAGCCGACGTCGAGGCCCTGCGACCGGTCGTTCACCCGCCGGTTGCTGGCACCGGTGACGCCGCTGTCGGTGGAGTAGGTGTAGTACGTGTCGCCCAGGCGCTCGTCGGGGCACTCCACGTGGGTGTGGGTGCACCGGCCGGTGACGTTCTGGAACAGGGTGCCGTCGGTCTGGTAGGTCCGGGTCCGGGTGGACGTGGGGATGTACCAGTGGCGGCGGTCCTGCCAGATGATGTCGATGCGACCGTCGGACGCCAGCGTGATGTTGGGATGACGGGTCTGGGTGATCTCCGGGGCGACGATGCCCGAGTTGCCCGTGGTGGCCTGGGGCGCGTTGTTCACCATGCGGGGGTTGTCCCAGGTGGTGCCGCCGTCGACGGACCGGGTGAAGTACACGTCCTGGTCGTTGTGGATGAAGTGGTCAGCGGCCGAGAACTGGCCGCCGGCGTACGCCGGGCAGGTCTTCGGGGGGTTCGGGAAGGTGGGGAAGACAGTGGGCGTGGCGTTGGACGACCACGGGCTGCACTGGTTGGCCGAGGTCGAGTTGTTGCCCAGGAACGGGCCCTGGTTGTAGACCATGTAGATGTTGCCGCTGGTGCCGTCGACGGCCAGCCGGGGCCAGGTGGAGGCGTTGAAGTACGTCGGCGTGGCCGAGTAGGGCGACACCACCGGTCCGGAGTACACGTAGCCCTGGACGTTGACGACGCGCTCCTTGCTCCAGGTGGCGCCGTTGTCCAACGACTTGGCCAGGACGATGTAGCCGTCGCTGACGTTCTCCCCCTGCTCCTCGTTGACCGGGGGACCGGTGCAGGAGAAGGTGGCGGTCGGGGTGCAGCCCGGGCCGATCGAGCTTCCGTTGGCCTTCTGCGTGCGCCACGCCACGTACAGCGTCCTGACGCCGCTGACGACCGGACCGAACACGGGGTTGCTCATCTCGGTGGCGTACTTGTTCGTGTCGCCGGTGGCCGTGAGCGTGCAGCTGGTGGGGTCCTTGGGGATGGTGCAGGTGTAGGCGGCCGCCGGCACCGTGGTGTTCGACGCCTCGACGGGCGCCTGCCAGGTGGAGCCCGAGTCGTCCGACCGGATGACCATGGCCTGCGAGTTGCCGGGCGAGGTGCGGATGGCGCCGATGTAGATCTGGTCGTCGGTTGTCGACGAGGTCCTCGGGTCCACGACCAGCTCGGGGAAGGTGAAGTCGGGGTTCTTGCTGGTCCCCCCGATCATCCCCGGCACCTCGATCGCCGTCGAGTAGGTCCTGCCGCCGTCGGTCGACTTGGCGAACAGCACCGTCGAGCCGATGGTGGTGGTGCAGCCGGGCGAGGTGGCCAGGGCGCACCGGGTGGCGGCGAACACCGAGTACACGGTGGCGTTGGCGGCGCCGACACCGGCGGGCGAGCCGAAGGCCACGCCCTGCTGGTCGACGTTCGAGGCGCCGTGGCCCAGCACCGAGCAGGGGCCCGGGCTGCTGGTCGGGTAGGCCGGCGAACCGCCGGCGGGCGCCTGGAAGTCGCCACCTGCGTTGCTGGCGTCCCAGGTGGTGCCGCCGTCGAAGGTCACGTGGAACGAGCACTCCTCACGGACGATGTCCTGCTCGATCTCCACGACGTGGTTGGAGTCGGCCGGGTCGACGGCCAGCGTCTCGCCCGACTTGCCCCGCGTGGCGGAGGCGTCGTTGCCGAGACGGTGGTCGGGCGCCGTGCGGATCTGCCCGGGGGCAGCGCCGGCGCCGGGTGCGCCGGCTAGGAGCGTCGCCCCCAGGCTGAGGAGGGCGATGATGGCCGGCGCTCGTCGGAAGTGGGTGCGCCGTCCCGTCGGTCGTTGGAAGAACATGGTGTCTGACATCCCCCTGTTGCTGTCGTGGCGCGCCGCCGCCTGCGTATCGCAGACCACGCCGCGCGGGTACCAGCCGCGTGGTGGGAGGTTCGTCGCGCCGATCCCGCCGGCACGAACGGCTCCGAGGAGCCCTGCCACCCCGCCGCACTGACATCCGCTCGCCCCATCGGCGCCGGAAACCTGCCCCCCGGGCACGGGTGTTCCGGTTCCCCGGGATCCACCCCCCAACGGAGCAGGGTGCTGCTGAACTGCCGGACTGCAACCTGCTCATCGCAGGCAACAGCGGTGGCCGCCGATCGACGGCCACCGCTGTTGGGTACGACTGCTAGATGCTCAGTGCACTGCGTGCTGCCGCGCCGTGGTGCGGCGGCGGCTGGCGCGGAACGCCTCGAAGCCGAGGACGGCCGCACCGAGGGTCATGACCATGGCGGCCAGGATGCCGGCGATCGCAAGGCGGGTGGCCGTGTCGGCCCGGTGGGGAGCCGACGACCGGGGCAGGAGGCTCGAACCACCAGTGGGCGTCGAGGAGGTGCCCCCGACGATCCCGGAGCCGCCCGAGGGCGTGCCCGGGCCGCTGGAGGGTTCGAGCGAGCCGGTGGCGGCGGCCGGAGAGCCGGACGCTTGGGCCGGGGCTTGGCCGACGACGGCCGGGCCGCTGGACGGCTCGACCGAGCCGGTGGCGGCGGCCGGAGAGCCGGACGCCTGGGCGTGGATGGCGACGGGCGCCCGCCCGGCGGGAGCAACCGGGGTGGTGCCCTGGCCGGCCTCCGCCGGGGTCACGTCGTGGGCGCTGACGACAGCCGCCGGGGCGGCGGAAGCGGTCGGCGCAGCGGTGGCGGCGGCGGCGCCGGTGTCGGTCTGCGCAGCAGCCGGAGTGGCAGCGGTGTCGGACGAGGCCGGGACCGGAGCGGCGGCGGCGCTGGAGGCCGACGCGCCCGAGGCGGTGACGTCGATCGACGCGCGGCCGGGGCTACCCGACTTCGGCGTGCCGTTGGAGGCGTTCTGCTGCGTGACGATGATGGTGTGCGACCCGACAGAGGTGCCGGCGGGGATCGTGACACTGACGCTGAAGCTGCCGGTGGCGGGCTGCACGGGCGTCGGGACCGTGGCAAGGATGTTCGCCGGGTTCTCGACGTCGTCTATGCGGATGGTGATGGGACCCCACGTGGTGAGCGTGGTGGTGTTGGTGCCGTAGTTGTTGCCGGTGACCGTGACCGCCGTACCGGCGGCCGCCGAGCCCGGCGACACCTGCGCGGTGGTGACCGTCTGGCAGGCGTACGCCACCGACGCCATGCCCACGGGTAGTGCCGCAACTGCTACAAGTCCGACGATCCGCCGCCGTCCCTTCAGAAGGCGCATCTGACTGAATCCCTCCCCTTCGAGTGAACGTGCGCGGGGGGTGTCCCCGCCGGGCGGAAGTCTAAAGGGTCCGATGTGCAACTGAAAGGCCTTGCTGCAACTATTTTGGGCGAGTGGCGGCGTCTAGCACCGCGACTAGTGCGGGGGGTCACGATGAGCGAACAAGCGATCACGGAGAGCGTCTCTCGGCGCCGTCGGGGCGGCGGCGTGCGCCGGGTCGTCCTCTTGTTGGTCGCCGTCGGGTGTGCCGCCGGCGCGGCGGTTCTGTCGATCTCGTTAGCTTCGACGAGTCATCGCGTCACCGTCGGCGGCAACGTCTTCGTGAACCGGCCCCGGCCCATCGACGCCAACAACTCGCCGACGCTGGCCCGGAACCCGCAACGGCCCACCAACCTCGTGCTCACCCACCGCGTCGACCGGCCCGGCTTCTCGGCCGCCCTGGACTGGAGCCTCGACGGGGGCAGGTCGTGGGGCACCACGAGCCTGCCCCTGCCGTTGGGCAAGGACCGGCCGTTCGCGCCCGACGTGGCGTTCGGGCCCGACGGCACCCTGTTCGTCTCCTACGTCAACCTCCAGGGCAACGGGAACACCCCCGAGACGCTCTGGGTGGCCAGGTCGGAGGACGGCGGGCGGACGCTCCAGCCCCCGGTGAAGGTCGCCGGCCCCCTCGCCTTCCAGGCCCGGGTCGTCGTCGACCGGTCCGGCGTCGTCCACCTCACGTGGCTCCAGGCCGCGTCGGTCGGCTTCCTCCAGCTCACCGGCGGCCCCAACCCGGTCGTCGCCTCCCACTCCGACGACCGTGGCAGGACGTTCTCGGCGCCGGTGGTGGTGAGCGACCCCGCCCGGGAGCGGGTCGCAGCGGCCAGCCCGGTGGTCGACGCCAGGGGCGACCTGGTCGTGCTCTACGAGGACTTCACGAGCGACCACCGGGATTTCGAGTACCTCGACGGGCCGCCGGCCGAGGACCCCTTCGCCCTGGTGGTCACCCGATCCAACGACGGGGGGAAGACGTTCTCCAGGGGCGTGGTGGTCGACGACGGGCTCGTCGCCTACAAGCGGTTCCTGGTGTTCCTTCCCGAGTTTCCCTCGGTCGCCGCCGGCGCCGGCGGCGACCTGTACGTGGCCTGGGCCGACGGCCGCAACGGCGACGCCGACGTGCTCGTCCGTCGCTCGCCCGACGGGGGACGCACCTGGGACGCACCCGTCCGGGTGAACGACAACCACCTCGGCGACCACACCTCGCAGTACCTGCCCCGCATCGCGGTGGCCCCGAACGGCCGGGTCGACGTCCTGTTTCTCGACCGGCGCCTGGACCCGAAGAACAAGATGACAGACGCCTGGCTGGCCACGTCCTACGACAGGGGCCGCCACTTCCACGACGTGCGGGTGTCGAGCCGGTCGTTCGACTCCACGGTGGGGCCGGCCGTCGACGAGAAGCAGGAGATCGACTTCGGGTCCCGGCTGGGCCTGGTGAGCACCGACGCAGGCAGCATCATGGCCTGGACGGACAGCCGGCTGGGCGACCGGAACACCGGCCGGCAGGACATCGCCGCGGCGTCGGCCCAGGTGCGGACGGTGGGCCCGCCGGCCGGCAGGGTCGCCGCCGCCGCCGGGTTGCTCGCCGTCGCCGGGATCGCCCTGGTGGCGCTGTGGGCCACCGGGCGCCGGCGCTCCGGATCCGACGACGATGACGACGAGCCCGTCCGGGAGCCGGCCGGGGTCGATCTCGGGGTCGTCCGCCGGTGACGGCCGGCGGACGGTGGTGACCTCGGGCGCTCGGCGGCGCTGGGTGCTGGCGGCGGGCGTCGCCCTGTCGGCCCTTCCGACCGGCCTTCCGCCGGCCGGCGCCGTCGCTCCGGCTCCCGCCCCCGACGACCCGCTGTTCGCCAGGCAGTGGAACCTCGCCATGATCCAGCTTCCCCGGGCGTGGTCGGTGTCCGACGGCACGGGCGCCACGGTGGCCCTGCTCGACACCGGTGTGGCCTACGAGGATTACGACGACGGCGCCCGACAGTACTTCCGGGCGCCCGACCTGGCCGGCACCCGCTTCGTCGCCGGTTGGGACTTCGTCGACGGCGACGCCCACCCCGACGACTCCCTCAACGACCGGTATCCCGAGGAGCCGGCCCACGGCACCCACAAGGCGTCGATCATCGCCGAGACCACGGGGAACGGCATCGGGGCGGCAGGCGTGGCGCCGGGGGCGGCCATCATGCCGGTCCGGGTCCTCGACACGGGTGGCAACGCCGACGACCAGCGGGTCGCCGCCGGCCTGCGCTTCGCCGTGGACCACGGCGCCCAGGTCGTCAACATCAGCATCGCCGGCCCGCGGACCCCGGCGCTGGCCGCCGCCGTGCAGTACGCGGCGGCCAAGGGCGTCACCATGGTGGCGGCCAGCGGCAACGGGCTGGCCGGCCAGCCCCAGGTCGACTACCCGGCCGCCTACCCCGAGGTGATCGCCGTCGGCGCCGTGCGCCGCGACCGCACGCCGGCGCCCTACGCCAACTACGGCGACGCCCTCGACCTGGTGGCGCCGGGCGGCGACACGGCGGCCGACCCGAAGAACGGCGGGATCCGCCAGCAGAGCTTCGTGGGGACACCCGACGGGTTCTGCTACTGCCAAGTGGACGGCACGTCGGCCGCCGCCCCCCACGTGGCCGGCGTTGCCGCCCTGCTGGTCGCCTCCGGGCTGGCCCGCACGCCCGACCAGGTCCGCCACGCCCTGGAGTCCTCGGCCCTCGACCTCGGCCCGCCCGGCTGGGACCCCATCTACGGCCATGGCCTGGTGCAGGCGGCCGGCGCCCTGGCGGCGGCCTCCGCCGCTTCGGCGGACCTCTCCGTCACCGTGCCCGACGGCTCCTCCACCCTCGTCGTGCACAACGCCGGGCCCGCTCCCGCCACCGGCGTGGTCGTCTCGGACCGCCTGGGGCCCGGCGCCACGGTGGGCGCCGCCCGGCCGGCGCAGGGGTCGTGCCAGCCTGCGGGAGACCGGCTGACCTGCTCGCTCGGAGACCTGGCCGTGGGTGCCACCGTCCGGGTGGAGGTGGACGGCACGGTGCCGGCGGCCGGCGCCGTGCACCACCGGGCGTCGGTCCGGGGCGACCAGGGCGACGGCGTCCGGGCCAACGACACCAGCCCGCCCGGCCGTCCGGTCGCCGCCGGTACGCCGGGTCGTGCGGCCGCCGGGCGGCCCTCGTCCGGCCCGATCCTGGCCGGCGCCGCCCTGGCGGTGGCCGCGGCCGGCCTGGCCCTCGCCCGCCGCCGGCGGAGGGACGCGCCGGCGCCGGCGCCCGCCGCCGCGGGCCGGGCGGTGGCTGCGGGGCGGAGCCGGCGATGAGGGGCGAGGAGTGGGCCCGGCCGCCCTCCGGGTATGGTCGGCGTTGGCCAGGCCGGCGACCGTGGGGAGCCGCCGGTGGCGCCGAGTCGAGGGGAGTCATGGTCGTCCTGCAGCACCGCCGCCGCCGCCCCGTCCGCGCTGCCGGCGCCCTGCTGGTCGCCGTGCTCCTGCTGCTCGGCGCACCGGCCGGGGCCTCCGTCGCGCCTGCCGGTGGCCCCAGGCTGTCGGGCCGCCTCGTGCTGCACTTCGCCCCCCGGGCCGACGAGGCGGCCCAGCGGGGTGTGCTGCAGCGCTTCGGCCTGCGGGCCGGGCGCCGGGTGGGGGGCCTCGGCGAAGCGGTCATGAGCGTGACGGCCCGCCACCCGGTCAGCCGCGGCGCCCTCCTGGCCGACCCGGCGGTGGCGGAGGCGGCGCCCGAGGCGGTGTTCCACGCCGCCGCCGCCAACCCGAACGACGGGTCGTTCCCCCTCCAGTACAACCTCCGGCTCATCCAGGTGCCGGCGGCGTGGGACGTCTCCACCGGCGCCGGAGCCACCGTCGCCGTGCTGGACAGCGGCGTGGCCTACCGGGACGCCACGTCCGGTGGCCTGCCGTACCCCCAGGCCAAGGATCTGGCAGGCACCGCCTTTGTCCCCGGGTACGACATCGTCTCCAACGACGACCAGCCCATCGACGAGCTGTCCGATTACGACTCCGCCAATCCGAATTCGGGCACGCACGGGACCTCGATCGCCACTGTCATCGCCGCCACCACCAACAACGGGATCGGCGGGGCGGCGGTCGCCCCGGGCGTGGCCGTCATGCCGGTGCGGGTCCTGGCCCGCGACCAGGGCACCGGCGAGTACGTGGGCACGGACATCGACATCGCCAACGGCATCATCTGGGCCGTCGACCACGGCGCCAACGTCATCAACATGAGCTTCACCGCCTACTCGCTCCCCACCGCCACCAGGGACGCCGTGGCCTACGCGGCGGCCAACGGCGTCACGATGGTGGCCGCCGCCGGCAACGACCCGGCCCTGCACGTCGGCTGGCCGGCACGGTTCCCCGACGTCATCTCCGTCGGCGCGGTGGACTCCACCAAGGCCTCGACGTTCGCCACCGGGCAGGACCTGGGCGACATCGACCTGGTGGCGCCCGGCGGCACCCTCGCGGTCCCGGACATCGTCGGTGAGACCGTCTTCCCGGATAACCTCGGGCTGCCCAAAACCGAGTTTTACAACTTCGCCGGCACGTCGTACTCGGCCGCCGAGGTGTCGGGGGTCGCCGGCCTGCTGCTGGGACCGGGCTACGCCCGCACGCCGGCCCAGGTCCGGGACTTCCTCACCCAGACGGCCGAGGACCTGGGCTCGCCGGGCCAGGACACCACCTACGGGTGGGGTCTGGTCCAGGCCCGGGCCGCCCTCGACCTGGCCGCCTCGCGGGCGGCCGACGTCTCGGTGGCGGCCACCGGTACCCCGTCGAACGTCGCGGTCGGCGACACCGTCACCTACACGGCGACGGTCTCCAACGCCGGCCCGGCGTCGGCCACCGCCGTCACCCTCGCCGACTACCTCCCCTCGGGCCGGGCCACCACAGCTACCTCGAGCCAGGGCACCTGCTCGACGGCCGGGGCCGCCGTCACGTGCCAGCTCGGAGGGCTGGCGGTGGGGGCGAGTGCCACGGTGGTCGTCACCGCCGTGCCGGGCGCGGCCGGCTCGTTCGCCAGCACCTTCGCCGTCTCGCGCGCCGAGGGGGACGGGAACCGAGGCAACGACGCCGCCACGGTGACCACCTCGGTCGGTGCCGAGGTCATCGCCCCGCCGGCCGTCCCACCGGGCAAGGACGCGCCGCCGCCGCCCGGGAGTGGCTACTGGCTGGTGGCGTCCGACGGGGGCGTCTTCTCCTTCGGCGGGGCCCGGTTCCTCGGCTCCACCGGCACCGTCCGGCTCAACCAGCCCATCGTCACCGCCATGCGCACGCCGAGCGGCGACGGCTACTGGCTGGTGGCCTCCGACGGCGGCGTGTTCGCCTTCGGCGACGCGCGGTTCCTCGGCTCCACCGGCGACCTGCGCCTCAACCGCCCCATCGTGGCCGCCATGGCCACGCCCACGGGGAACGGCTACTGGCTCGTCGCCTCGGACGGGGGCGTGTTCGCCTTCGGCGACGCCCGGTTCCTCGGCTCCACCGGCGCCATCGCTCTCACCCAGCCCATGGCGGCCGCCGCCCCGTCCCCGACCGGCAACGGCTACTGGCTCGTCGCCTCCGACGGAGGCGTGTTCGCCTTCGGCGACGCCCGCTACCTCGGCTCCACCGGGCGCATCCGGCTCACCCAGCCGGTCGTCGCCGCCGCCGCCCTGCCGACGGGGAACGGCTACTGGCTGGTCGCCGCCGACGGCGGCGTGTTCGCCTTCGGCCTGGCCCGCTACTTCGGTTCCACCGGGAGCATCCGCCTCAGCCGCCCGATCACCTCCGCCGCTCCGGCGCCGGACGGCGACGGCTACTGGCTGGTGGCCTCCGACGGCGGCGTGTTCGCCTTCGGCTCGGCCCGCTTTCACGGCTCCACCGGCGCCATGACCCTCAACCAGCCGGTCACCGCCATGGCGCCCCGATGACGAGGGGCCGCTCTCAGGCCGGACCCGGCGCGTGTGGTGAATGCTGTGCCGTCGACGTTCCCTCACTGGAGGCCGCTGGCGATGCCCTCATCTGACGATCCGGCCGGCACCGGGACGGCTCCCCGCCCGCGCGGGCGCTCGCGCCTGCCCGCCGCGCTCGGTGCGGCGCTCGTGCTGCTCGGGGTCGGTGCCTGGCTCGTCGGAGCCGCCGCACCCCGCGCCCGGGAGAGGGCGGTGGGCGGCAACCTCCCCGTCGCAACCGGCGCCACCGACGAACAGGACATGTCGGCCAACAACTCCCCGAGCATCGCCCGTAGCCCCGTCGACGCCCGGCGCCTGGCGGTCGTCAACCGCGTCGACCTCCCGTTGTTCTCGTGCGCGGTGAACGTCTCTGCGGACGGCGGGGGGACGTGGACGCCGAGCACCATCCCGTTCCCCGAGGGCGAGGAGCTGCCCGCCCGGTGCTTCGCCCCCGACCTCGCCTTCGGTGCCGACGGGACCCTCTACGTGAGCTTCGTCACCCTCATCGGCGAGGGCAACACGCCGAATGCGGCGTGGACGGTGTCCTCGGGCGACGGCGGCCGCACGTTCTCCACCCCGCGGAAGGCGCTCGGGCCCCTGGCCTTCCAGGTTCGGATCGCCGCCGACCCCACCGTGGCCGGGCGCATCCACCTGTCCTGGCTCCAGGCGGCCGAGGTGGCGCTGTTCCAGTTCCCCACCACCGGCAATCCCGTGCTGTCGATGCGGTCCGACGACGGAGGTACCACGTGGGGCCCGCACGTGCGGGTGAGCCCGGCCGAGCGGGCCCGGGTGGTGGCGCCGTCCATCGTCACCGGTCCGGATGGCCTCGTCCTCGTCCTCTACCTCGACCTCCTGGACGACCGCCTCGACTACGCCGGGGCGCACGCCGGCCGGGGGGGCGATCCCTACCCCGGCCGCTGGTCGCTGGTGGTCGGTCGCTCGACGGACGGCGGGGCCACCTTCCGGTCGGCCGAGGTCGACCGGGACATCGTGCCGTGGGAACGGTTCATCGTGTTCTTCCCGCCCACGCCGTCCATCGCCACGGACCCGTCCGGCCGGCGGGTGTACGTCGCCTTCCACGACGCCCGGCTCGGGGATGCCGACGTCTGGCTGTGGGCGTCCGACGACGGTGGCCGGACCTTCGGCGCCCGCCGGCGGGTGAACGACACCGCCCGCAAGGACGGCACCGCCCAGTACCTGCCGCGGATCGCAGTGGCACCCGACGGCCGGGTCGACGTGGTGTACTACGACCGCCGGGCGGACCGGAAGGACCTCATGAACGAGGTCTCGCTCCAGTCGTCGGGGGACCTCGGCCGGTCCTTCGGGCCCCGCGTCCGCCTGAGCGACCGGTCGTTCAGCTCCCGGATCGGGTTCGGCGCGTTTCGCGAGATGCCCGACCTGGGCAGCCGCCTGGCGGTGACCTCGACCGACCGGCGGGCACTCGCCCTGTGGGCCGACACCCGAGCGGGCACGGCGTCGTTGCCGAAGCAGGTCCTCGCCCGCCAGGTCGTGGCCTTCGCCCCCGGCTCGGCATGGCGGACGCCCCTTCGCGTGGGGGGCGGCGTGCTGGTCCTCGCCGGCCTGGTCGCCTTCGTCGCCGGGCTGCGACCCCGACGGCCCGACCCCACCGAAGACGACGAGGACGACGTTCCCGTCGAGGCCACCGGCCGCCGGGCACCGCTGGAGGCGAACGCGGTGGCCGATGAGGGCTGACCGGCGCGGGCCGGTGACTGCCCGGCGGCTGCGCCGGGCCGCGCTCGGCGCCGCGATGCTGGCCCCGCTCGCCGGGGCCACCTCGCCGGCTGCCGCCCATACCTGCGCCTTGCCCTCCAACGTGAAACTGGGCAAGGTCACGGAGGTGGGCGTCCGGGTCGGCGCCGAGACGTCGCCGGTCGTCGCCGTCGACATCCACGTCCCGGACGGCTTCCGGCTCGACCGCCCCGTGGCCCTCGCCGGCTGGCAGGCCGAGCGCCACGGCTCCACCGTCACCTACCGGTCCACCGACGACCGGATCCTGCCGTTCGGCTGCTCGCAGTTCCAGCTAGCGGGGAAGGCCACCGCCCGGGGCACGCTCGTGTTCACCGTCGTCGCCCACGCCGACGACGGCTCCGAGTTGCGCTACGACAGTGCCGACCCGAAGGACGAGAACGCCGCCCAGCTGGTGTATGCCCGCCGCTCGGGAGGCGGCGGCCTCGGGTCGGTCGCAGTGTGGGCCGTGCCCGCCCTGCTCGTCGCCGGCGGGGTGGCGGTCGCCGCCGGCCGTCGGCGACCGGCCCCTCCGAAGGGCGAGTAGCCGAGGACCGACGCGACGAAGCCCCGCAGCCGGGCTGCGGGGCTTCGTTCGGTGCTTCCGAGTGCTAGCTGTCGGCGGTGACCGTCGCCCTGCGGCGGCGGGCCTCGGCGACCCCGAAGCCGGCCAGGGCCACCAGGCCGGCGCCGAGGAGCGCCACGCCGGCCGTCATCGGGGTGGAGCTGCCGGTCGACTGGACCGGGCCCACCAGGCTCGGGGCCTGGACCTTGCCGTTGGCGAAGCCGCTCCACAGGTCACGGCTCACCGTGGCCGGTGCCGGTGCGGCGGCCGCCGGAGCGGGCGCAGCCGCCACCGGGGCCGGGGCCGGTGCGGCCGCCGGAGCGGGGGCCACGGCCGGAGCGGTGGCCGGAGCCGGAGCCGGAGCCGGAACCGGAACCGGCTTGGTTGCGGCTGCGGCCCGGTGCACCGGGGCGACATTGGTTGGCGTGACGACCTGCTGCTCGTCGGCGCTGGTGGGGTTCACGACCGTCTGGTCGTCCGGGACATCACTCGGGTTCTTGAGAGAGGGCGGGGGAAGCTCCTGCCGCGTCTGGGGCGGCACCACGCTCATGTTCACCGTGCCGCTGTCGGCGGTGCCGGCCTGGCGGAGCTGGAGCTGGTAGCTGCCGACGGCGAGGTCGGCCGGCAGGTGCACCGTCTTGGAGAACGAGCCGTCCTGGGCGAGGACGACGGCGCCCAGGGCGAGGGTGGACTTGGTGGCGGTGTTCTGGAGCGAGATCGTGGGCTGCACGGGGGAGTCGGGGTTGAACCCGCTCAGCGTGGAGTTGTAGTTGCTCCCTCGGACCGTGAAGGTGTCGCCCGCGCTCAACGTCTGCGGGTTCACCGTGAGCGTGGGCATCGGCGTACACGCGAACGCCGGCACGGCCAACGCCACGGCGACGGCCGCGACGCCCCCGAATCCTGCGACCCGAGCGAGCCGGGTCCTACCTGTCAGCATGGCTCCTGTCCCTTCGCCAGATGCAGTTGCAGATACAGAACTGTGTCGCCCGGGACAATAGCGGCCCGTCGGGCGTTTCACCAGTGTCTGGACAACCAAAATTCTGCTTGTTCGGGCCATAGCGACGGTACGTGAGCAAATTCTCACCTACCGCGCAACTGTTGCCGGTGGTAGTTTTCATCCGGTCGGAACGCGCCGGTCTGGGGCGGCGTGCGGAAGGCGGGGATGACTCGGACGCGCGGCACAAGGGGGCGGGCGTGGATGGCGATCGCCGCCGCCGCGGGCATTCTCGGCACGCTGCTCGGCGCTGCTCCCGGCCCGGCCGCCGCCGACTTCCCCAACGGTGTGTACCCCTTGACGCCCGGGGACCGGCCCACCGCCGTCGCCGCCGGCGACTTCGACGGCGACGGGCTGGTCGACCTGGCGACGGCCAACTCGGGGTCGGCGGGCACGGTCGCCGTCGCCTTGGCGAACGGCGACGGGAGCTACAACCTGGTCGAGCCGGTGAAGGCCGGGGCGCCGTACTTCGTCGCCGCCGGGCACCTCGACGGGGATGCGGCGGCCGACGTGGCCGTGGCCAACCTGGCCTCGGACGACGTCACGGTCCTCCTCGGCGTCCCCGGCGACACCGCCCACCCGCTGCGCGTGGCCGCGACGGTGGCCCTCGGCCTGGGCGCCGCACCGTCCAGCGTCGTGGTCGCCGACCTCAACCACGACGGCCATGCCGACCTGGCCGTCACCGAGCTGGGGCTCGACCGCGTCGCCGTCCTCTACGGCGACGGCACCGGCCAGTTCCCCACCCGCGCCGAGGTCGCCGTCGGGAGCGGGCCGGTCCTCGCCACCGCTGCCGACTTCGACGGCGACGGCACCCTCGACCTGGCGGTGGTCGAGAGCGGCTCCAACGAGATCTCCCTCCTCGGGGGCGCCAACGGGGGCTTCGTGCCCCGGGCGCCCGTGAAGCTGCCCGACCGGCCGGGGTCCGTCCCGGTGGCGGTCACCGTGGCGAACGTTGTGGGGTCACCGGCCGCCGACCTGGTGGTGGCCGCCCTGGCCCGGAAGACCAAGGAGGCCGGGGCGGCGGCCGACGACTACCTGTACTTCTTCGGAGGGAACGGTGACGGCACGTTCACCAGCCCCACCGAGCTCCAGCCGGGTCCGAGCCCGGCGACGGTGGCATCCCTCGGCGACCGCGACGGCGACGGGCGCGACGACCTGGTGCTCGCCCTGGGGGGCGACCTGGTGGTCCTCCTGTCCGGCCCCGGTTACACCGAGCCGCTGCACTACGACGACGGCCGGGGCGCCCGCCACGTGCTGGCCCAGGACGTCACCGGCGACGGCGTGGTGGACCTGGTGGCCGCCAACCAGATCACCGACAGCGTGGTGGTGCTGGCCGGCAGCCCGCCGGCGGCGGGCACGCCCGGAGTCTTCGGCCCGGCCCGCAGCTACCCGGTCCCCAACGGGGCGCCCGGGAACGTCGTCGCCACCGACATCGACGGCGACGGGTTCCTCGACCTGGTGAGCCTGGTCCCCGGCGACAACATCGTGTACGTCCAGAAGGGCATGGCCGACGGCCGGTTCGCGGCGCCGGTCGGGCTTGCCTGCTCCACCGGGCCGTGCGGCCAGTTCCTCACGATCGGAAACGACGTCTTTAGAGCCCAGGCCACCGTCGCCACCATCCGCCTCAACGCCGACGCCTCCCCGGATCTCGTCGTTGTAGGCAAGGCCGGCGTGGTGCGGCTCCAGAACCTCGGCGACGGCACCTTCTCGAAGCTGCCGACGTGCTTCTGCTTCCCGGGCGAGAACTACGGCTCCGCCGTGGCCGACATCGACGGCGACGGCTTCGACGACATCGCGTTCCTCGACCATAACGGCAACGCGGCCGTCGCCTGGGGCCAGGCCAACGGCGGCTTCGTCAGCGTGTTCACCTACCCCATCCAGGCCGCCAACGTGAGGACCGACAAGACCAGTGTCGTGGTTGCCGACGCCAACGGCGACGGGCGGCCCGACCTGGTGGTGACCGCCTCCGGTTCGGCGCCGAGCGGGGCGGTTCCCGGGAACCCCGGCGCGGTGGCGGTGGTCCCGCAGACGGCCGCCCGGACGTTCGGGGCGGCCACCGTCTTCGCCCCGGGGCTCCCGGCGGCCGGAGCGCCCACGTCTGGCGGCACCGAGCCGCGGGGGGCGGTGGTCGGCGACTTCAACGGCGACGGCCGGCCCGACCTGGCGGTGGTCAACTACGGCCTAGCGGGGCCGGTGTTCGTGGTCGACAGGACCGTCACCCGTACCACCGAGCTCGGGTCGGTGGGGGTGCTGCTCGGCGACCCGGCGGCTCCCGGCGGCTTCCGGCCGCCGGTCAGGTACCCCCTCGAGACGCAGTCGGGGTGGATCGGGCTGGCCGACTTCAACGGCGACGGCCGGCTCGACGTGGCCGCAACCAACGACAACACCACGCCGGTGGGCAACTCCACCGTGCTCGGCTCGGTGCTCTCGGGGACGGGCACGCTTTCGGTACTGCTCAACAACGGTGACGGCTCGTTCGACGACCCGCTCGGCTGGCCACTCGGGAGGGCGCCGGAATCCGTGGCTGTCGCCGACTTCGACAACGACTCGCACCTCGACGTGGCCGCCGCCAACACCATAGGGACGTCGGTCAGCGTGCTCCTCGGCATCCCTGACGCGCCGCCCAGCCCGCCGGCCGCCGTCGCCGTCTACCGCGGCGACACCCGTGGCCGCACCGTGCTTCCTGGCGGCACGGGGTTCGTGGCCCAGCGGGGCTACGCCGAGGTCGACTGGCTCCAACCGGTGCGGCTGGGCGGCAGCAACGTCCGGTCCTACGACGTCACGGTCCAGCAGGGCGGGCAGGTGGCGGCCACCCGGAAGGTCCTGGCTGTGGACCTCGCCGACCGGAAGAAGCCGGGCACCACCTTCACGGGGCTCACCGACGGCGTCCCCTACACCTTCACGGTCACTGCCACCAACGCGACCGGCACCGGCCTGGCGTCGGCGCCGGTCACCTTCGTCCCGGCGGCCGCGCCCAGCGCCCCCCAGAACGTCACGGCCACCGCCGGCGACACCGAAGCGGCCGTGCGGTGGGACCCACCGGCCGACGACGGCGGGGCGCCCGTGCGGGAGTACGTCGTCACGATCTACGCGGCAGGCAAGTTCGTCGGCCTGGTGCCGGCCGCCGCCACCGACCGGTCGGCCACCGCCACCGGGCTCACCAACGGCACGGCCTACACCTTCACCGTCACGGCCAGGAACCTGGCGGGAGCGGGGGCGGAGTCGCCGCACACCGACCCGGTCACGCCCAGCGCGGCGCCAGTGGCGCCCGTGGCGCCCGTGGCGCCGCCCGTGGCCCGCGTCGTCGTCCCCCCCGGCCAGGGGTACCGCCTGGTGGGCGCCGACGGCGGGGTGTTCGCCTTCGGCCGTCGCTTCCTCGGCAGCACCGGGCTGCTCAAGCTGCACCTGCCCATCGTGGGGGCGGCCGCCACGCCGTCGGGCAACGGCTACCTGCTGGCCGCCGCCGACGGCGGGGTGTTCGCCTTCGGCGACGCCCGCTTCCGCGGGTCGCTGGGCCTGCTGCACCTCAACCAGCCGATCGTCGGCGTCGCCGTCACGCCGTCGGGCAACGGGTACTGGCTGGCAGCCGCCGACGGCGGGGTGTTCGCCTTCGGCGACGCCGCCTTCCTCGGGTCGGCCGGCGGGACGCCGCTCAACAAGCCGGTCGTCGGCATGGCCGCCACGCCTTCCGGCAAGGGCTACTGGCTCGTGGCCGCCGACGGCGGGGTGTTCGCCTTCGGCGACGCCCACCCGCTCGGCTCCCTCGGCTCCCTGCCACTGAGCCAGGCGATCGTCGGCATGGCGGCCACTGCGTCGGGCGACGGCTACTGGCTGGTGGCGGCCGACGGCGGGGTGTTCGCCTTCGGCGACGCCCCGTTCCACGGCTCCACGGGCGCCATGCGGTTGAACCAGCCGGTGGTCGGCATGGGGGGCACGCCCACGGGCGACGGGTACTGGCTGGCGGCCGCCGACGGCGGCGTGTTCGCCTTCGGCGACGCCGGCCCGCTGGGTTCGGCGGCCACCACCCGGCTGGCCCGTCCGATTGCGGGGGTCACGACGTAGTGGCTGCGCGGTCGGCGGGAGGTCGTGCGGCGTAGAGGTGGCCCCCGCGACATTGACCCTGTCTCGCACCCGCCCCTGAGCTGGTTCGGCGCCGGGGGGGACTCGCTGCCGTGACGGTGATCCTCGTATGCGGTGTACTCGTGGCCACGGGCGTGGCCGCCGCCGTCGCCTGGGGCGGGCGCCCGTTCCAGCCCCCCCGCCGTCGACGCGCCTTCGGCCGGCGAGGTGGCCCGGCGCTACGCCTGGTATCTGGCCATCCCTCTACCTGTCCGGCATCGGCGCAGGCCTCACGGTGGGAGGCCCGGGCGGCCGGCTGGCCATGCGCCTGCTGGCCGTCACCGCCGGCGACGCCGCCCAGGGTCGCCTCACCGAGGCGGACCAGGTGGTGGGGAGGATCACCACCGGCGGCACCATCGGCTTCGTCATCTTCAACGGCGTCTTCGGCGGCCTGGCCGCTGGCCTCGTCTACCTGGTCGTCCGGCGGTGCCTGCCTGCCGGCCGTCTCGGCGCCGTGGTCTACGGCCTCGCTCTCCTCGTGGTGGTCGGCACCACCGTCGACCCCCTGCGCGGCGGGAACCCCGACTTCGACCTGGTCGGCCCGGGCTGGCTGGCGGCTCTGGTCTTCTCCCTGGTGCTCGTGGCCTTCGCCTGCACCCGTCGCCGCCCTTGCCGCCCGGCTCAGCACGTGGCTGCCGCTCCCGAGGCTCGATCGCTCACTGCTCCGCTGGCTCCCGGCCGCCGCCCTCGCCGCCGTCGGCTACCTGATCACCATCGTGGCCGCCATCGTGGGCGCCGTCGTTGTACTCGTCACCCGGTGGCCGGCCGTGGTCATGGCCGCCCGCTCCCGTCGCTCGCTGGTCGCCGGCCGACATCGCCACGCGCTGACGCGCTTCCGAGTACATAGCGTGCGGTTTCCGCACGCTATGTACTCGGGAAGCGGGGGTTACAGGGCGACGAGGACCTGGCCGGCCACGCTGAGCTGGGCCACCGGGGTGGCGCCCATGAGGTTGACCAGGGCGCCGGCGCCGTTGGGCGTCAGGGCGCCGATGGTGGCGCCGGTCAACGGCAACTGGCCGGCGGGAAGGGAGGTGAGCAGGGCGGCCAGGTTGCCGAACGAGCCGGTCGGCAGGCCGCCGCCGAGCAGGGCGGAGAGGGCGCCGAGGGGCGACGAGGGGAGGCCGCCGAGCACGGCGCCGACCAGGGGCACCTGGCTGGCGGGCAGGAGGCCGAGGACACTGTCGAGCGAGGTGATGCACGGGGCCGGGAGGGCGCCGAGCAGGCTGGTGAGGCCGGTCACGGTCGACAGTGGGCTGGTGAGGATCGACGTCAGCAGCGAGGTCAGGTTGGCGCCGCCGGCCAGGCTGTCGAGGATGCCCTTGAGCGACGTCAGCTGCGTCGGCGACAGGGTGTTCAGCAGCGACGCCAGCTGCGGCCGCTGGCCCTCGGGCACGGTGGAGAACACCGATGCCACCGGGTGGGCGGCGGAGACGGGGAGGGCCGACAGCAGCGACGACACCGGGCCGCCCTGGCCGCTCGGGAGGGTCTGGAACAGCGACCCCAGGGTGGGCAGGCTGGTCGACGGGAGGCCGCCGCCGAGCACGCCCTGGAGGGCGCCGAGGGCGGAGGTCGGCTGGCCGAGGAGGGCGCCGACCTCGTCGAGCTGGTCGTAGGGCACGGCCTGGATCAGCTGCCCGAGGAGAGGCAGCGAGCTGACCGGCAGCGACGACAGCAGCTTGCCGACGGCCTCCTGGTCGGCCGGGCTGAGCTTGGTGAGGAGGTCCTTGAGCCCGGGGATGTCGAGGCCGGGGATGCCCGGGACGGTGGGGAGCGTCGGCAGCAGCGACGACGGCGAGGTCGGCAGCAGCGAGGTGGGCTTCGGCAGCGAGGGCACCGTGATCTTGGGAACGGTGACACCCGGCAGCGTGATGCCGGCCGAGGTCGTCCCGCCGGCGGCGCCGGCGTCGGAGGAGGCACCGGCCGAGGCGCCGTTCGGGCTGGCCGCCACGCCGGCGCCGGTCTTGGTGGAATGCGACTTGACGTGGCCGCCGGTGCCGCTGCTGGCGGCGCCGGCCTGGGCGGCCAGCGCGCTGGACTGCGTGTCGCCCGACACCTTGGCCGAGCTCTTGGCGCTCGTCATGGCGGCGGCGGCCACCGTGGCCAGCCCCAGGTTGGCGGCCACTGCGATGGCGACGATCTTGTAAGGCTTCATGTCCCTCCTGCTCCTTGTCTGCCGGGCTCCGGTCGGCCGTCGTCGGCGGGCGCGGGGTGGCGATGCTCGGGACCCCGGACGACTCGGGTTGACTTCGGCGGGTGGGACGGGGCACTTGAGGCGTTCCGATCGCCCTGCGAAACGGTTCTTAGAGTGACGGCATGAACAAGCGGGACCAGATCCGGATGAGCGGTGCCGAGGTCGACGCCTTCCTGCGGGAGCCGCACCACCTCCAGGTCGCCACCATCGGCAGGGACGGGCGGCCCCACCTGGTGGCCATGTGGTACGGGTTCCTCGGCGACGTCCCGGCGCTGTGGACCTACGGCCGGTCGCAGAAGGTGGTCAACCTCCGCCGCGACCCCCGGCTCACGTGCCTGGCCGAGACGGGCCGGGCCTACGACGAGCTGCGCGGCGTGGAGCTGGTCGCCAACGGCACGATCCTCGACGAGATGGACACCGTCCTCGAGGTCGGCCGCAGCGTCTTCGAGCGCTACATGGGAGCGTTCACCGAGCAGGCCGCCGCCCGGATGGAGCGCATGAGCGCCAAGCGGGTGGCGGTGCGCATCGACGTGGAGCGGCTGGTCTCTTGGGACCACCGCAAGCTGGCCGCCCTGGGATGAGCCGGCCGGCGCCGGTAGCATCCGGTCGCTCCCGGGCCTTTTCGACGCACCCAACGCCATCTCCCTCCCCGTTCGCCTCCGCCGCGACTCGATCGTCGACGCCGTCGTGCCCGCGCGCGACGAGGCTCCCACCGTGGCCGCCGTCGTGGCCGCCTGCCGGGCGTGCACGTACGTGCGGGAGGTCATCGTGGTCGACGACGGCTCCACCGACGACACGGCCGAGCGGGCCCTGGCCGCCGGCGCCAAGGTGCTGCGCCGGCCGCCCGGGCCGGGGTCCAAGGCGCTGGCCATGGAGGCCGGCGTGGGGCTCAGCGACGCCGACGCCATCCTGTTCGTCGACGCCGACCTGCGGGGCATCACCAGCGCCCATCTCGACGACATCTGCCGCCCCTACGTCGAGGGCCGGGCGGCCATGTCGATCGGCGTGTTCGACTACGGCCTGCTCAACCCGGTGGTGCTGCGCTTCCCGCCCACGTCGGGCGAGCGCATCGTCCCCCGGTGGGTGTTCGAGGCCGTGCCACCCCGCAAGCGGGACGGCTACCTCATCGAGATCATGCTCAACGAGGTGGTCACCGAGGCCCGCATGCCGTGCACCGCCCGCATCATGAAGGGCGTCACCCACCGCACCAAGCGGGAGAAGTTCGGCTGGGTGGACGGCTACCGCCGCACGTGGGCCATGTTCACCTCGCTGTGGGAGCTGTGGGGCGTGTGCCGCAAGCGCACCTACTGGTTCTACCTGCGGGACCTCACCATCGAGGGGTAGCGTCGCCGGCGATGCGGGCGTTCACCACGCTGGGAGCGGGCTCGGGCCTGGACGACGCCTACGGGGCGGCGCGCGGGGCCGGCGGGCCGGTCGCCGCCACCGCCGGCGTGCGCCGGCTCGACGTGCCGGCCGGCGCCAACGCCTCCAAGCTCGGCACCTGGGTGCAGCGCGTGGCCCAGGACCCGGATGCCGCCGGCGAGGTGCCCGACGAGCACCGGGCGTTCGTCGAGGACGCAGCCGCCGCCCTGCGCGACGACCCCGCCACCTGCCTCGCCATCGAGCTCGACGGCGACCTGGCCGACCGCACCCGCACCCGCGCCGGCGCCCCGGCCGGCGCCGGCGCCTTCCTGCTCTTCGGACTGGCCGCCGAGGGCTAGGCCCCCGGCCGGCGGGCCACCACGGTGACCAGCGGCGGGAGCACCACCGGGTCGTCGCCCGGGTCGACCTCGGTGAGCGACGCCAGGTAGTCGTGCACCGGGCCGGGGCCGGCACCGGCCGGCGCCTCCGCCCAGGCGTCCACGGTGTCGAGCCCGGCCTGGCGCACCAGCGCCGGCAGCACGGCGCCCACGTCCGGATGGCGGGCGCCGGGCATGGACAGCGGCTCGCCGCCCACCCGGCCGGCCGACGTGATGGGCTCCTGGGCCACCACCCAGCCGCCCGGCCGCACCGCCTGGCCCATGCGCCGCAGCACCACCACCGGCTCCACCACGTGCAGGAGCAGGAACCGGCAGAAGGCGAGGTCGACCGGCTCGGGCAGCAGCAGGTCCTCGCCGGCCTGGGTGATGGCCACGACCTGGGCGTGGGCGGCCGCCGCCTCCGCCGTCTCGTCGCGGGAGCGGGGGTCGCTGTCGACGGCGTAGACGCGCCCGTCGCGGCCCACCACCTCGGCCAGCGCCACGGTGACGTCGCCCCCGCCGGCGCCCACGTCGACGCACCGCCACCCCTCCCGCAGCCCCAGGCGGTCGAGGGCGGTGACCAGCGGCCGGCGGTACACGTCGTTGCGCAGCCCCAGCTCCATCACGGCCTCATCATGGCCCGGTAGCGTCGCCGCCCGTGCGATCGGCGCTTCTCGAGTGGTCGGCGGCGAACCGGCGGGACCTGCCCTGGCGCCGCACACGCGACCCGTGGGCGGTCGTCGTGAGCGAGCTGATGCTCCAGCAGACCCAGGTCGCCCGGGTGGTGCCGCGCTACGCCGCCTTCCTGGCGCGGTTCCCCACGCCGGCCGACTGCGCCGCCGCCCCTGTGGGCGAGGTGGTGCGGGCGTGGGCCGGCCTCGGGTACAACCGGCGGGCCGTCAACCTCCACCGCATGGCCATGGCGGTGGTCGAGCACCACGCCGGCCGCCTGCCCCTGCGCCTCGAGGAGCTGGTGGCGCTGCCCGGCGTGGGCGCCTACACGGCCCGGGCCGTCCTCGCCTTCGCCAACGAGGAGGACGTCGGGGTGGTCGACGTCAACGCCGCCCGGGTGCTGGCCCGCACCGCCGGCCGCCGGCTCGGCGCCCGGGAGGTCCAGGACCGGGCCGACGCCCTCGTCCCGGCCGGCGAGGGGTGGGCCTGGAACCAGGCGGTCCTCGACCTCGGGGCCACCATCTGCACGAAGCGGGCGCCCCGCTGCGGGGCCTGCCCCGTCGCCGCCTCGTGCGGCTGGCACCGGTCGGGCGGCGACGACCCGGCGGTCGGCTCGGCCGGCACGGGAGGCGCCCAGAGCGCGTTCGCCGGGTCCGACCGCCAGGGCCGCGGCCGCCTGGTCGACGCCCTGCGCCGGGGGCCGGTTCCCTGGACGGCGGTGGCCGCGGCCGCCGGGTGGCCGGGCGACGAGGCCCGGGCCCGGGCCGTCGCCGCTTCGCTGGTGGTCGACGGGCTGGCCGAGGATGCCGGCGGTGGGCTCCGTTTGCCCGGATCGCCCGAATGCGCTACAGAGCAGGGCCAACTGGGTCGATAACCTCTGGCATGGCCCACGCTTGGCTCGACGGTGTCCTGGCTGCCATGGAGTCCATGGACGCGTCCGACCTCCATGTGAAGGTCGGGTCGCCGCCCCGCATTCGGGTCCACGGATCACTGCGCAAGCTCGACGGCGAGCCGGTCCTCACCAACGACCACACCGCCGAGATGGCGGCCGCCATCATGCGCCCCGAGGTGGCCGAGCAGTTCCGGCTCCGCAACGAGGCCGACTTCGCCTACGCCGTCCCCGGCTCCGGCCGCTTCCGCGTCAACGTGTTCCGCCAGCGGGGCTCGGTGGCCATGATCTTCCGGCGGGTGCGCACGTCGGCCGCCAGCTTCGATTCCCTGGGCCTGCCCGAAGTCGTGGGCCGCCTGGCCAACGAGCACCGCGGCCTGGTGCTGGTAACCGGCCCCACCGGGTCGGGGAAGACCACCACCCTCGCCGCCATGATCGACCACATCAACCGCAGCCGCGAGGTGCACATCGTCACCATCGAGGACCCGATCGAGGTCCTCCACCGCGACGACCTGGCCGAGATCAACCAGCGGGAGATCGGCTTCGACACCCAGGACTTCGCCTCGGCCATGCGGGCCGCCATGCGCCAGGACCCAGACGTGATCCTGGTGGGCGAGATGCGCGACCAGGAGACGGTGGCCGCCGCCCTCAGCGCCGCCGAGACCGGCCACCTCGTGTTCTCCACGCTGCACACCATCGACGCCACCGAGACCGTCAACCGCATCGTCGACTTCTTCCCGCCCCACCAGCAGAACCAGGTGCGGGTCGCCCTGGCCGGGTCGCTGAAGGGCACCATCTGCCAGCGGCTGGTCCCCACCGCCGACGGGCTGGGCCGGGTGCCGGCGCTCGAGGTGATGGTCTCCAACGGCCGCATCCAGCAGTGCATCCTCGACCCGCAGCGCACGGGCGACATCCACGAGATCGTGGGCGACGGCGAGTACTACGGGATGCAGACGTTCGACCAGTCGCTGGTGAAGCTGTACCAGCAGGGCTCGATCGACCTGCGGGGCGCCATGATGGCGGCCACGAACCCGCACGACCTCAAGGTCATGCTCCAGCAGCGCGGCCTGGTGGGGACGGCGAACCCGCGGTAAGGCCAGCCGGCCGCCCTACGATGCGGCCATCGCCGGCCGGTCCGAGCTACCAGACGACATCGAGCACACGCGAGCGGACGCGCCGGCCGCCGGGTCCGCATTCGACGACGCCCGCTTCCGGCAGGTCCTCGGCCACTTCTGCACCGGCGTCGCCGTGATCACCGCCGTCGACGACGGCGAGCCGGTGGGCTTCACCGCCCAGTCGCTGCTGTCGGTCTCGCTCGACCCGCCGCTCGTCGGCGTGTGCCCGGCCCGGACGTCGAACAGCTGGCCCCGCATCAGAACCGCCGGCGTCTTCTGCGCCAACGTCCTCGCCGACGACCAGGAGACGCTCGCCCGCACCTTCGCCACCCGCGGCGCCGACAAGTTCCGGGGCATCGGCTGGACGCCGTCGGCCGTCACGGGGTCGCCGGTGCTCGACGGCATCCTGGCGTGGGTGGACGCCCGCGTCGTGGTCGAGCACGACGGCGGCGACCACGTCGTGGTGCTGGCCCGGGTGGTCGACCTCGGCGTCCGCGATTCGGGCGGCCCCCTCCTGTTCTACCGGGGCGGCTACGGGAGGTTTGGGATCTGATGGTTCGCTCGGCGCCCTCCTGGCGCCTCCCTCGCTGTCGCCGGCGCCCTGGCGGGCGCGACGGCGACCGCCGCTTTCGTGATTCAGCGTCGGGAGCCGCCATCCATGGCGGCTGGCGCACCTGACGCTGTCACAAACGTGGGCTTCTCGGTAGGAGTAGGCCTGGTGCTGCTGGTGGCCGGGGCGGCCAAGCTGCGCCAGCCCGAGTGGCCGGCCACCGCCCGGGCCTTCGGACTACCCCGGTGGGCGTCGGCGCTGCTGCCGTGGGCCGAGGTCGCAGTGGGGGCCATGCTGGTCACCGGCGTCGGGATGCCGTTCACCGCCCTGGCCGCCGCCGCCCTGGTGGCCGGCTTCACGGGCATGGTCGCCCTCCGGCTCGTGCTCGGCCAGCCGGCGCCGTGCGGCTGCTTCGGCGAGACCTCGCCCCGCCCGATCGGCACTGCCACCCTCGTGCGCAACCTGATCCTGCTGGGGGCGGCGGCCGGCGCCGTGCTCACGGCCGGCGAGGGCGGCGGGCCCGTGGCGGCGGCGGCCGGGGTGGCCGGCGCCGCCGTGTTCCTGCTCCTCGGCCGGTCCCGCGCCGCCGCACCCCACTAGGGTCCCGAGGCCATGCCGAAGATCGAGGAGTCGGCCGTCGTCGCCGGCGTGTTCATCGTGGACCCCGACGTGCGGGGCGACCAGCGGGGCCGGTTCGTGGAGACCTACCGGCGCACGTGGTTCCCGGCCGGCCGGGAGATGGTGCAGGGCAACCGCTCCGAGAAGCAGGCCGGCGCCCTCGTCGGGCTCCACTACCACCTGCACCAGGCGGACTACTGGTACCTCGTCAGGGGTCGGGCCCGGGTCGTGCTCCACGACCTGCGGGAGGGCTCGCCCACCGACGGCGGCACCCTCGTGGTCGACCTGGTGGGCGACACCGAGCGCGGCGTGTTCATCCCCCCGGGTGTGGCCCACGGCTTCGCCGCCCTCGAGGACCTCACCCTCACGTACCTGGTCGACGGCTACTACAACCCGGCCGACGAGCTGGGCGTGGCGTTCGACGACCCGGCCGTCGGAGCCGACTGGGGGATCGCCGACCCCATCGTCTCCGATCGCGACCGCTCCAATCCCAGCAGGGCCGGCATTCCCGCCGGCCGCCGACCGTATTGGGGACTTCGGAGCTGAAGTCTCCGGCCGGAAGGGCCGATTGCAGACTGGAAGTGCCCATCGCGACCACGTACAGTGGTGACCGGGCGAGGGGGAAGGGCGGCGGACGGTATGGACGTGAGGGAGCTCGGCCAGACCGGTGTGCTGCGCGCGGTCGCCGACGTCGCCGTGACGCGAGAGCAGGGCCGCCGCCGGCGGATGAGCAGGCTCATGCTGCTCCTCCTCGTCACCGCCGTGTGGCTGTGGGTCCGGCTCCTGGCCGGCCATCCGGTGCAGATGGGTGTCCCGCGGCTGCCGTTCCCGCCGGAGCTGCTGCCCGCCTTCTTCCTGATCCTGCTGCTGGCCGCCGCCGTGGCGCTGCCCACGCTCGGGGCCGGGCGCTCGCCGCACGTGCTGTACCGGCCCAGCGAGATCGCCACCTCGCTGGCCGACGTGAAGGGCGCCGGCGTGGTGGTGGAGGAGGTCGTCCGCACCCTCAACCTGTTCCTCGCCCACCGCACCTTCCGGGAGCGCATGGGCGGCACGCCCAGGCGGGCGATCCTGTTCGAGGGGCCGCCGGGCACCGGCAAGACCTACATGGCCAAGGCCATGGCCCGCGAGGCCGGCGTGCCGTTCCTGTTCGTCTCCTCGTCGGCCTTCCAGTCGATGTACTACGGCGCCACCAACCGCAAGATCCGCACCTACTTCCGGGCCCTGCGCAAGTACGCCCGCAAGGAGGGTGGTGCCATCGGCTTCATCGAGGAGATCGACGCCATCGGCGGGGCCCGCAGCGGCATGGGCGGCGGCTCCATGCGGGAGGGCATCGCCGGCGTGGTCAACGAGCTGCTCATCCAGCTCCAGTCCTTCGACACCCCGCCGTTCTCGGCGCGGGTCAAGGGGTGGCTGATCGACCGGGTCAACCGCTGGCTGCCCGCCGGCTCCCAGCTCCGCAAGCGCGTCGCCCCGCCGGCCAACATCCTGGTGATCGGCGCCACCAACCGGGCCGCCGACCTCGACCCCGCCCTCCTCCGCCCGGGCCGCTTCGACCGGTCGATCTACTTCGACCTGCCCACCCGCAGCGGCCGGCGCGAGATCATCGACTACTACCTCGAGAAGAAGGCCCACGACGCCGAGCTCGACGACCCGGCCCAGCGCGACACGCTCGCCGCCATGACCTTCCAGTACTCCCCGGTGATGCTCGAGCACCTGCTCGACGAGGCGCTGGTGTGGGCCCTCCGGCGCGGTGGCGACCGCCTCAACTGGGACGACATCCAGCAGGCCCGGATGACCGAGGAGCTCGGGCTCAAGCACCCGGTGGAGTACACCGAGGCCGAGCGCCGCACCATCGCCACCCATGAGGCGGGGCACGCCACCGTCGCCCATCTGGTCGGCAAGGGCCGCAAGCTCGAGGTGCTGTCGATCATCAAGCGGGGTGCCGCCCTCGGGCTGCTCGCCCACTCGGAGACCGAGGAGCGGTTCACCAAGACCCGCTCGGAGATCGTGAGCCTGATCCAGATCTCCTTCGGGGGCATGGTGGCCGAGGAGCTGTTCTTCGGCGAGTCGGGCACGGGGCCGAGCGGCGACCTCGACGCCGCCACCCGGGCCGCCGCCCAGATGGTGGGGAGCCTGGGGATGGGCGGCTCACTGGTCTCGCTGGACGCGGCTGGGCCCCCGGGTGCCAACGTGGTCACCAAGGTCCTCTCCACCGACCAGGGCCGGGCCGCCCTCGAGGAGATCCTCGACGGGGCGAAGGCGGCCGTCACCGAGATGCTCGAGCGCAACCGGCACCTGGTCGAGGCGCTGCGCGACGCGCTGCTGGACCGGGAGGAACTGGTCGCCGAGGAGATCACCGCGGTGCTGGTCGGTGCCGGCGCCACCGTCACCGACGGCGTGATCGACCTCCGGCCCGAGCCTGCCCCAGTCGACGACTAGGCGGCCGGCTTGGTGCAGCCCCGGCCGGCCGCCTTCGCCTGGTACAGGGCGGCGTCGGCCCGGGCCAGGACGGCGGTCAGGTCGGCCTGGCCGGTCGCCTCGGCCACCCCGATGCTGAGGCTGACCGAAACCCACCCGTCGGCGGTGGTCACCGGTGCCGCTGCCACCGACGCCCGGATGCGCTCGGCGACCTCGAGGCCCTCGCCGGCCGTGCAGTCGGGCAGCACGGCGGCCAGCTCGTCGCCGCCGTAGCGGCCCACGACGTCGGCGTCCCGCAGCTCGAGCCGCATCCGCCGGGCCACCTCGGCAAGGACCTCGTCGCCGGCGGCGTGGCCGAAGGTGTCGTTGACCGCCTTGAAGTGGTCGAGGTCGATCATGAGGACGGTGAGCGGGCGGCCGGCGTGGGCGGCCCGGGCCACCAGCGGCTCGCCGGTCTCGAACAGGCTCCGCCGGTTGAGGGTGGCGGTGAGGCCGTCCACCTCGGCAAGCTGCCGGAGCTGGGCGAGCAGGCGGGTGTTCTCGGCGGTGACCCGGATCTGGCGGGTCATCACCACCGCGGTGATGGCGGCGGCACACACGAGCAGCCCGTCCAGCGGGTAGGCGGCCTCCCGGCGCCCGACGACGAACAGGAGGCCGTAGCCGAGGGCCACGGCCGCGTAGGGCAGGTGGCTGACGCCGGCGACCGGCCGGGGGACGCGGACCGCCGGCCGGTCGGCCTGGCGGCGCTGGGCCACGGCGGCCACCACGAACAGGCACTGGGCCGCCATCCACGCGGCATCGGGCCAGTCGCCGCCGCGGTAGGCGCCCGTCAGGGAGAGGCGGGCGTAGGCGACGTCGGCCACCACCAGGGCCAGCACGCCGGCCAGCAGGAGCCACAGGGGCCGGTCGGCCCAGCGCCGGCCCAGCAGGACGGCGGCCACGCCGAAGACGAGGACGAGGTCGCCCACCGGGTAGGCGACGTTGAGCACGGTGGCCAGGGAGTTGACGCCGCCGCCGTGCACCAGGGGCCCGACCACCAGGTACCACACCACCATGGCGCCGGCCAGCAGCACGGTGAGGGCGTCGAGGGCCGCCTTGGCGCGCTCGGAGGGCCGGCGGGGGGCGCCGGGGAGGGCGAGCAGGCCCGACGCCAGCATCGGGTACGAGCACAGGTAGAACAGGTCGGCCGGCGACGGGAACGGCGTGCGGTGCAGGACCGCCTCCTGGAGGAACCAGAGCAGGTCGCCGGCCCACCACAGCAGGAACGACAGCCCGATCCGCCGCCACGCCCGCCCGGCCTCGCCGGCGCCCCGGCCGGTGCGCCATGCCGTGACCCACGCCGCCAGCCCGATGGGCAGCGGGGCGAGGTCGCTGAGGACCTCCCGCTGGCCGGCCGGGCCCGGGCGCAGCGCCACCCAGAGGACGAAGAGGGCGCCGTAGGCGAGGGCGGCGCCGGCCAGCAGCCGCCGGTCCTCGTCGCCGGGCGCGCCGGCCGGCCGACCGGGCGGGTCGGGCGTTCGGCGCACCTTCTCCCATCGACGGGCAGATAGGTGCGCCTTGAGCCCGAACCTGGTTGACAGGCGTCCGGTCACGACATATCGTGATCGAACGACGACCGATCACGAGGAGGTGCAGTATGGGACCGCACGGATGGGGCCATGGGAACGTGCTGTTCGGCCCGGGGCCGGGGCCGCGGTGGATGGGCATGGGCGGGCTGGGCAGGGTCCGCCGGGGGCACATCCGCACCCTGCTGCTCACCACCCTCGACGAGGGCCCGGGCCACGGCTACGAGCTGATGCAGCGGCTGGAGGAGCGCACCGGCGGGATGTGGCGCCCGAGCCCCGGGTCGGTGTACCCCACCCTCCAGCAGCTGGAGGACGAGGGCCTGGTGCGCTCCGAGGAGCGGGACGGCAAGCGGGTCTACGAGATCACCGAGGCCGGCCGGGCCGAGGCCCAGGCCAGGGCGGAGCGTGGCGGGCCGGCCTGGGCCGGTGATCCCGAGGGCCGGCCGGGCACCGCCGCCCTGCGCGAGGCGGTGGGCCAGCTGCACATGGCCGCCCGCCAGGTGGCCGGCGCCGGCCAGGAGGAGCAGGTCGAGCGGGCGGTTGCCGTGCTGGCCGAGGCCCGCAAGAAGCTCTACCAGATCCTGGCCGAGTGATGGCGCCGGTTGACGGCGCCGCACCTATGAGCACAAATTGTGCGCACGCCGCCGACCCCCCGGGGCCGGGCGGGCGACTCTCCGCACCGGGCTTCCCGCGGGCCTGACGCGGCCGGACCGGCGCGGGGCGGGCACGCCCGCCACCGCGCCGGCCCGGAAGCACCCGCGCCGATAGCGTCGGCGAACGGGGTATTTTGGGGGCCATCCACATCGGCGCCGTTCCCGGTCGCGGGTGGCAACTCGGCCACAGGACCGCTCCCCGCGCGCGCCACGTATGCGAAGGAGGACCAGTGCGCCAAACATTGACGCGCACCGCCGCGGTCGTCGCCGCCATCGGGTTCATGCTGGCGGCCGGGCAGATCCCCACCAACGCCGCCGGACGGGCCACGGTGGCGGGCACCCGGCCGGCGTGGGCCGACGCCGCACACCGCGTCGGCACCGCCGACCCGGGCGCGACGGTGAGCTTCCGGGTCTACCTCGGCTGGAACGACGCCGCCGGCGCAGCCGCCGTCGCCCGCGCCGTGTCCGACCCGACCAGCGCCTCGTACGGCCAGTACCTCACGCCGAGCCAGTTCCGGACGCGCTTCGCCCCGTCGCCGGCGCAGGCGAACGCCGTCCAGTCGTGGTTGAGCAACGCCGGCTTCAGCGTCGTCTACACGCCGCAGAACCGCCATTACGTGGCCGCCGAGGGCACGGTGGCCCAGGCCAACGCCGCCTTCGGCACCACGCTCCAGACCTACTCGGTCCAGGGCCGCACGGTCCGGTCGCCGTCCACCGACGTCTCGGTGCCCGCCGCCGTCGCCGGCAGCGTCACGGGCGTGGTCGGTCTGGACGACAGTGCCCAGTTCGTGAAGACGGACATGGTGGCGGACACCAACGCCCCGCCGTCCGACGGCTTCCGCAACGCCCCGCCGCTCTCCTCCTACTGGAACGAGCTCCAGTCCCCGTACGCCTTCCCGGCCGGCTTCGGCGACCTCGCCCAGGCGACGGCGCCGTGGACCGTCAAGGGCTACACGCCCCAGCAGGTCAAGGGCGCCTACGGGATCTCGGGCGCCTACGACGGTGCCGGCCAGACCGTCGCCGTCATCGACGCCTACGCCTCCCCCACCATCCTGGACGACGTGAACACCTGGTCGCAGCGGCGCGGGCTCCCCACCATGACGGCCGGGCAGCTCACCCAGGTCGTGGCGCCCGGAACGTTCCGGCGTCCCGAGAACCCGTCCCAGAGCCCGCAGGGCTGGTACGGCGAGGAGACGCTCGACGTCGAGGCCGTGCACGGCATGGCCCCGGCCGCCAAGATCGTCTACGTCGGCGCTCCGAACAACTACCAGGACCTCGACGCCGCCATGAACTTCGTGGTCGACCGCCGGCTGGCCCAGATCGTCACCAACTCCTACGGCTGGAACGGCGAGCTGCTGCCCCTCGGCTTCATCAAGCCGTTCAACGACACGCTCGTCCAGGCCGCCGCCGAGGGCATCGGGGTGTACTTCTCCTCGGGCGACAACGGCGACGAGACCAGCGTCCTCGGGCGGGCGTCCACCGACTTCCCGGCGTCCAGCCCGTGGGTCACCGCCGTCGGCGGCACCAGCCTCGGCATCGGTGCGGCCAACACCCGCGCCCTCGAGACGGGCTGGGGCACGAGCACCTACAACTGCAACCAGTCGACGCACGCCTGCACCCGCGCCGGCTGGCTGTACGGCGCAGGCGGCGGCGTCAGCGAGGTGTTCGGGCGGCCGTGGTACCAGGCCGGCCTCGACATCAGCGGGCGGGGCGTGCCCGACGTCGCCGCCCTGGGCGACCCGCAGACCGGGTTCCTCATCGGCCAGACCCAGACGTTCCCCGACGGGGCGTACTACGACGAGTACCGCATCGGCGGCACGAGCCTGGCGTCGCCCATCTTCGCCGGGATCATGGCCCTCGCCGACCAGCAGGCCGGCCACCCGCACGGGTTCGCCAACCCGGCCTTCTACGCCAACGCCGGGTCGTTCTACGACGTCAACTCGGTGAAGACCGCGGTGGCCCGCCGCAACTACGTCAACAGCGTGGACGCCAGCGCCGGCACCGCCGACCGGCTGCGGACCTTCGACGACTACTCCGGGTCGCCGACGCAGCACACCGGTCCCGGCTGGGACGACGTCACCGGTCTCGGCACCCCCACCGGCATCCCCAACCTGTAGTCCCAGATTGGCGGAGATCCCGAGTACATAGGGTGCGGAAACCGCACGCTATGTACTCGGGATCCGGGGGTCAGCCGGCGGCGAGGGCGTCGAGGAGGAAGGCGTACACGAGCGCCTCCTCGTGCCACGAGTCGTAGCGGCCGGACGGGCCGCCGTGGCCGGCGCCCATCTCCGTCTTGAGGAGCACGGGGTGCGGGCCGGTGCCCCGGTCGCGCAGCCGCTGCACCCACTTGGCCGGTTCCCAGTAGCTCACCCGGGGGTCGTTGAGGCCGCCGAGCGCGAGCACCGCCGGGTGGTCGACGGCTGCCACGTTGTCGTACGGGGAGTAGGACTTCACGTAGGCGTAGACCTCGGGGTCGGCCTTGGGGTTGCCCCACTCCTCCCACTCGGTGACGGTGAGGGGGAGGTCCTCGTCGAGGATGGTGGTCAGCACGTCAACGAAGGGCACGTCGGCCACCACCGCCCGGAACAGGTCGGGCCGCAGGTTCAGCACGGCGCCCATGAGGAGGCCGCCGGCGCTGCCGCCGCGCATGGCGAGGCGGTCGGGCGCCGTGTACCCACTGGCGACCAGGTGCTCGGCGCAGGCCACGAAGTCGGTGAAGGTGTTCTTCTTGTGCAGCATCTTGCCGTCGTCGTACCAGCGCCGGCCGAGCTCGCCGCCGCCCCGGACGTGGGCGATGGCGTAGACGACGCCGCGGTCGAGCAGGCTCAGCCGCAGCGACGAGAACGTCGGGTCGATGCTGATCTCGTAGGACCCGTAGCCGTAGAGCACGGCGGGCGCCGAGCCGTCGAGGGGCACCCCCTTGCGGTGCACCAGCGACATGGGCACCCGCTCGCCGTCGGCGGCGGTGGCCCACAGCCGGCTCGTCTCGTAGTCGGCCGGGTCGTACCCGCCGAGAACGGGCTGCTGCTTGAGCAGGACCCGCGTGCGGTCGTCCATGTCGTAGTCGAACACCGAGCGGGGCGTGACCAGCGACGTGTAGCCGAAGCGGAGGACGGCGCTGTCGAACTCGAGGTTGGCGTCGGGGTAGACGGTGGACACCGCTTCGGGCTGCTCCACCGCGTGGGTGTCGCCGTCGGCCATCCGGCGGACCGAGACCCGGCGCATGCCGTCGGCCCGCTCGAACAGGACCAGGTGAGCGGCGAAGACGTCGATGCCGTCGAGCTTGACGTCGTCGCGGTGGCCCACGACCTCGGTCCAGCTGTGGCGCCCGGGGTCGTCGACCGGTGCCTCGACCAGCTTGAAATTGTCGGCCCCGTCGGCGTTGGTGACGATGAGGAACCGGTCGCCGTGGTGCTCGACGTGGTACTCGACGCCCTGCTCGCGCGGCTGCACGACGCGGAACGGGCCCGCGGGGTCGCCGGCGTCGAGCACGTGCACCTCGGTGGTGATCTTGCTCTCCAGGGCCAGCACGACGTACTGCTCGCTCTTGGTGGTGCCGACGCCGAGGAAGAACCGCTCGTCGTCCTCCTGGAACACCAGCACGTCGTCGGCCGCCGGCGTCCCCACCACGTGGCGCCACAGCTGGTAGGGGCGCATGGCGTCGTCGACCCGCGTGTAGAAGAGGGTGGCGCTGTCGGACGCCCACGCCACGCCGTAGTAGGTGCCCTCCACCTCGTCGGCCAGGTCCTCCATGGTGCGAAGGTCCCGGACGTGGAGGGTGTAGCGCTCCCCGCCGTCGGGATCCGTGCCGTAGACGAGGCGCATGGTGTCGGGGCTCACCGCCGTGTTGGCCACCGCGAAGTAGTCGTGGCCCTCGGCCAGGGCGTTCTGGTCGAGGATCACCTCTTCCGGCCCGTCCGGTTCCCCCTTGCGCCGGCACCAGATCGGGTACTGGAGCCCCTCGACGGTACGGCTGAGGTACCACCACCCGGACTTGCGGGCCGGCACCGACAGGTCCGTCTCCTGGATGCGGGCGACGATCTCGTCGTAGATCCGCTGCTGGAGCTCCTCGGTGGGGGCGAGGACGGCGGCCGTGTGGGCGTTCTCGGCCTCCAGCAGGGCGATGACCTCGGGGTCGTCCTTCTCCCGCAGCCAGTACCACTCGTCGACGCGCTGGTCGCCGTGGGCGCTCAGGGTGACCGGGCGCTTGGGCGCGGCGGGAGGAACGGGAGCGTCGGGCATGGGCCTAGCCTCTCACCCCGTGGGCGTGGTCGTCATGGGCGTCGAGGCCGCCGGCGTGGGGCGCGAGGTGGCCCGCCGGCGGGCGCTCGGGGAACGGGCGTGCGGCTTCGTGGGCGACGACGCCGAACTGGCCCGGGCGATGGGGGAGGAGGTGCTGGGGACGGTGGAGGAGCTGGTGGTGCAGTAGAGCTCCAGCCATGTCTTCGTCTCCGCCGTGACGGGAGTCGACGCCTGGCAAATACGTGACGTCCTCTTTCCGCCTGCCGTCGTCGTCGACGGCGGGTCCCCGGACCAGTGGCAGGCGGTCGAGCGGGAGTTGGCCGAGCTTTGGGGGCAGGACGGCCCTGAATATCACGATGGCGGCGGAGGATCTCGAATCGGCGAAGTCCCTGGTCATTGAGATCTGCAGCGGGCTCGGGGACTCGATCCGGCGCATGACATTGGGCACAGAGGTGGAGGGACCATAGATCTGGCCTGACGTTTGGGCGGCCGAGTAGGTCCGGGTGCTGCAAGGGGCAGGCCCCGGCGCGCGCGCCGCTCAGGACTCGGGATCGGCCACGACCAGATCGCTCCAGGTGGACGGGCTGGCGCGGACGATTCGCACGCCGAGTGCGGCTGCGAGGTCGGCGACCTGGCTCTTCGGGGCGTCGATGTCGGAGGGCGGAAGCGAGAACGTGAGGCGTCCGGCTGTCCAGCAGAGGTTCCAACCCTGGGGGCGCACGATCTTGGTGTTGCCCCTCGGCTGCGGGAGACCGAAGATCCGGCAGAGGGTCTCGAGCGCAGCGGGGTCCCACCGCACGGGCGGGTCGAAGTCCACGCCGGCGTCCACCCTCTCGGTGAACCGGTCGAGGTAGATCGGTGGCGTCAGGGAGAATCCCTCGCCGAAGGCGTGGGCATCGAGCTCGCCTCGGATGCCCGCGAGGAGGAACTCCGACATGCCCAGCGGGTACGAGGCGCCGTAGAGGTCCCACTCGACGTACACCGTCCAGCATTCGGGGTCGGGATCCGTGGGCTCCCACAGGTACGTCCCGCCGTCGTCGGTCGTTCCCCACGGGATCATTCCCTTTGGGCGCGGCTCCATGCGCCGCGGCTCGCCGGGAACGCTGGCCGGGAGATCGTAGGAGTCGATGACCGGCTGGTCGTCGAGCATCTGCCAGAACGTCCCGCCGAAGTCGAACGGGCTCAGGATCCAGAGGTGGCCGTCGTCGAGGGCGCATTGCCCGAATTCGTCGATGAACCTCCGGTAGTCCTCGGGGAGGTGCCGTCGGACGCGTCTTTGCACCCGCTCCCAGCCCTCCGGGGTCCCTGTGTAGCAGGCAGGCTCGGCCAGAACGACCAGGCGCTGCAGCTCAGGAAATGCGTTTCCCATCCGACCGGTAGCTCGTCACACCGGCGCGGCGGCCGGCACCGGGCCGGCGATCTCGTCGAGCTCCTCGCCGGTGAGCGTCTCGGCGGCGACCAGGGCCCGGGCGGCGCGGTCCAGGGCGTCGCGGGACGCCACGAGCACGGCCGTGGCCCGGGCGTAGGCCTCGTCGATCAGCTTGTGCACCTCGGCGTTGATCGCGCTGGCGGCGGTGGGGTCGCCGTGGGCGCCGGCCGACCCGTCGGCGAAGGCCATGGGCCCGATCGTCTTGGTCATGGCGAAGTCGCACACCATCTGGCGGGCGATGGCGGCCACCCGCTGGAGGTCGTCGCTGGCGCCCGAGCCGGGCTCGCCGAAGACCAGTTCCTCGGCCGCCCGCCCGCCCAGCAGGCCGGCCATCTTGTCGATGAGGACAGAGCGCGGGAACACGACCCGGTCGCCCTGGTCGTGGCCCCAGGTGGCACCCAGCGAGTGGCCCCGGGCCACGATCGACAGCCGCCGGGGCCGGTTGGCCCCGAGGAGGGCCCGGCCCACCAGCGCGTGCCCGACCTCGTGGTAGGCGACCATCACCCGGTCCTCCTCGGTGAGCCGCCGGGCCCGGGCCACACCGAGGCCCACCCGCTCGACCGCCTCGACCACCAGTGACATGGGGATGTCGGGGAGGCGGTGTCGGGCCGCCAGCAGCGCCGCCTCGTTCAGCACGTTGGCCAGGTCGGCGCCGGAGTACCCCTGCGTCATCGACGAGAGCTCGTCGAGGTCGATGTCGGGCCCGAGCCGCTTGCCGCGTGCGTGGATGTCGACGATCGCCCGCCGGGCCGCCCGGTCGGGGAGGTTGATGACGATGGTGCGGTCGAAGCGCCCGGGCCGGATCAGCGCCTCGTCGAGGATCTCGGGGCGGTTGGTGGCGGCGAGCACGGTGACGCCGCTGCGGGGGTCGAACCCGTCCAGCTCGACGAGGATCTGGTTCAGGGTCTGCTCGCGCTCGCGGCCGCCGTCGACGGAAGCGCCCCGGCGGGCACCGATGGCGTCGATCTCGTCGATGAACACGACGGCCGGCGCGCCCGCCTTGGCCTCGGCGAACAGGTCGCGCACGCGGGCCGCTCCCTCGCCGACGAAGACCTCGACGAACTCGGTGGCCGCCACCGAGAAGAACGTTGCGTTGGCCTCCGTGGCCACCGCCCTCGCCAGCATCGTCTTCCCGCACCCGGGGGGCCCGGAGAGCAGGAAGCCGCGCGGGGGCCTGGCGCCCATGGCCGTGAACCGCTCGGGGTCGAGGAGGTACTCCCGCACCTCGCCCAGCTCGTCGAGGGCCTCGTCGACCCCGGCGATGTCGGCGAACGTCACCCGCTCCTCCCCGCCGGTGGCCCGGCCGAAGGTGCGGTCCCGCATCGACAGCCGCTTGTGGCGCTCGGGCGCCTCCAACACCCGCTGGAGCGACACCCGGAGGTCCTCCTCGGTGATCCATGCCCGCCCGCCCCGGGCGGCGAGAAGGGCGCCCTCGTTCATCACGTTGGCCAGGTCCGCGCCCGAGAGCCCGACCGCCCTGGCCGCGACGGCGCCGAGGTCGATGTCGGGCGCCATCGGCTTGCCGGCGGCGTGGACGCGGAGGATGTCGAGCCGGCCCTGCTCGTCGGGCCGCTCCAGCCCGATGGTGCGGTCGAAGCGGCCCGGCCGCAGCAGGGCGGGGTCGAGGATGTCGGGCCGGTTGGTGGCGCCGATGACGATGATCCCGTCGAGGGGCGAGAAGCCGTCGAGCTCGGTGAGGATCTGGTTCAGGGCCTGCTCCTGCTCCTCGTTGCTGCCGCTCGAGCCGAGGCCGGCGCCTTGGCGCCGGCGGCCCACCGAGTCGAGCTCGTCGATGAACACGATGGCCGGCGCGTTGGCGCGGGCTTCGGAGAACAGGTCGCGGACGCGCGAGGCGCCGACCCCCACGTACAACTCCACGAAGTCGGCTCCTGAGATGGAGAAGAAGGCGGCTCCCGCCTCTCCGGCGACGGCCCGCGCCAGCAGGGTCTTGCCGCACCCCGGCGGCCCGAACAGCAGGATGCCCTTGGGGACGACGGCTCCCACCGCCCGGAAGCGCTCCGGGTCGGCGAGGAAGTCCCGGACCTCCCGCAGCTCGAGGACGGCGGCATCCTGCCCGGCGATGTCGGCGAAGGTGGCGTTGGTCTCGCCGGCCTTCACCTTGCGCGCGCCGCTGCGCACGTTGAACAGCCCGGTGCCCCGCACGTAGGAGAGCATCAGGTACATGAAGATCACGACGATCATCAGCGCCGGCAGGATCATGCTGGCGACGTCGCCGATGCGCTTGTCGACCTGCTGGTCGATGGTGGTGGGCACGCCGAAGCGGACCAGGAAGTCGACCACCCCGCTGCTGTTGGCGTTGTTGCGCAGGAGGGGAGCGGCGAAGGTGCGCACGGTGCTCCCGGGAGGCTCGCTGGGAGCCGTGGTGGTGACCGGGGTGACGCCGCCGTGGTCGTGGCCGCTGCCGCCGAGCGTGACGTCGTCGGGGGTCCTGGCGTCGGCGGTGCCGGGCGGGACCTTGACGTAGGTGCCTACCGCGTAGGCGTCCTCGTCGAGGATGCTCACCGTCTTCACCCGGCCGTTGACGACCAGGTTCACGAACGTGTCGAGGCGCAGGCGGTCGCCTTTGACGTGCGGCCGCGAATGCTCCATCACCGCCGCGTAGCCGGCGAGGAGGACGCAGATCGAGACGATCGTCAGGATGCCGAGTGAGTTGCGCCGCCCCCGCCGCTTCCTGCGCCAACCTCCGGCCATGGCGGCAGAGGGTATCCGGTCGGCGGCCGTTTGTCGTGGCTGAGCCACGACGACAGGCGACGGAAGGCCCGGCGGGTATCGTCCCGCCCGTGGCCGGCCACGCCGACATGCGGGTGTTCGGGTTCCCGCTCACCGTCGACCCGTCGTTTCTCGTCATGGCCGTCCTGCTGGGACTGGGTGGGCGCCCCGACCTGTTCGGGCTCGCCACCTGGGTCGTCGTCCTCGCCGTGGGGGTGGTCGGCCACGAGCTCGGCCACGCCTTGGCGTTGCGGGTGTTCGGCCAGGACAGCCGGATCCACCTGTACGCCATGGGCGGCGTCACCGTCCCCACCACCCGTCCCCCTGCCGGCCGGCGCCAGCACCCGGTCGTCGTCAGCCTGGCCGGTCCCGTCCCGGGCATCGTGGTGGGCGCCGCCCTGCTCGCCGTGGCCCGCCCGAGCACCCCCTACTCGCCGGTCGACGTCATCGTGCTCGACCTGGTCCTCGTGACCATCGGCCTCGGCTTGCTCAACCTCATGCCCGTGCTCCCCCTCGACGGGGGAAGGGCGCTGGCCGGGCTGCTGGCCAGCCGCCGGGGGAGCGACGCCGCCGTCCTCGCCGTCTCCGCCGGCGTGGGGCTGGCACTCTGCGCGGCCGGCCTCCTCGTCGGCCAGGTGTGGGCCGGGGCGCTGTTCGGCTACCTGGGCCTGTTCAACGCCTCGGAGCTGTGGAAGCGCCGTCGGCGCCGGCCCCCCGTCACCGCCGAGGCCCTCGACGAGGGCTACCAGGCGTTGGCGAAGGGCGCCGGGCTGGCGGCGGCCAACCGGGCCCGGGAGGTGCTCGCCGCCGTCCCGGCCGGCCCCGAGCGCGACGGCGCGGCGGAGCTGCTCCTGTGGAGCCACCTGGTGGAGGGCGACCCCGAGGCGGCCGCCCGGGCGGCGTCCGACCACCCGCCCTACAACCCGATGGCCCCCCTCCTCCACGACCGCGCCGTGCAGGTGGCGGGTGGGCCCGACCGGGCCGTGGAGCTGCTGCGCGGGGCCTTCCGCGCCGGGCCGACCGACGCCATGCGGATCCAGCTGGCGCGGGGCCTGGTGGAGACCGGGCGGCTCGACGAGGCCGTCGAACTGGTGGAGGGCGGCCGGGCGCCTCTGCTCGACAACCGCTCGGCGGCAGTCGTGGGCGCCGCACTGTTCCGGGCCGGCCGCTACGCCGACGCGGCCCGGCTGGGCGAGGCGAGCTACGCTCGGGTCGCGGACCGGTCCATGGCGTACAACGTGGCCTGCGCGTGGATGGGCGACGGCCACCGCGACGAGGCGCTGGCCTGGCTCAACCGGGCCGTCGACGCGGGATACCGCAACCTCGCCGAGCTCGACCAGGACCCGAACCTGGCCGGGCTCCGCGGCACGCCCGGCTTCGAGCAGCTGCGTTCCCGGCTGGCCTGACGGCTCAGACGGGCTCGCCCTCCGCCCAGAGGTGCTCGAAGGCGTGGGCCAGCACCTCGGCCATGCCGGGGTCCTCGATGAGGAGGTTGGTGGGGATGCCGCGGTCGTCGACCGGCTGGAGCGAGCCGCGCATGCCGGTGAGGGCGACCCGCCGGTCGCCGATGGCCAGCTTGATGGGAAGGGCCTCCACGAGGCGGGCCTGGACCCCGGCCCGGTGGTACTCGAGGTGGCTGGCGCGGAACTCGGCCGCCTCGGCGTCGCGCCACTGGGCGGCCTGGTACAGGACCCTCGTCTCGACGCCCCGCTCCAGCAGGTCGAGCACCGCGGGGTTCACCTGCTCGGGGTCCCAGGTGTAGGGCGGGCGGTTGAACATCAGGACCTCGCGCTCGGCCCCGCCGATGAGCTGCTCGTAGGCCTTCTTCACCTGGGCGGCGCCCCGGACGAAGTGCACGTACGGCAGCGAGAGCGCGGGCTGCTCGAGGACCGTCTCGGCCAGCAGGCGGCGGGCGTCCTCGATCCGGCCCCGGTACAGCCGCAGCTGCTCCTCCTGGGCCGCCTCCTTGGCCGACTCCAGGCGCTCCAGGACCTCGTCGGGTCCCGGCGTGCCCCACATGCTCGGGCCGTCGCCCGGCAGCCGGTGGACGAGCCCCTTCTCGGAGAGCGACTCCAGGACGGCGTAGGTGCTGGTGCGGGGGACGTCGGCCAGCCGCGCCAGCTGCGAGCTGTTCGACGACCCTGTGCGCAGGAGGGCCAGCAGCACGCGGGTCTCGTAGGGGCTGAGCCCGAGGTCCTCGAACATGCGCCGCAGGGTCTCCGGCGTGCCGGACCGCGTTTTGCGGGGCCTGCGCGCCGCCGCCTCCGAACCGCTGATGCTTGCCACGACCCCTCCACGCTCGACCGCTTCGGGACAGTGTCGCGCGCCTTCCACGACGACAGGAAGCGAATTCCGGATCTGTCGTAGCTACGTGAGTGAGACACCTATTGCAGGCGCGCCCCAAGATGTCGTAGTGTTCGTGCTGCGACATCCGCCGACGGAGGAGGCACCGTGACCGCTGGGGCGCTGCGATCGAGGTCTGGTGGTCGGGCCGCAGTGGCGGCCGGCCTCGCCGTGCTGGTCGTGGGGATGGCGTCGGCGGCGTGGGCCTGCACGCCGGCGGCCTCGGAGGTGAGGGTGACGCCGGCCTCAGGCCCTCCTGGTACGGAGGCCACGGTCACCGGCAAGTACTTCACGCCTACCGTCGAGATCCGCTGGGGCAGCGCCACCGGCCCGGTCCTGGCCAGGGTGGCGGGGTCGGACTTCAGCGCGCCGGTCCGCATCCCGGCCGGCGAGCCCGGCTACTACTCCCTCGTCGCCGTCGGTCTCGACACCGACGGCTCGATCGCCGGGCAGTCGGCCGGCACCTTCCACCTCACGGGTGATGCCGCATCGGCCGAGACCTCCCCTGCTCCGGCAGGCGTGGACTCGTCGCCCGCCGGCGTGGCCGCGGTGTCCCCCCCCGCCGCCGCAACTGCCACCGCCGACGCGCAGACCGGCGGGATCACCTCGCCCGCCGGCGTGCCGCGGAACGCGGCGAAGGACCAGGCGGCGGTCGTGGCGTCGTCCACCGCCCGGACCCGCACGGCGGCTGCCGCAGCGGCGGCGCCGCCCCCGCCCGGGCCGCACCTGATCACCGACACGCCGGCCGGGCCTGCCCCCTTCGGGGCGCCGGCCGCCGCCGCCGCTCCTGCCCCCGCCCCGGTCGCCGCCTCGGCGCCGGTCCCGGCGGTCGAGCCCCTGAAGCCGGCGTGGCAGCGCTCGCCGGCGGAGCAGCCCGTCGGCCTCCTGAGCGACGTGCCCAGCTCGCACGGCTCGCCCGCCGGCCCCGTCGTGGCCCTGAGCCTGGTGGGGGTGTCGGGGCTGTTCGGCGGCGGCTTCGCCTTCCTCACCATGGCCCGCCGCCGGCGCCTGGCCCGATCCACGCAGCGCTGAGCCGCCCGGCTCGCCGAGGGCACGGGCCGGGCGCCGGCCCGTGCGCCCTCGGGCACTGACACGTCCCGGCGCCCACCGCGCCAGTCATATTTCGAACGGCACTGATCCCGGCGGACCGATCCACTCGGCCGGCGGTGGATGGGGGAGGACAGCAACCCATGCAATGGCGGACCCGGTTCCACAGCCGCGCCCTTCGACGCGGCGCCATCGCCGGCGCCCTGGCCCTGATCGGGGTCGCGTTGCCGGCCCTCCCGCCGGCCGGCGCGGCGCCCGACGTGTCGGAGTACCCGGTGCCGTCGGCGTCCGGGAGCCCGAAGGCGGGCGCCCCTGGGCCCGACGGCAACATGTGGTTCACCGAGAGCGGCGCGAGCAAGGTGGCCCGCATCACGCCGGCCGGGGCGATCACCGAGTTCGCCACGCCCACCCCGTCGAGCGGTCCCGCGTTCATCACCGCCGGGCCCGACGGCAACATGTGGTTCAGCGAGTACGACGCCAACAAGGTGGCCCGCCTGAAGCCGAGCGACGGCTCCATCGTCGAGTTCGACGTTCCCACCGCCGGTGGCGGCCCCTACGGCATCACGGCCGGCCCCGACGGCAACGTGTGGTTCGCCGAGGCCAACGAGGCCGGGCGCATGGTGGCCAGGATCACGCCGGCCGGGGTGATCACGGAGTACCCGACCGGCGACGTGACGTGCGCCCCGCCCTACGACATCGCCGCCGGCCCCGACGGCAACCTCTGGTTCACCACCAACGGGTGCGGCTTCTTCGGCGGCACGATCGGCAAGGTCACCACGGCCGGCGTCGTGTCGCTGGTGCACTACACCCAGTACCGGGGCGACCCGGTCCAGATCGACGCCGGCTCCGACGGCGCCCTGTGGTTCGCCGAGACCGACGCCTCGGCCATCGGTCGGATCACCACAGACGGCGTCGTGACGGAGTACCCCACGCCCACGCCCAACGCCAACCCGTGGGGGCTGGCCAAGGGGCCCGACGGCAACGTGTGGTTCACCGAGAACAACGCCGGCCAACTCGGCCGCATCACGCCCGACGGCGTGATCGACGAGTTCTCCCTCCCGACGTCGGGCTCGCAGCCGCTCGGAATGGCCAAGGGCACCACCGACGGCCGGGTGTGGTTCGCCGAGAACGGCGCCAACCAGGTCGGCGCCATCGCCACCACGGCGGCGCCCCTGCCGGGCGTGCACGCCATCAGTCCAAACCAGGGCCCCGTGACGGGCGGCACCTCCGTGACGATCAGCGGCACCGGGTTCACCGGCGCCACCGCCGTGAAATTCGGCACCACGGCAGCCTCGAGCTTCTCCGTCGACGACGACGGCCAGATCACGGCGCAGGCTCCTGCGCTACCCGGCGGCTACTACGACGTCACCGTCGCCACGCCGACGCGAACCACGCCCACCGTGCCGGGCGGGCGCTACCTGTCCCTTGCCCCGTTGAAGATCACCGTCCTCAGCCCGAAGGAGGGCGACCCCGACGGCGGCTCGAAGATCAGCATCTTCGGGAGCGGCTTCGCCTCGGCCTCGGCCGTCGCCTTCGGCGGCACGCCGGCATCCGACTTCAGTGTCAACAACGACACGCAGATCACGGCGACAGTGCCCCCGCAGCCCGACCACACCGTCATCCACGTGATGGTGACCAACGTGGCGGGCGCCTCCCCCACCACGTCGGCCGACCTGTTCACCTACCTGGCCCGGCCGGTGATCGACTCCATGTCACCGCAGTGGGCCACCAGCGCCGGCGGCACGACGGTCACCCTGCACGGCAAGCGCTTCACCGGCGTCACCGCCGTCCGGTTCGGCACCACCGCCGTGAGCTGCCCCGCCCAGTGCCAGGTGGTCGCCGACGACACGCTCGAGGTGATCACGCCGCCCCACGCCGTGGAGGCCGTGCCCGTCTCCGTCACCTCGCCCGACGACGGCCCGTCGCTGTCCGGGCCCATGTTCGCCTTCACCGGCGACGGTGCCTACACGCCGACCGGGTCCTGCGCCCCGGCCTGTGCCAGCGGCGGGGCGGCGTTGCTCCCTGATGGCACCGTGCTGGGCTTCTTCAGCGGCCAGTACCCCGACCTCACGCCCAGGGCGAACATCTGGGACCCGCGCACCGGCGTGTGGACGCCGAAGTCCTCGTGCGACGGCTGCGGCCGCGTCAACAGCATGCTCCTGCTGCCCAAGGGCCCGTCGGCGGCGTGCGGCGCCAACTGCGGCAAGGCCCTCCTGTTCCCCGGAGCGAAGCTCTACGACCCCGCCACGGACACCTGGTCGGCGACCTCGCCGGCGCCGGTCGCCCCTTTCGCCAACGACCCCGTGCTGCTTCAGAACGGCAAGGTGCTGGTCGTCGACGGGCCGACGGCGGCGGTCTGGGACCCGGCCGCCGACACCTGGACGAGTACGCCCCCAATGGCCTGGAACCACAACAGCGGCACCACCACCCTCCTCGACAACGGCAAGGTGCTGGTCGCCGGCGGGGGCGGCGCCGGCGCGCCGGCGCGGCCACCCCGCGTCAACGCCGCCGAGCTGTACGACCCCGCCTCCAACACCTGGGCCCTCACCGGGCCGCTGGCCCAGGGGCGGCTGGCCCACGACGCGGTCAAGATGCCGAACGGCAAGGTGCTGCTCACCGGCGGGACTATCAACTTCTACGTCGCAACGGCGCAGTCCGAGATCTACGACCCGGCCACGGGCCAGTGGGGGGCGGCCCCGAACACGATCTTCGCCAGGAACAGCCATGACGGCACGCTGCTCCCCGACGGCCGGGTCCTGCTCTCCGGCGGAGACGAGCCGTTCGTGAGCTGCGACTGCAACGAAGGACGCGTGGGGAACGTGCCGAGCATCGGCGAGCTGTACGACCCGGCCGCCCAGACGTGGACGCCGACCGGGCCCTCGGGCCTCCAGCTCCAGGACCGCGGCCAGAACAACCAGCAGCACACCGCCCGGGCCGTGCTCCTCCCTCCGGGGCCGGCGTCGGCGTGCGGCACCCACTGCGGCCAGGTGCTGACGATCCGGGGGGCGGATGACGGCTACAACACAATCGTCCGCACGCCGTCCGCCGTCCTTTTTGCCCCGGCGCCCAAGGCCACCCTCGCCGGGCCGTCCACGGGCTCGCCCGACGGCGGCACCCGGGTCACCATCACCGGCACCGGGCTGGCTTCGGTGAGCGCGGTGAGCTTCGGCGGCTTCCCCGCCGCCAGCGTCACCCCCGACCCGGCCACGCCCGACACCAAGCTGGTGGCGGTCAGCCCGGCCCACCTGGCGGGACCGGTCGACGTCGCCGTCACCGCCGCCGGCGGCGCCACCATCGCGGGACGCTTCACCTTCCAGGTGGCCCCCGTGGCGGCGAGCGTCAGCACCGGCCCGGTGACGACGCTCGCCGGCATCCCCGGCTACGCGCTGGTCGGGGCCAACGGCTCGGTGTTCAGCTTCGGCGGCCTGCCCGACCTGGGCTCGCTGGTCGGGTCCCACCCGGTGCAGGACGTCGTGGCCATCGAGCACACCGCCACCGGCAAGGGCTACTGGCTGGCCGGGGCCGACGGCGGCGTCTTCGCCTTCGGCGACGCCCCGTTCCTCGGCTCGATGGGCGGCACCAGGCTCACCAAGCCGATCGTCGGCATGGCGTCCACGCCCACCGGCAAGGGCTACTGGCTGGTGGCTTCCGACGGTGGGGTGTTCGCCTTCGGCGACGCCGTCTTCCGCGGATCCACCGGGGCGATGAGGCTCAACTCGCCGGTCGTCGGCGCCGCCCGATCGTCGTCCGGCAACGGGTACTGGCTGGTGGCATCCGACGGCGGCGTGTTCGCCTTCGGCGACGCCGCCTTCCGGGGCTCGACCGGCGCCATCCGCCTGGCCGACCCGGTGGTCGCCATGGCCCGCTCCGTCGGCGGCGACGGCTATCTGCTGGTGGCCTCCGACGGTGGCGTGTTCGCCTTCGGCGACGCCGTGTTCCACGGCTCCACAGGGGCGATCAGGCTCAACTCGCCGATCGTCGGCCTGGCGCCGGCCTCCGGCGGCTACGTCCTGTGCGCCCGGGACGGCGGCGTGTTCGCCTTCGGTGCCGCCCCGTTCCTCGGCTCCATGGGCCTGGCCAAACTGGTCTCGCCGATCGTGGCGTGCGATGCACCTCGTCCGTCGTAGCGGGCGATGCAGACCGGGCGACGGCCGCTCGAGGAGCTCGGGCTCAGCGCCTACGAGGCGCGCGCCCTCCTCGCCCTGCTCCGGGGCGGCCCCACCAACAGCGCCCAGCTGGCCAGGCTGGCCGACGTCCCCCGCACGAGCACCTACGCCGCCATCGAGTCGCTGGCCCGGCTGGGTGTCGTGCGCCGCGTGCCGGGGGAAGGGCCGGCCGTGTGGACGGCGCTTCCTGCCGACGAGGTGCTCGAGCGGCTTCAGACCGCCAACCGGGTCGCCCAGGAGGAGGAGCTCAACCTGTTCCGGACCCAGCTGGCCGATGCCCGCCGGGTCCTGGCCGAGACCTTCCCCGACATCCCGTCGATCACCCTGCCGTACGTCCACCTCGTCCGCGGCGCGGCGCGGGCCACCCGGGCGCTGGAGCAGCTCGTGGCCGTCGCCAAGGACGAAGTGCTGATCCTCGACCGGGGCCAGGGTCGGATCGACGTCCCTGGCGTCCTTCGCGACGCGCTGGCGCGCGGTGTGGACGTGCGGGTCCTCACCTCCGACGGCGCCTGGCCCGGGCACGGCGCCGGCGCAGAGGTCCGCCGGACCGCCACGCTCCCGGTCGCCATGACGGTGGCGGACGGGACGACGGCGCTGGTGGACCTCCAGGGCCCGGCCCATGCCGCCCTGGGCGGGCCCGCCGCCCAGATCAGCCTGCTGGTGGAGAACGAAGAGATGGCCGGCGCCCTGGCGCTCGCCTTCGAGCGGCTGTGGCACTCCTTGTGACACCGTGGTGAGCACGAGGCCGGCCGCCGGCCGCAGCGGCCCGTCGCTGGCGGGGCCCCGGCGGGTCCGGTTCGGCCCGCGCACGGCCGCCGTCGTGGTGGCCGCCGCCCTGGTCGCCCTGGCCGGCGCGTCGCTGGTGGCCGCCTCGTCGCTGGCCACCAGCGGTGCCCGCCGCATCGGCGCCGACGTCCCCGTCGACCGGGCCGTCGCCGGTGACGTCCTCCGGTTCGACGCCAACAACTCGCCCTCGCTCGCCCGTAGCCCCGTCGACCCGGCCCGCATGGCCGTGGCCAACCGCATCGACGCACCGCGGTTCGGGTGTGCGCTGCACGTCTCGTCCGACGGCGGCGCCACCTGGCAGCCCAGCGCCATCCCCTTCCCCGCCGGCGAGGAAAACCCGCCCCGCTGCTTCGCGCCCGACGTCGCCTTCGGCGCCGACGGGACGCTGCACGTGCTGTTCGCCACCCTCTACGGATCCGGCAACCGGCCGCACGCCGTGTGGCTGTCGTCGTCGACCGACGGCGGGAAGACCCTGTCCGAGCCGCGCAGGGTGCTCGGCGAGCTGTCCTTCCAGGCCCGGCTGGCGGCCGACCCCGCCGTCCCGGCCCGGCTGTACGTCACCTGGCTCCAGGCGACCGACACCGCCTACCTGGCCTTCCCCACGACGGGGAACCCCATCGAGCTGGCCCGGTCCGACGACGGCGGTCGGACCTGGACCGACCCGGTGCGGGTCTCGCCGGGCACCCGCCAGCGGGTGGTGGCGCCGGCGCTGCGGGCGGGGCCGAAGGGCCGCCTCTACCTCTCGTACCTCGACCTGGGCGACGACCGGCTCGACTACGACGGGGGACACCAGGGGCGGGGCGGCCCGGCGTACGCCGGCGCCTGGTCCCTCGTGCTGGCCCGGTCGGGCGACGACGGTCGCACCTGGTCCGAATCGGTGGTGGCCGATGACATCGCACCACCCGAGCGCTTCGTCGTCTTCCTGCCGCCCACGCCTTCCCTCGCCGTGGACCCGGCGGGCCGGCACGTGTACCTGGCCTTCCACTCGGCCCGCTCGGGGGACGCCGACGTCTTCGCGTGGTCCTCGGGCGACGGCGGCCGCACGTTCCTCCGGCGTCGGGTCAACGACACGCCGGCCCGGGACGGGCGCGACCAGTACCTGCCGCAGCTGTCGCTGGCCGGCGACGGCCGCCTGGACGTCGTCTACTACGACCGGCGGGCGGACCCTCGGAACGGGCGCAACGGGGTCTCGCTCCAGTCGTCGACCGACGGCGGCCGCTCGTTCGCCCGCCACGTCGCCGTCTCGAACCGGAGCTTCGACGCCGGCATCGGCTTCGGCAGCGAGCGGGGGATGGCCGACCTTGGCAGCCGCCTGGCGCTGGTGTCGGCTCGCCACTCCGTCCTGGCGGTGTGGCCGGACACCCGCGCCGGTACCCAGGGCACGAGCAAGCAGGACCTGGCCCAGGCCGTCGTCAGGATCGACGAAGCGTCGGCGTGGGCGCCGCCGCTCCGTGCCCTCGGTGTGGTGCTGCTGCTGGCCGCCGTCGTGGCCGTGGCGGCTACGAGGCGACGCCCGAGCTGAGCTTCTGCTCCAGCTCGTCGAGCACCTCGATCAGCTCCACCCCGGAGAACAGCTCCCGCTGGATGGTGAGGGTGAGCCAGAACTCCACGAGGCGCTTGGCGTCGTCGTTGTCGACCACGCCGTAGAGGTCGAAGAGCAGGTCCTGGACCCGCGAGGCGCTGAAGTACGGCTGGCCGGACGCTGCCGCCCGGATGTCCTCGATCAGCTGCTTCCGTGGTTCCATCGCTCTACTCCAACGTCGCGATCGGTCAGGTCTGTTCCCATTCTCCCCAGCACTGGTTCCTTCGGCACATCGGCAAGGGCAGATGAGCCTTCTGGGTTGGGATGACCATCTCCCCGGGGATTGTTACTATGACGGTAGGGGAAATCCCCGTGCCGCGCCCACCTCTGGGAGGACCTGTCCCATGGCTGCCACCGAACTCGACCTCGACCGGTACAAGCTCGGGTGGAACGACGACGCCATCGCCTACGCCTTCACGCCCAGGAAGGGCATCAACGAGGACGTGGTGCGGGAGATCTCGTGGTGGAAGGGCGAGCCCGACTGGATGACCCAGTTCCGGCTGAAGGCGCTGCGCCACTTCGAGCGCATGCCCATGAAGCCGTGGTTCGCCGTCAACATGCCCAGCATCGACTTCGACGGCATCTACTACTACCTGAAGCCGTCGGGCGAGCAGGTCGACGACTGGGACGCCCTGCCCGAGCAGATGAAGAGCACCTACGAGAAGCTGGGCATCCCCGAGGCCGAGCGCAAGTACCTGGCCGGCGTCACCGCGCAGTACGAAAGTGAAGTCGTCTACCACCGCAACCGGGTCGAGCTCGAGAAGCAGGGGATCCTGTTCTCCGACATGGACACCGCGGTGCGGGAGCACCCCGAGATCGTGCGCCGGTTCTTCGGCAAGGTCATCCCCCCGGGCGACAACAAGTTCGCCGCCCTGAACTCGTCGGTGTGGTCGGGGGGGAGCTTCATCTACGTCCCGCCGGGCGTGAACTGCGAGATGCCGCTCCAGGCCTACTTCCGGATCAACTCCGAGTACGCCGGCCAGTTCGAGCGCACGCTCATCATCGCCGACGAGGGTGCCCAGGTGCACTACATCGAGGGCTGCTCGGCGCCGGTCTACAGCGGTGACTCGCTGCACTCGGCGGTGGTGGAGCTGGTGGCCCTGCCGGGGTCGCGCATCACCTACACCACGATCCAGAACTGGTCGCCCAACGTCTACAACCTGGTCACCAAGCGGGGCCGGGCGGAGGCCGAGGCGCGGATCGAGTGGATCGACGGGAACATCGGCTCCAAGCTCACGATGAAGTACCCGTCGGTGTACCTGATGGGCCCCAAGGCGTCGGGCGAGGTGCTCTCGGTGGCCTACGCCGGCCCCGGCCAGCACCAGGACGCCGGCGCCCAGATGATCCACGCCGCGCCGGAGACGACCTCCACCATCATCTCCAAGTCGATCTGCAAGGACGGTGGGCGCACGTCGTACCGCGGCAAGGTCCACGTCGACGAGGGCGCCACCGGCGCCAAGAGCTTCGTGCGCTGCGACGCCCTGATCCTCGACGAGATCAGCCGCTCCGACACCTACCCCTACATGGAGATCAACGAGCGGGACGCCCGGATCGGCCACGAGGCCACCGTGTCCAGGGTCGGCCAGGAGCAGCTCTTCTACCTGATGAGCCGCGGCCTGTCCGAGGAGCAGGCCATGGGCATGATCGTGAACGGCTTCATCGAGCCGGTCACCAGGACCCTGCCGATGGAGTACGCGGTGGAGTGGAGCCGCCTGATCGAGCTGCAGATGGAAGGCTCGGTCGGCTGAGCGCTGCCCTGCGGCCGCTCGTACCATAGAGCCATGCCGATGCGTGTGAACTGCAAGCACTACGAGACGCGCACGTATGGCAGCGGCGAGACCGTGCACATGTGCCGGCTGGATCTGGCCCCCGACGCGCCGTGGCGCTGTCCCGAGGACTGCCCGAGGTTCGAGGTACGGGCGTTCGACGCCGGCTGGACGCAGGGCAGCCTGGCCCGCAAGGCCGAGCCCGAGGACCCGCCCCGCATCGACGAGGAGACCGCCCACCTGCTCGACCAGGCGGAGGACATCATCAACGCGGTGGGGCCCGAGATCCTCGACGAGGTGGAACGCCAGCGGGAGGCCCAGCGCGACGACCGGCCCCGCTGGAAGCGGCTGTTCCGGCGCCGATGAGCTCGGCCGGGGGGCCCGGCGAGGGGAGTTGGCCGCCGGACCACCCGCAGGAACAACCGGAGGACGCCGGCGAGGCCATCTGGCCGGCGGCTGACCAGCCGTCGGACCAGCCGGACGGTGAAGAGCGCGCCCCGATCCCGCCCCCGCCGCCGAGCCCCGAGCACTGGCCGGGCTGGTCGGGCGCCGGCCGGGCGGCGCCGGGGTCCGGTCCCGTGACGCCGGGCCAGCCGCCGCCCCGGGCCGGTGCGCCGCCGGGCTGGCCGCCAGCCGACCCGCCGGCCCAGGCCCCGCCGCCGGGCTGGGAGGCTCCCGGCCCGGGCGGCCCCGCCACGCCGTGGGTGCATCACCCGCAGGCGCCGCCGGCCTGGCCCGCACCACCGCCGCCACCGCCCGTGGCGCCGCACGGCTGGGACACACCGAACCCCGTGTCGCCCGTCGACGCGGTGCGCTGGCCGGGCCCCCTGGGCCAGGCACGGCCGTCGGGCACCGTGAGCCGGGCCGCCGCCGGCGCCGGGGGCCTGCTCTTGAGCCTCGGTTCGCTCGGCCTCATCGTCCAGTTGGCCGGCCCCACGAACTGGCGGGCGATCGTCGGGCTCGGCGCCGCCGGGCTGCTGGCGGCCGGGGTGGTGCTCATGTCGGTCTCCGGCCACCGGCCGGTGTCGGGCGCCGGGGCGGTGATGGCGGCGGTGGCCGTGCCGGTCCTGGTCATCGCCGCCCAGACCGACGACACCCTCGCCTCGCCCCCGTCCCTCAAGGTCACGGGCCTGCTGTGTGCCCTCCTGTTCGCCGGCCTCTACGCCGTCGGCCCCTGGCGCGGGCACACGTTCCACTTCGCGCTGGTCGCCGTCGCCGTCTGGGTCCTCGCCATGTCGTTCGGCAACCTCCCCGTCCCGTCCTTCGACTCCGGCTTCGACGGGCTCGCCTCGCTCGACCACACCGTCACGGTCGCCGGCACCGCCTCGCTGATCGTCGGCATCGTCTACCTCGGACTCGGGTCGTGGCTCCACGAGTCGGGCCTCGCGGGGATGGCCACCCCGCTGGTGGCGATCGGCGACGTGGCCGTGCCGCTCGGCGCGGCGATGCTGCTGCGCGATCAGGGGGACGCCGTCGTCGGCGTGGGTGTCATGTTCGCCGGCGCCGTGGTCGCCGCCGTCGGGCACTTCTGCGGGCGCCGCGGCTCCACGTGGCTCGGCATGGCGCTCGTGGCCGTCACGATCCCGGTGATCGCCTCCAAGGTGGTGCACACGCCGGCGGCCGAGGCCGGGCTCGTCGCCGTCGCCGGCGCGGTCCTCGTGGGGCTGGCCGTGGCCACCAGCTCGGTGACGGTCGAGGAGTTCGACGGCGGGTGACCGTCGAGCTGGCGTACCGGATCGTCGACGTCTTCACCACGCGGCCCCTGGCCGGCAACGCCCTGTGCGTGGTGCTCGACCCGTGCCCCGATCCCCTCCAGCAGGCGCTGGCGCGGGAGGTCAACCTCAGCGAGACCACCTTCCCGGTCGTCACCGGCGCCTCGTCCTACGACGTGCGCATCTTCACCCCCCGCAGCGAGCTGCCCTTCGCCGGCCACCCGTCCATCGGCACGGCGTGGACGCTGGGCCCGGCGACGTGGACGCAGACCACACCGGGCGCCACCGTGGTCGTGGAGGCCGACGCCACTGGGGCGGTGATGAGCCAGCCGGACCCCGTCTTCGTCCCCCTCGACCCGGCGCTGGCCGCAGCGGCCGCCGGCCTCCCCGGCGCCGAGGCGGTGGCCGCCGCCTCGGCCGGCGGTCTGCGCCACGTGGTCGTCGCCACCGAGGCGCCGATCGAGGCGGCGGTGCCCGACCTGGGCGCGGTCGAGGCCATCTGCCGGGCGGCGCGGGCGGCCACCTTCTGCCTCGTCCGCCGGCTCGACGACCGCACCCTCCACGTCCGCGTCTTCGCCCCCGGCGAGGGGATCGCCGAGGACCCCGGCACCGGGTCGGCGGCCGGTCCGATCGCCGTGCTCGCCCGCCGGCAGTGGGGCACAGGGACCGACGTCACCGTGCTCCAGGGCGCCGAGATCGGGCGGCCCTGCCGGATCGAGGTCCACGCCGAGGACGGCGCCGTGCGGGTCGGCGGCCGGGTCACCACCTGCGCCGAGGGCCGCTTCACGTTGTGAGCGACAGCCCGGCCAGTAGGATGGCCAACCGCGGGGGCGGAGCAGCCCCCGTCTTCGCGAGAGGTCCCGCCCGCTGAGCACCTTCACCGCCGATCGTTGCGCCGCCCTGCCGGGCCCGGCGTGGCTCCGGGCCCGCCGAGCCGGCGCCTTCGAGGGCTTCTCCGCCGCGTCGCTGCCCACCGAGGCCGAGGAGGTGTGGCGCTACAGCCGCATCGGTTCCCTCGACCTCGACGCCTTCACGCCGGCCGGACCCCCGGTCGACGCCGGCGCCGGCCGGCCCGCCGAGCTGGAACCGCTCCTCGACGCCATCGGGCCCCGATCCGGCCTGGTGCTGGTGCGCGACGGGCGCGTCCTGGCCGTGGAGCTCGACGACGGCGTGGCGGCCAAGGGTGTGCGCGTCGGGCTGCTGGCCGAGGCGCCCGACGGCGACGAGCTGCTGGGCTCGGTGGCCGGCCCGGTGGATCCTTTCGTCGAGTTGAACACCGCCTTCGTCGGTGACGGGGTGGTCGTGTCCGTCCCCGACGGCGTGGCCGTGCCGCACCCGGTCGTGGTCGCCCACTGGGTCACGGTCCCCGGCGCCGCCGTCTTCCCCCGGCTGGTGGTGCGGGCGGGCGAGGCGTCGCAGGTGACGGTGCTCGACCACATCGGCTCGCCCGCCGCCCTGCCCACCTTCGTGGCCCCGGTGGTCGAGCTCGACGTGGCCGCCGCCGCCAACGTCGGCTACCTGGCCCTCCAGGAGCTGAGCCACGACGCCTGGCACATCGGCTACCACGCCAGCCAGGTCGGGGCCGACGCCACGCTGACCTCGAGCATCGTCGCCCTCGGCGGCAGCTACGCCCGGGTCCGCACCGACTCCGAGCTGGCCGGCCGGGGCGGCACCAGCCACCTCCTGGCCGCCTACTTCGGCGACGGCGACCAGATGCACGACTTTCGCACCATGCAGGACCACGCCGCGCCCCGCACCACCTCGAAGCTGCTTTTCAAGGGGGCGGTGGAGGACGAGTCGCACGCCGTGTACACGGGCCTGATCCGGGTCCGCAAGGGGGCCGGCGGCACCGACGCCGAGCAGACGAACCGCAACCTGGTCCTCACGCCCGGCGCCCGGGCCGACTCCGTCCCCAACCTGGAGATCGAGGAGAACGACGTGCGCTGCACCCACGCCTCGGCCGTGGGCCCCGTCGACGAGGACCAGCGCTACTACCTCGAGGCCCGCGGCGTGCCCCCCGAAGTGGCGGAGCGGCTCATCGTCCTCGGCTTCTTCGACGACGTGATCGCCCACCGGCACGCCCCCGTCCCGTCGCTGCGTCCCCGGCTGCGGGCGGCGGTGGCGGCCAAGCTGGCGAAACGATGAGCAGCACCGTCCGCCTGTGCGCCGCCGGCGACCTCCGGCCCGGCGAGGCCCGCCGCTTCGACGTGGGCGAGCGGCGCATCGCCCTGGTGCGCATCGGCGACGACTTCTACGCCATCGGCGACCGCTGCAGCCACGCCGACTTCTCGCTGGCCGAGGGCGAGGTCCTGGAGGACGACTGCGAGATCGAGTGCTGGAAGCACGGCAGCACGTTCTCGCTGAAGACCGGCGAACCGCAGTCGTTGCCGGCCACCAAGCCGGTCCCTGTGTACGACGTCGTCCGCGACGGCGACGAGATCCTGGTGCGGTTCCGATGAGCGTCCTCGAGATCACCGGCCTGCGGGCCTCCGTCGCCGGGCGGGAGATCCTCCGCGGCATCGACCTCACCGTGTCCAGCGGCGAGGTCCACGCCGTGATGGGCCCCAACGGCTCGGGCAAGAGCACGCTCTGCCACGTCCTCATGGGCCGCCCCGGCTACGAGGTGCTGGGCGGCAGCGTCACCCTCGACGGGGTGGAGCTGCTCGGCCTGCCCACGTGGGAGCGGGCCCGAGCCGGGCTGTTCCTCGCCATGCAGTACCCGATCGAGGTGCCCGGCGTCGAGCTGGCCGAGGCGCTGGCGGCCACCGGCGCGGGCGGAGGCGACGTGGCTGCCGCCCTGGCCCGCGAGGCCGACCGGGTGCAGGAGGGGCTGGCCGAGAAGCTGCTCACCCGCCCCATCAACGTGGAGTTCTCGGGCGGCGAGAAGAAGGCCAGCGAGACCGTCCAGCTGGCCGTGCTCCGGCCCCGGTTCGCCGTGCTCGACGAGCTCGACTCGGGGCTCGACCTCGACCTGCTGCGGGCCTGTTCCCGGCGGGTCGAGGCGCAGACAACGGAGGACGGGCTCGGCGTGCTGGCCATCACCCACTACAACCGCCTGCTGCACGAGCTGCGGCCCGACCGGGTCCACGTGCTGGTGAAGGGCCGCATCGCCGCCGCCGGCGGCCCGGAGCTGGCCGAGGAGCTGGAGGGCACGGGGTACGCGGCCTACGGCGAGGACGAAGAAGTGCCCGCCCCGGCGGTCGGCGCCCTCGACGAGCTGTTCGGGATGCCGTAGGCCGGCCGAATCACCCCTGAAGGGCGACGCCTCCGTCGCCGACGGGGCCCACGGTGGAGCCGAGACGCTCACGGAGGCGGCCCGCCTCCGGCCCGGCAAGGAGGAACGACCGTGTGGTTCGGAATCGGCATCATCGGCTTCATCATCTGGATCGCCATCGCCTTCTGGCCGGCGAGGGTGGCCGCCCGGAAGGGCCACAGCTTCATCGGGTACTTCCTGCTCAGCCTGCTGTTCTTCCCGCTGGCCCTGATCCTGGCCTACGCGGTGAAGGACCGGCACTACCCCGCGTACGCCTAGGTCTCGTCGCGGCTAGCCGTCGCCGGCGGGCGACGGCTACGGGACGGGCAGGATCGGCGCCGTGGTGGTGGTGGTGGTCGACGTCGTGGTCGTCGTCGGGATCGTGACGATGGTGGGGATCGGCAGGGTGGTGGGCGCCGTGGTGGTGGTGGACGTGGTGGTGGCGCCCGTGGTGGTGGTGCTCGACCCGTCGTCGGTGGGAGCCTGCTCGTTGAACGGAACGGGCGCGTTGGGCCCGCCGATCACGTACACCGGCGTGCCGGTTGGCACGGTGTCGTGGAACCACTTCGACGACACCATCGGGATGCGCACGCAGCCGTGCGACGCCGGCCCCGCCGGCACCGAGGGCGAGCCGTGGATGGCGATGCCACCGTTGAAGTACAGCGGGTTGTAGAGCTGACCGAGGCGGCTCACGCGCAGGCCGTCGATCTTGCGGGTGACCCGGAAGGAGCCGCCGGGCGTGACCGCCTTGGCGCAGGCGCCGTCGACGCAGTAGCGCTTGCCGCTGCCGGTGGAGATCGACAGCGTGCGCACCAGCTGCCCGCCCTGCCAGAGGGTGAGGTACTGGTGGGGCAAGTCGATCTCGATGCGGTCGGCCCCTCCCGCCGCCAGCTGGGCGGCCGCCGGCTTGGCCGTGGCGGCGGCGGCCAGCACGTCGTCGGTGGCCCGTCCGGTGCGGGCCAGCCCCTGGACCTTCTGGAACGCCATGACGGCGTGGTAGGTGGCGATGTCGAAGCTGCCGTCGACCTTGCCCACGTCGTAGTGGAGGGCGGCCAGCTGCTGCTCCAGGGTCATCACCTGGGGACCGCTCGATCCGCGGCCCAGGCCCGGGAGGGGGGCGGTGCTGACGGTGGGCCCGGGAAGGGTGACGGGCGGCGAGGTGACGGCCACCGCCGTCATGGTCGTGGTGGTGGTGCTCGCCGTGGTGGTGGTCGTGGTGCGGATGGCCGACGCCGCCTCCGACGGTGGGCCGGAGTACGAGCGGCAGCCGGCGAGCACCGCGGCCATGGCCATGACGGCGAGGAGCGTGAGGGTGGGGACCCGCTGGTGCATTCAACCGACCCCCGAGGCGGCGATGAAGGGCATTCCGGTCGTTCGGCGGACAAGTATGGTCAATCGCTTCCCAGAAATCGAGTTTGCTAGTCGGACGGTCGGTATCGTGCCTGCATGGTGGTGCCGGCTGGCGGCGAGCGCCCCGGCCGAATTCCCGTGAACCGCCGCCTGACGCTGGTCGCCGCAGCCCTGCTGCTGCCTTTCGGCTGGCTCCTCGTCATGGTCCACGGCGGCGGGCGCGTGGTGCGGCTGGACGCCTCGGTGGCCGACCACCTGCACGCCTGGGCCGTCGGGTCCGACGGGTGGGTCGCCGCCCTGCGGGCGGTCACCGATCTCGGCGCCGGCCTCTGGCTGGCGGCGTTGACGGCGCCGGTGGTGCTCTGGCTGCTCGTGCGGCGCCGGCCCCGCTCGGCCTTCTTCCTGGCCGCCACCGCCCTGGGCGGCGCCCTGCTGGTCCGGGTGGTGAAGGAAGCCGTGGGCCGCGCCCGCCCCTCGTTCCCCGATCCGGTGGCCACCGCCACCGGCCGCAGCTTCCCCTCCGGCCACGCCATGAACTCGATCGTCGTGTACGGCGCCCTCCTGCTCGTCCTGCTGCCCGCCGTCCGTCCCGCCTGGCGGGTCCCGGCGATCGCCGCCACCGGCCTGCTCGTCGCCGCCATCGGCTTCACCCGGCTGGCCCTCGGCGTCCACTACCTGAGCGACGTGCTCGGCGGTTGGGTGCTGGGCCTGGCCTGGCTGGCCGCCTGCACGGCGGCGTCCGGCGCCTGGCGCCGGCCGGCATCCTCTGCTCAATCGGACGGAGCGCTGTCGGCCGTCGGGCCGCCCTGAGCGGCCGTCCCGAGCGCCTCGCCGGCGATGGCCGGCTCAGCCGGCGTGTCCTCCAGGGCGTCGAGGAACCCGGGCCGCGCGGCGCGGATGCCGGCCACGACGCCGATCAGGGCCAGGGCGCCGGCCGTCGTCGTGGCGGCGAGGCCGATCCGGTCGGCCACCGCCCCCTGCACGAGGGCGCCGAGCGGGTAGATCACCCCGAGGGCGACGAAGAAGAGGCTGGTGGCCCTGGCCCGGTGCTCGGCGGGAGACCGCAGCAGCACCACCGTGCTGAGGCCGGTGAGCACGCTGACGTAGAGCATGCCGACCACGCTCAGGGCGGCGACGGCCGAGACCGTGGTGGGCGCCGCCGCGTAGGCGCACAGGGCCAGGGACGCGCCGGTGAGGGCGGCCACCACCACGCGCCGCCGGCCGAAGCGGGCGGCGACCGGGGCCACCAGCAGCGCCCCGATCACGGCGCCGACGCCCTGGGCGGTGGTGAGCACCCCGGTGGCGGCCGCCACCGCCTTCTCGCCGTCCACCAGACCGGCTGCCTTGGCGGGGATGAGGGCGATGAACGGGGACACCAGGAAGGCGGCGACGGCGATGAGCACGATGGCGGCCCGGCACCCGGGCTCGGACCACGCCACGCGGGCTCCCTCCTGGATGCTGCGGATGAGGCCGGTGGCGGGCGCCGGCCGGCGGGGCGGGAGCCGGATGAGGAGCACGGCGATCACGACGGCGAGGAAGGAGACGGCGTTGACGGCGAAGGCCAGGGTGAAGGAGCCCACGGCGATCACCACCGCCGCCAGCGCCGGCCCCACCACCCGGCCCAGGTTGTATTGGGCCATGCCCAGCGACGAGGCGGCGAGCACGTCGTCGTGGGGCACCAGGTCGGGCACCAGCGACTGCTGCACCGGCGCCAGCAGGGCGGCCATGCAGCCGCCGAGGAACACCACGAAGGTCACGACGCCGGGCGACGCCCGCCCCGTGGCCGACAGGGCGGTCAGGATCCCGGCCAGGGCGGTCTCCAGCAGGGTGCCGAAGGCCAGCCAGCGGCGCCGGTCGGTGCGGTCGGCGATGGCGCCGCCCACGGGCGCCAGCAGGCCGACGGGCAGGAACGCGGCAACGGCCACCAGCGCCGTCCAGGTGGCCTTGCCGGTGCGCTCGGTGACGAGGGCGCCCACGGCCACGGTCTGCATCCAGGTGCCGACGGTGGACACCAGGCTGGAGCTCCAGAGGAGGGCGAAGTCCCGCTGGCGCAGCGGCCGGAAGGACCGCCCGAGCCCCCGCTCGCTCACCGGCGGTGACCGGCCCTACCGGTCTCGGAATCGGACCCTGCGGGGTCCCGATCCGATACCACGGCGGTCAAGCGCCGGCGCCCACCGCCTCGTCGAGGCCCTGGGACAGCGTGTTCCACGACAGGGTGGCGCACTTGATCCGCACCGGGAAGCGCACCACGCCCTGGAGGGCCTCCAGGTCGCCCAGCTTCACCTCCGGCTCGCCCTCGGGCGCCGGCTCGGGCTGGCCGTCGGCGTCGAGGCGCTGCTCGTGGATGTCCATCATCCCCTTGAAGGCCCGGATGACCGCCCGGGCCTCGGCCACCGACCGGCCCTTCACCGCCGCCGACATCATCGAGGCCGAAGACTGGCTGATGGAGCACCCCTGGCCCCCGATCTTGAGATCGGCCACCACGCCGTCCTGCACGTCGAGGTAGACCACGATCTCGTCGCCGCACAAGGGGTTGTAGCCCTCCACCCGCCGGGCCGGGGGCACCGGCAGCTCGCCGCGGTTCCGGGGGGAGCGGTAGTGGTCGAGGATGATCTCACGGTAGAGGTCTTCGAGGCCCATGCCGATCTCCTAGGCGAAGAGGTCCGAGGTGGCCGCCAGCGCGTCGGCGAGGGCGTCGACGTCGGCCTCGTCGTTGTACACGTAGAACGACGCCCGGGCGGTGGCCCCGACCCCGAGGCGGCGCATCAGCGGCTTGGCGCAGTGGTGCCCGGCCCGGACGCACACGCCCGCCTCGTCGAGCACCTGCGACACGTCGTGGGGGTGAATGTCCTTGTAGGAGAAGGAGATCACCCCGCCCCGCTCGGCCGGGTCGGTGGGGCCGTAGATGTGGATGTCGTCGCCGTAGCGCTCGGTGAGGGTGCGCATGGCGTAGGTGGTGAGCTCGACCTCGTGGGTCCGCACGGCGTCCATGCCGAGCCCCTCGAGGTAGTCGATCGCCGCGCCGAGGCCGACCGTCTCGGCGATGGGCGGGGTGCCCGCCTCGAACTTCCACGGGACGTCGTTGGGCGTGAACCCGTCGAGGCGCACGTCGCGGATCATCTCGCCGCCGCCCAGGAACGGGGGCATGGCGTCGAGCAGCTCGCCCCGGCCCCACAGCACGCCGATGCCGGTGGGGCCGAGGAGCTTGTGGCCGGTGAAGGCGTAGAAGTCGGCGCCCAGGTCGTGCACGCGGGTGGCGAGGTGGGGCGTGTACTGGCAGCCGTCGACGACCACGAGGGCGCCGGCGTCGTGGGCGGCGTCGGCCACCTGGCGGACCGGCGTGAGGGTGCCGAGCACGTTGGACATGGCGGTGACCCCCACCAGGCGGGCGCCGTCGAGCAGCCGGGGGAGGCCGGACAGGTCGAGGTTCCCGTCGGGGCCGAGGGGGATGTAGCGCAGCTCGATGCCCAGCTGGTCCTTCAGGATCAGCCAGGGGACGAGGTTGGCGTGGTGCTCGATCTCGGTGAGGACCACGGCGTCGCCGGCCCGCAGGTTGGCCCGGCCCCAGGCGCCGGCCACCAGGTTGAGGCACTCGGTGCCGTTCTTGGCGAAGACGATCTCCCGATCGGACGAGGCGCCCACGAAGCGGGCCACCTTGGCCCTGGCCTCCTCCATCAGCCGGGTGGCCTCCTCGGCGATGCCGTAGACGCCGCGGTGCACGTTGGCGTGGGTGGTCTCGTAGTAGCGCGACATGGCGTCGATGACGCACTGGGGCTTCTGGGACGACGACGCCGAATCGAGGTAGACGAGCCGGCCGCCGGTGTGGGCCGGCCGGTCGAGGATGGGGAAGTCCTTCTGGACCCTGGCGACGTCGATGCTCATGCCTGGGAGACCCTCCACGCCTCGTAGCCCTGCTCCTCGAGCCGCCGGGCCAGCTCCGGCCCGCCGCTCTCCACGATCCGCCCGTCGACGAAGATGTGGACCTTGTCGGGGGTGAGCGCGTCGAGGATGCGCTGGTAGTGGGTGATGAGCAGCACCCCGATGTGCGGCCGGGCGGCCCGCACCTCTTCCACCCCCCGCGCCACCACCCGCAGGGCGTCGATGTCGAGCCCCGAGTCGGTCTCGTCGAGGATGGCCATGTCGGGCTCCAGGATGGCCATCTGGAGCACCTCGTTGCGCTTCTTCTCGCCGCCCGAGAACCCCTCGTTGAGGTGGCGGTCGCCG
>DASSMA010000075.1:0-46126 GCA_035689115.1 Acidimicrobiales bacterium
CTTGGTGGTCTTGTTGTACTCCTGGTACCAGATCTGGTCGGTGGCCTGCCCCGGCAGGGAGCTGGCGCTGCACCACCAGGCCTTGATCACGTCGCCGTCGTCCATCACCGCCGGGCTGTAGTTGTAGGACTGGGGCTGGACTTCGATGTCCTCGGCGCCCGCCGGGGGGCCGGGCACGACGGGCGACGACGCCTCCCGGGTGGCCGGCCCGCTGCCGCCCGCCTCCTTGGAGGACTTGCCGCACGCGGCGGTGGCGGCGACCAGAAGGGGGACGAGGACGAAGGAGGCTGCGTGGCGCTTCAAGGACCATTCCTCTCGGGGCGAGGCTCGACGAGCGGTAACGACCTGCTGCTTCGGCCGCACCGGGTGCTTCTTGACCACTCCGGCGACTCGCCAACCACGATAGAAGCCGCGAAAGGGAAGCGCGCGCACGCTCCGGGACGGTTCTCGCCACCGGCGATAGGCTCACCTGCCGGATTCATACCCGGCTGGTGCGGGGCGGTGACAAGGGGCTGGCATGAAGCACGGAGCGGGCGTCCACCCTCCAAACCAGAGCGAGAGCGACCGCATGATCCTGGCCCTGGCCGGCCGGGACCGGCGGGTGCTCGACATCGGGTGCGGGCCGGGCGAGCTCGGAGCGGCGCTCCGCCAGCAGGGAAGCTGGGTTGCCGGCGTGGAGGCCGACGAGGCGGCCGCCGAGGCGGCCGAGGCCGTCCTCGACGAGGTGGTCACCGGCGAGCCGGGCGACGTCGATCTCGTCGGCCACTTCGGCAAGGCCAGCTTCGATGTCGTGGTGCTGCGGCATGTCCTCCGGCAGGTGCCCGACCCGGTCGGCCTGCTCCGGAAGGTGCGGCTGCTGCTCGTCGACGACGGCGCCGTCCTCGTTTCGGTGCCCAACGTGGCCCACGGCTCCGTGCGGCTGGCCCTTCTGGCCGGACGGTTCGAACGGCACCCGGGCGGCGCCCCCGAGGCGGCGCCGGCCCGGTTCTTCACCCACGGCTCCCTCCACCAGTTGCTGCGCGACGCCGGCCTCGTGCCCCTCGAGCTACGGCGCACGAAGGCGGGCGTCTTCGACACCGAAACCGACCTGCGGCGGGAGGACTTCGACCCCGTGGTGGTCGACGCCGTGGAGGGCGACGCCGAGTCCACCACCTACGAGTTCGTGGTCCGGGCGGTGCCCTACGACGCCATCGCCGCCCTGGACGCACCGGTGACGCCGGTCCCGGCCGCCGGCGTACGCAACCGGATCGGCCTTTGGTGGTCGGGCCGGGCGGGCGACCTGCGGTCCGCCCTCGAGGCGCGCATCACCGCCGCCGAGTTGGAGCGCCGGTTCCCGGGGGTGCTCGTGCGCTCGTTCGCGTGGGCGCCCGACGCCGGCGCCGGAAGCCACGACGCCGGGATGCCGGTCGAGCGCCTCGGCCCGTGGACGCCCGCCCGGGCCGCCGAGCTGGGCGCCCAGCTGGACTGCGTGGTCGTCACGGGCGAGGTGCCGCCGGCCGGTTCGGAAGAGGCCCGGTTCCTCGCCGACGGGTTCGAGCCGGGCGCCGACTGCCCCGTGCTGTGGAGCGCGGTACCGCCCACGGCCAGCGCCTTGAACCTGCTCGACGCCGCCGCCGCGCCGCCCGCCTACGCCGCCTTGCTCGACACCGGCACCACCGGCGCGCCGGGCGCCGTCCCCGACCCCCTCGTCCTCGCCGCCCGGCTGGTCACCGAAACGGTGCTGCGCCGCCGGCTCGACCTGTGCCGTTTTCTGGGGTCGTTCCCCGCCGAGGGCAGCCCCGTGGTGATGGAGGTGGGCGGCGGCGTGGCGCCGCACGCCGTCGCCGTGGCCGCCGCCCTCGACGAGGCGACCGCCGGCGCCGGGGCGGTGCTCGTGCCGGTCGGCGAGGGCGGCGCCGAGGCCGCCGTCGCGGTGGCCGCCGCCCTCACCGGGCCGGCATACCGCCTGCCGGACGACGCCCCTGCCGAGGACATCATGGCGATCGTGGCGGCCGCCGGCACGGTGGTCGCGTCCTCCACCGCCGGTGCCGCCCTGGCCCTGGCCTTCGGGCGCCCGCTCGCGCTGGCCGCCTTCGCCGGCGACCCGGGCCTCGGGACGCTGGCCGAGCGGCTCGGTGCGGGCGACGCCGTTGCCGCCGTCCCCGCGATGCTGGCCGCAGTCGTCCGTGCCGGCGGAACGGGCCCCACCAGCGGCAGGGCCGTACCGCTGCAGGACGCCCTCGACGCCCACTTCGACCGCGTGGCAGCGGTGGCCGGCGAAGCCGCCACCCGCCAGCGCGCTCCGTTCGCCGACGGTTCCCTGACGCCCGAGTACGTCTCGGCCCTCCGGGTCGCCCACCGCCGCATGCAGGAGCGGCTGGACGCCGAGCGGCTGGTCGTGGCCGCCCACATCGACGTCTTGGTGGCTGCCCACCGGGAGGAGCTCGAGCGGGTCGAGGCCGACCGCCGGGCCCTGCGGGTCGACGCCCTTGCCCTGCCGGGGGCCTCGCAGGCGCTCGACGACGCCGCCACCGAGGCCGAGGACCTGCGCCGCCGGTTCGACCAGGTGTCAGCCGAGCTCCAGGCCCTCAACAACACCCGCATGCTGCGCACCCTCCGCCCGGCGCGGGACTTCTACGCGCGGGTGCGCCGGTGGCGTCGACCGTGAGGAGCCGGTGACAGAACCGGATTTCGCGGGCGCCGCTCGCGTGCTCGTGATCACCGCACGGGTGCCGTCGCCGGTCGGCCCCTGGGCCGAGCGGCGCACCGCCCAGGTGCTGGCCGGGATCGGTGCGGCGACGGCCGAAGGCGCACTGACCCTCATGGCCCAGGAGGCAGCCGCCGACCCCGAGCGGGCCGCCGAGTTCCAACGCGTCGGCGTCGAGGTGCTGGCCGTCCCGCAGGACTGGGAGGAGGTGCTCCAGCGCCGGCGCATGGAGTTCACGCACGTCGTCGCCACCGACCTCGCCGCCCTCCGCCGGCTGGACGCCGCCCTCTGGGCGACCCAGCCCCAGGCCGTCCGCGTGCTGTGCCCGCCGTCGCTGCCGTTCCGCGACGTCGGAGAGCCTCCAGCCCCCGGCGGCTCTCGCGACGACGCAGCCGGTCACGCCCTGGCCGTCCGGTTGGTCGAGGAGCAGGTCGCCGCGGTTGTTTCGGGAGCCGACGCCGTGTGGTGCGCCACCGAACGCGACCGGTCGTGGGTCGCCGGCATCGCACCCGGCGCTCGCACCGCCGTGGTGCCCACCGCCATCCGGCCGGGCGCCGAGATCCCCTTCGAGCGGCGGTCGGGGTACGTGGTGCTGGCCGTGCCCGGTGCCGACATCGCGGCCGGCCACGAGGATGCCGCCGTGCTGGCCGCCCGCCGGCTCCTGCCCGAGCTGCTGGCTCGAGACCCCAACGCCTTTCTGCGGGTGGTGGTCGATGACCCCGTTCCCGCCCTCCAGATGCTGGCAGGACCCGGCGTCGAGCTCGTGGCGGCCGGGCCGGACCCGGCCCGGTGGGTGCGGCGGTCGCGGGTGTGCCTCGCCTGGTACCCGAGGGGCTCGGGCGCAGCCGAGGCCATGGCTGTCGCCCTCGACGCCCGCACGCCGTTCGTGGCCGCCGGCCACCACCTGGCCGACGCCGGGCTCGGGCAGCTCGCGGAGCATGCGGCCGCCCCCGACCCGGCCGCCGCCGCCCTCGCCGCCTCCCGCCTCTACCGTGACCCGGTGCGCTGGGCGGGCGCCCACGACGCGCTCCAGCGGGTGGCCGGCGGCGAGCGGTCGCCGGCCGTCGCCGGGCTCCGGCTGGTCCGGGCCTGCGCCGACGTGGGCATCGCCCCCCGGCCCGGCGGCGGGCAGCCCGACCGCTGGCCGGCGCCCGGCGCCGAGCCAACCCCCCGCCCGCCGCGGGCACTGGTGGCCGGATCGGCCTGGAGCTTCGTCCTCCCGCCGCCCGGCGCACCGCCGGCGGTCCCCGTCGACCTCGACGCCTGGGGCTGGGACGTGAACGAGCAGTACCGGCGCTGGCTGGCCCGGTACGGCCCCACGCCGGAGCGGCTGGCGAGGCTCCGGGCGCGGCTGTCGTGGCTGGTGCGCCGGCCCACGTTCAGCGTGGTGATGCCCGTGTTCAACACCGAGCCGTCGTGGCTGGACGACGCGATCTCGTCGGTCCGCGCCCAGGTCTACCCGCACTGGGAGCTCTGCATCGCCGACGACGGTTCCAGCGATCCGCGCACCGTCGAGGTCTATGAGCGCCACGCCGCCGAGGACGAGCGGGTGCGGGTCGTTCGCCTGTTCGCACAGCAGGGCATCGCCGGCGCCTCGAATGCCGCACTGGCGTCGGCCACGGGCGAGTTCGTGGCGTTCCTCGACCACGACGACCTCCTGAAGCCCCACGCCCTCGCCGAGGTGGCGCTGCTGCTCGACGAGAGGCCGGACCTCGACCTGGTCTACTCCGACGAGGACAAGCTCGACCCTGACGGCACGCTGAGCGATCCGTTCTTCAAGCCCGACTGGTCACCGGACCACCTCACGTGCCGCAACTACGTGTGCCACCTGCTGGTGCTCCGGCGCGTGCTGGTGGAGGAGCTGGGCGGCTTCCGGCTCGGCTACGACGGGAGCCAGGACCACGACCTCGTGCTGCGGGCCACCGAGCGCACCGACGCCATCGCCCACGTGGGCGAGCCGCTGTACACCTGGCGGAAGGTGCCCGGGTCCACCGCGGCGGTGGCCGACGCCAAGCCGTGGGCCTTCGACGCCGCCCGCCGAGCCCTGGCCGACGCTCTCGTGCGCCGGGACCGGCCCGGCCGGGTCGAGCCCGGCCTGCTCCCGGCGTCGTACCGCGTGCGCTACGAGGTGCGGGGCCGGCCCCTGGTGTCGATCCTCATACCGACCCGCGACAAGGTCGAGATGCTGCGCCGCTGCGTGGGCAGCGTGCTGGAGCGCTCCACCTACCGCTGCTTCGAGTTCGTGCTGGTCGACAACCAGAGCACCGACCCGGACACGCTCGGGTACCTCGCCTCCGGGTTCCCGGGCCGGGTGGTGCGGTACCCGCACCGGTTCAACTACGCCCGCATGATGAACCTGGCCGCCCGGGAGGCCGCCGGCGACCTGCTGCTGTTCCTCAACAACGACACCGAGGTCATCACGCCCGGCTGGCTCGAGGCGCTGATCGAGCACGCGCAGCGCCCGGAGGTCGGCGTCGTGGGGCCCCGGCTGCGTTATCTCGACGGCCGGCCGCAGCACGAGGGCACGATCATCGGCTTCAAGGGCGGGCACGCCGGCAACGTCGACCACCGCGGGTTCTGGGGCATGGGGGACATCGTCCGCAACTGCTCGGCCGTCACCGGCGCCTGCCTCATGACCCGGCCCTCGCTGTACTGGCGGCTCGGCGGGCTCGACGAGCGGCTCCACATCGCCTGGAACGACGTCGACTTCTGCCTGCGCACCCGCCAGGCCGGCCACGAGGTCGTATACACGCCCTACGCCGAGCTGTTCCACGTCGAGGGCGGCACCCGCGGCATCCACGCCCATGTGGATGACGACACGTTCTTCGAGGCCCGGTGGTTCACCCACCGCTGCCTCGATCCCTACTACAGCCGGAATTTCGAGCGGCTGTCGACCTTCCAGCTGCGCCCCTGACTCGTAGAATCGGCATATACAGGATTCGGGGTACTTCATCAAGGAGGGCTACCGCCACCGGCCGGAGCCTGAGTACGCCCTCGAGGCCGACGACGGCGTCGCCTGGCAGCCCGACGTCTACCCAGAGGCGGCGCTGATCGCCGACCTGCTCGGTGCCGCCTGCATCGTCGACGTGGGGTGCGGGAACGGCGCCAAGCTCGCCGCCCTCCACCCCCGCTTCGAGGTCATCGGGATCGACCTGCCGGGCCCGAACCTCGATGCCTGCCGGGAGCGGTACCCCGAGCTGGAGTGGTTGGCCCACGACGTCGAGACGACCCTGCCCCTGCCCGTCGACGACGCGGTGCTGTCGCGCTCGGTGATCGTGTGCAGCGACGTCATCGAGCACCTGCGGCGGCCCGAGCGGCTGCTGCGGACGCTGCGCTGGGACCTCGAGGTCGCCCGGGCAGTGGTGCTGTCCACACCCGAGCGCGACCTCACGTGGGGGCCTGAGCACGCCGGCCCGCCCCCGAACCCCTGCCACGTGCGCGAGTGGTCGACGGCCGAGCTCGACGCCCTGCTCGCCGACGTCGGGTTCCGGTACCGGGCGCTCACGCTCACCCGCTCGAACGACCGCCAGGCCGACAGGAAGACGATCCTCTGCCGGCTGTTCGCCGACCCGACCTCCCGCGACGCGGTGGTGGCCCTCGACAGGCCCTAGCGACCGTTCGTGTGCCCAGCAGACGTGGGCACCAGCCAAATCCGAGAGGAGGTGGTGCAGCTGAGGTGATCCACGTCGACAAACTCGTGTCTGCCAGCCGGTGTGAGTCCGGTCCGGGTAGCTGCCAGGAGGCCCGGTAGCAGGTTGGCGGCGTCGGGGGGAAACGCCCGGCGTCGAAGCCCAACGTCGAAAGCCCCTGTGGGGGGAGCGACCGCCCAGCCCGCAGCATCTACGCAAATTCTGCAGCCCCGTGAGGCTAGCCCCGCAAGGGGACAAGAGAGTGCCGAGCCGCTGAATTCACGGCGAAGGCCACGGAAGGCGTCGAAGACCTGGAAGTGCAGGCGCCGAGGAACTCTCCGGGGTAGGGGAAGTGGGATGGGCGGAAGGTAGGCACGGGAACTGGGGAGGCCCTCGTCGGCCCCGGCACGTCGGAGGCCGGGAGCAGCCGGTGCGTATAACCGGTCGAACGGGAAGTCGCACCGAGCCGGCAGGGCGTCGGATGGGGTCGTAGTAGTGACGACGGCCGGGACAACACAACCCGGCTCGAGCGAAGGGCCCCGGCTGCATCACGCGCTCGCTATGGAGGGAGAGGCCGGTGAATGCCTGATGGCTAACGGCACCCAAGACAAGGTCCGTGAACTTCAGATCAGACCAAGCTGTACCAGGCGGCCAAGCGGTCGCCGACCAGACGCTTCCACGCGCTCTACGACAAGGTCCACCGTCGGGACTTCCTATGGAGAGCGTGGGTGGACGTCGCCAGCAACGGCGGCGCCCCCGGAGTGGACGGCGTCACGATCACCGACATCGAGGCCGGCGGCGTGGAGGGCGTGCGAGCGTTCCTCGACGTGCTGGGGACCGAGCTCGAAGACGGCACCTACCGGCCGCTGCCGGTGCGCCGGGTGACCATCCCGAAGGCGGGTGGCGGCGAGAGAAATCTCGGGGTTCCCGCGATCCGCGACAGGGTGGCCCAGGCCGCGGCGAAGCTGGTGTTGGAGCCGATCTACGAGGCGGACTTCCTCGACTGCTCGTTCGGCTTCCGCCCGGGGCGTTCGGCGCATCAAGCGCTGGAGGTGATCCGCACGGAGGCCAACCGGGGCAGGGTGTGGGTGGTTGACGCCGACATCGCCAGCTTCTTCGACTCGATCCGGCCAGAGGTGCTCCGCCAAGCGCTGGAGGAGCGCATCAGCGACCGGCGGGTTCTGGGGCTGCTGATGGGGTGGCTCCGAGCGGGGGTGTGGACGGGCGAGAGCCTGATCCATCCCGAAGCGGGGACTCCCCAGGGCGGGGTGATCAGCCCCCTGATGGCCAATGTGGTGCTCCACCGCCTGGACCGAACCTGGCAGTCGCACCATCGCCATCAAGGGTTCCTCGTGAGGTACGCGGATGACCTGGTCATCTTGTCGCCGACCAAGGAGCGAGCCGAACAAGCTCTCGCAACCCTGGCGCAGATCCTCGCCGAGCTGGGGTTGTCCCTGGCGTCGGCGAAGACCTCGCTGGTGGACCTGCGGCAGCCCAAGGCCGGCTTCGACTTCTTGGGGTTCCACCATCGCCGGGTGGAGAGCTTCACCCGCAAGGGTAGGTTCTTCTGCGCCCGTTGGCCCTCCGATCGTGCTGTGCGGAAGGCGAAGGAGCGCATCAGGTCGCACACCGACCGCCGCTGGCTGATGCTTGACGTCAAGTACATCGTGGAGCGCCTCAACCGGTTCCTGGTGGGGTGGCGTGGCTACTTCGCCTACGGGAACTCGACGACGGTGTTCCACGACCTTGACGAGTTCGTGACCGAGCGGATGGCCCGCTTCGTTTCGAAGAAGCACGGCTACCACGGCCGCAACTTCGGCCTGATGGTCCTGCGGGACCATGACAACCTGGGAGTGAAACGCCTGGTGGGAAGCGTCCGGCACGGCCCTGCGCAATGCCGTCCGGTGAAGGGATGTGGCTGAGCCGGATGAGGGAAAACCTCACGTCCGGTTCATTGGGCGGGGGCTGGAGACGGGGCGTACCCGTCGGCCATCTGCGGGTCCCGGGCCGGTGTGCTGAGAAACGCCACCACAATGGCCTGGTCGGGGCCCAGCCGACGATCAGTCGCTACCGCGCCAGCCTCCGACCCGACCGGCGGTCCACTCGGTCGGCTGCCTGGCGGGCCCGGCGCTTCCCGCCCGCCACCCCCCGGCGCACCACCTCCGCTACGAGCGCGGTGAACGGCTCGGGCTCCGAATCCCGGACGGCCGGGCCGGTGGGGGGCGGGGTCCGCAGCAGCCGCTCGGCTCGCTCCTCGGCCAGCCACAGGGCCCGCTCGCGAAGCCCGATCTCGTCGGACATGTCCTCGAGCCGGCGCCCGGCGGCGACACCCTGGCCGTGGACGAGGGCGAGGAGGGGGTGGAGCTCGGGGGGGACCAACTTGCGGTACTCGTCGAGGACGAGCCCGACGCTGTGGTAGTTGGACATCGTGTGCCGCATGCTGCCGGGCTGGACCCGGTACCAGTACAGCGGCTCGGGCACGGCCACGACGCTGTACCCGGCGACGAGCAGGCGCACGTACAGGTGCCAGTCCTCGAGGCCGAGCCCGTGGCGCTCGTGGTAGCCGCCGACGGCCTCCAGCGCGCCGCGACGCACCAGGGCGGCGGCCCCGCCGAGGCAGTTCTGCACGGCGGCGAGGTACAGGGGCCCGCCGGCGAAGACCCACGTGCCGCGCGAGTCGCTCTCCTTGGGGGCGCCGAGCGGCTCGTGGAACGACGTCATCGCGCAGGTGACGGCGTCAGCGCCTGACGCCTGGGCGGCGGTGACGAGGGTGGACACGAAGGCCGGCATCGGGACGTCGTCGTCGTCGGCGAACACCAGCAGGTCGCCGCGGCCGGCGGCGGCGCCGGCGTTGCGCGCCGCTCCCAGATAGCGATTGGGCTGGCGCACGACGCGGAGCGGGTGGCGCCATTCCCGGGCCTCGATTCCGTCCAGCACGCGGTGCGACTCGGCGCGGGTGCTCCCGTCGTCCACGACCACGATCTCGACGTTGGCGTAGTCCTGGGCGTCGAGGGCCTCGACGGCGATGCCCACCAGCGCAGGGCGGTCGTGGTGGGTCAGGACGGCGGTGACGAGCGGCGACTCCCTGACGGTCACCACGGGCGGCGGCTCCCACGCCAGGAGGTCGTCCCATGACCGGAGGCTGGCCGACGCGTCGAACGACGGCCGCGCCGCCTCGGGCGCCTGCCCGACACCCAGCGTCCGGCGCAGCCCCTCGGCCATCGACGCCGGGTCGGCGCCGACCAGGCACCGGGCCCGGTCCTCGGCGGCGAGCAGCTCGGGGGTGCCGCCGGTGGCAGTGGCCAGGAAGGGGATGCGCCGCTCGATGCACTCGTAGATCGTGTTCGGCGAGTTGTCGGTGAGCGAGGCCACGACGGCGAGCGTGCCGGGGGTGCCGAGGTGCTGGCACGCCTGCTCGTTGTCGAGATCGGTGTGGAACCGGATCGACTCCACCGTGCGGCGCACCCGCGGGTCGAACATGGCCAGCACCTCGTGGGTGCGGAACGTCGCCTCCCGACCGAGGAAGGAGATGGTGAGGCCCCTGAGCAGCTCGGGCTCCAGGCGGTTGACGGCGGCGGCGAAGACCTGGACGCCCTTGCGGCGCTCGAGGCGGCCGAAGAAGGCCAGCTCCCGGACGGGGACGGCCTCGGCGGCCGGCGGCGCCGGCAGCGGGGGCTCACCGATGGCTTCGCGGGCGTTGCGCTCGGTGAAGTACGGCACCACGAAGCGTCGCCCGGGAAGCGACCAGCCGGCGGCCGCCATCCAGTCGAGCAGGTAGTTGCTCGGGCCCATTACCGTGTCGGCCAGCTCGGCGCTGCGCCGGCCGGCGTGGGCCACGGCCAGGTCCTCGGGCTCGATGGCGACCTGGAGGTTGGCCTCGTGCAGCCACGCCTCAGGGCCGTGGGCGATGTGGACGAGCTGGGACCGCCCGAAGGCGAGGCCGGCGTGCTTGGCCTCCATGCACGCCCATCCCAGGGCGAGCCAGTCCTGGAACACGATGGCGTCGAAGTCGCGGCCGGCGAGGTGCCGGAACACGCGGTACGGCGCCGAGAAGTGGCCCGGGGCGACGACCTCGCCGGCGACCTCCTCGACCTCGATGCCCGCCGCCCGGTAGCGCTCCTGCCAGTGGGGCTCGATGGGGCACCCGGCGCGGGTGTGGACGAGCGTGACCTCGTGGCCGGCGCTCGCCAGCACGATGGCGCCGTAGGAGGTGGCGGTGCCGATGCCGCTGTTGGTGACCAGGCCCAGCAGGTCGCTGGCGACGAAGCACAGCCGGCGCGAGCCCATTGCCTCAGCCCTCCCTGAGCCCGCGGTGCATCCGCATGGACGACACCCGCTCCGACGGCGCGTCGCCGGCCACCAGCCCCTCGTCGAGGAAGTGGCAGACCGGGCCTCCGGGATGGCCGGCCGCCGCCGGGTGGCGGCGCACGTACCAGGCGGTGTCGAACAGCGGCCCTGGATCCCTGCCGGCGAAACGGCCGCGGGTGAGGAAGTCGACCAGGGGAAGGAAGTCCTCGGCGCGGACGTCGGCGTTGTGGCGGGCGTACCAGGCGGCGTCGAAGAGCGGGTGGGGGTCGCGCGCCTCGCGGCATCCGTTGGCGACGTAGTGGGCCAGGGGCTCGATGCCCGCCCGCTCGACGTCGCCGTTGCGGGTGAGGTACCAGTCGACGCCGAACAGCGGATTCGGGTCCCGGCCCTCCCGCCACCCTCTGGTGACGTAGTGCACGATGGGGCCGCCCGTCGCCGCCGCCGCTTCCGGGTTGTGGGCGACGTACCACGCGCCGTCGAACAGCGGGTGCGGGTCGCGGCCGCGGCGGGCGCCCTCGCACACGTAGTGCACGAGCGGGTTCGCCTCGGCGTCGGCCACATCCGGGTAGCGCCGGAGGTACCACGACGAGGCGAACAGGGGGTGGGGGTCCGTGCCGGCCTCCCAGCCCTCTTCCACGTAGTGGATCAGTGGGTTGGTGCCCTCGTCGAGGCCGGCGTGGCGCACGTACCACGCCGGGTCGAAAAGCGGGTGGGGCGGGCGCCCCTCGGTGGCGCCGCTGGTGAGGAAATGGCGCAGCGGCTCCACACCCGCCGCCGCCACGTCAGGTTGGGAGTCGAGGTACCAGCCGGTGTCGAACAACGGGTGAGGGCGGCGGCGCTCCGTCCAGCCGAGTTCGGCGTAGTGCACCAGCGGGTTGGTGCCCGACGCAGCCACGTCGGAGTACTCGCCCAGGTACCAGTCGACGTCGAACAGCGGGTGGGGGTCGCGGCCCTCGCGCCAGCCGTGGGCCACGAAGTGCAGCAACGGGTCCACGGCGGCGGCCGCCACGTCGGGGTTGCGGCGCAGGTACCACGGTGCGTCGAACAGCGGGTGCGGCGAGTGGCCGCGCCGCCAGCCCACGGTCGCCCAGTGGTCCAGCGGGTTTCCCGACCGGTCCCATTCTTTCGCCTGGCCGGCATACCAGCCGGTGTCGAACAGCCGGTGCGGCGCCCGGCCCTCGCGCCACCCGGTGCGGCGGTACTCCTCGAGGGCGTCGACGCCGGCCGGTGCCGCTTCCGGATACCGGATCCTGTACCAGGCCTCGTCGAACAGCGTCGCCTCGGGGGCCTCCTCGGCGGGCATGGAGAGGCAGCATATGCACGACGGCCCGGGGCGGGCCACCCGCCATTGGGAGCGTCGGGGCCGCCCGGCCGCAGCCGCCGTCCTCCAGGGCAGGTTTCGTTACGGGACTAGTGTCCCGAGTCGCATGATCATCACCAGGACGCCACTCCGGATCACCCTTGGCGGGGGCGGCACGGATCTTCCCTCGTACTACGAACGCCACGGCGGCTTCGTCATCTCCGCCGCCATCGACAAGTACGTGTACATCGGCATCAACCGCACGTTCACCGACGACTACTTCATCAAGTACTCGGCCCTGGAACGGGTGGCGCGGATCGCCGACGTGGCCCACCCGATCGTGCGGGAGGCGCTCCGGCTCCACGACGTGGCACCGGGCGTGGAGCTGGTCAGCCTGGCCGACATCCCGGCCGGCACCGGGCTCGGCTCGTCGGGCACCTTCACCGTCGGCCTGCTTCGGGCCCTCTACGCCTACGAGCGGTCCCACGCCACCGCCGGGGCGCTGGCCGAGGAGGCGTGCCACGTCGAGATCGACCTCCTGGGCCAGCCGGTGGGGAAGCAGGACCAGTACATCGCCGCCTTCGGCGGGCTCACCTGCTTCGAGTTCCGCCACAGCGGCAAGGTGCAGGTGTCCCCGCTCACCCTCTCGAACGACACGCTCTACGACCTCGAGGAGCATCTGGTGATGTTCTTCACCGGCTACTCCCGCCAGGCGTCGAAGGTGCTGGAGGACCAGAAGACCCGCTCCGAGGCGGGCGACGCCGCCATGATCGACAACCTCCACACCGTGAAGAAGCTGGGCCTGGCCACCAAGGAAGCACTGGAGGCGGGCGACACCGCCCGCTTCGCCGCCCTCATGCACGAGCACTGGCTGCACAAGAGGGAACGGTCGGCAGGGATGAGCTCCGGCGAGATCAACCGCTGGTACGACGTGGGCATGGCCAACGGCGCCCTGGGCGGCAAGCTGGTCGGAGCCGGCGCCGGCGGGTTCCTGCTCTTCTACACCAGGGAGCGGCCCCGCCTGCGGGCGGCCATGGCGGCCGAGGGCCTCACCGAGCTTCGCTTCACCTTCGACCACGACGGCTCGACGGTGATGGCCCGGGGGGCCTGACCCGTGGGCGGCGCCTCGCCGGCCCTGCCCTGCGTGATCCTCGCCGGCGGCCTGGGCACCCGCATGCGCCACGTGGCGCCCGACCTCCCGAAGTTCCTGCTCCCCGTGGCCGGTCGGCCCTTCGCCGACCACCAGCTCGCCTGGCTGGCCGGGCAGGGGGTGCGCTCGGTGGTGCTCTGCGTGGGGTACCGGGCGGCCGCCGTCGCCGACCACGTGGGGGACGGGTCCCGGTGGGGGTTGGCGGTGCGGGTGGTCGACGAAGGACCGGCGCTGCGGGGCACGGGCGGTGCCCTCCGTCACGCCCTCGACGCCGGCGCCCTGCCGGAGCGGTTCTGGGCCCTCTACGGGGACTCCTACCTCCCCATCGACTTGGCACCCGTGCAGCGAGCGTTCGAGCGTTCCGGCGCCGAGGCGCTCATGACGGTGCTGCACAACGAGGACCGGTGGGACCGCAGCAACGCGCGTCTCGATGGCGGGCTCGTCGTGCGCTACGAGAAGGGCCACTCCGACCCGGCGGCGGCCGGCCTGAGGCACGTCGACTACGGCCTTTCCATCCTTGGCGCCGGGGTGGTGGCGGAGCTGGTCCCTGCCGGCGTGCCGTTCGACCTGGCCGACGTCTTCCGCCGGTTGAGCGCCGAAGGCCGGCTGGCCGGGCACGAGGTCGCCGAGCGCTTCTACGAGGTCGGGTCGCCGGCCGGGCTCCGCGACCTCACGGACCATCTGGCGGGCCGGTAGTAGCGTCGTCCCGTCCGGCACGCCGCGACCGAATTTGCCAGGGACTGAGGGACAGCGAGACGCCAGACATGGCCCTGACGCTCGATGACAACGCCACGCTGCTCGTCCCCGACCACGACGTCGGGGAGCCCGAGGTCTCCATCGTGATCCCCGCCCTCAACGAGGAGATCACGATCGGCACGTTCCTCGACTGGTGCCGCGGGGGCCTGGCGGCGGCCGGGGTCGCCGGCGAGGTGCTCATCGTCGACAGCTCGAGCGACCGCACCGCCGAGATCGCCCTCGAACGCGGGGCCCGCGTCCTGCGGACGCCGAAGCGGGGACTGGGCCGGGCGTACATCGACGCCCTCCCGTACGTGCGGGGCCGCTACGTGATCATGGGCGACGCCGACTGCACGTACGACTTCCGCGAGCTGGGGCCCTTCGTCGAGCGTTTCCGCGAGGGCTACGAGTTCGTGATGGGGTCCCGCTGGAAGGGCTCCATCGAGCCAGGCTCGATGCCGGCCCTCCACCGCTACCTCGGCACGCCGGTGACCACGTGGATCCTGAACCGCCTCTACTCGTGCCATTTCTCCGACATCCACTGCGGCATGCGCGGCATCACGAAGGACGCCCTCGAGCGCATGGACATCCGCTCCCAGTCGTGGGAGTACGCCTCCGAGATGGTCCTCAAGTCGGTGCACATGCGCCTGCGCACGGCCGAGGTGCCGGTGCGGTTCCTCAAGGACCAGGAGGGGCGGGTCAGCCACCACAAGCGGGCCGGCTGGTTCTCCCCCTTCCAGGCCGCCTGGATCAACCTGCGGGCCATGTTCGTGTACGGCGCCGACTTCTTCGCCTTCAAGCCCGGCCTGGCCCTGCTGGCCGTCGGCCTGCTGCTCACCCTGCCGATGAGCTTCGGCCCCGTCACCGTCGGCGGGGTGACGTTCTCGATCTACACGATGCTCGTGGGTCTCGCCCTCAGCATCCTCGGCCTCCAGTCCTTCTACTTCGGGTGCCTGGCCCAGCTGTTCTACGACTACACCGGCGAGGCCCGCCGGCGGTGGCTCCGCGTGTTCCGCTACACCCGCACGGTGATGGCCAGCCTCGTCGGCTTCGTCGTCGGGGTCGCGCTCGTCGTGCCCCTGGCCGCCCTCTTCGTCGGCGAGGGCTTCACCCTGCCGCCCGAGACCGGTGTCCGCAACCACCTCGGCGTCACCGGGCTGCTGCTCCTCGTCGCCAGCTTCACCACCTTCACGTTCACCCTGGTCCTCCACGCCGCCGCCCTGCACTGCCGCAATGGCGAGCGCTGACGCGCCCGTCCGCGCCCGGGCTTTCGGGCAGGACCGGCGGCCGTCGCCGGTCGACGCCCTGGGCGTGTGGCTGTCCACCCGGCGGGTCCGGCGGTCGGCCCCGTCGCTGGACGGCGCCCGGCTGGGCGACTTCGGGTGCGGCTACCACGCCACATGGGTGCGGCCCGTCCTCGACCGGCTGGCGTCCGCCGTGCTGGTCGACGTGGCCCTGGCCGACGACCTCAAGGCCCATCCCAAGGTCACCGGCCTGGAGGGGGCCCTGCCCGCCGTCCTGGGCCGGGTGCCCGACGCGTCGCTCGACGTGGTCACCTGCCTCAACGTGCTCGAGCACCTGTGGGACCCGGCGGCCGTGCTGGCCGAGTGCCGGCGGGTGGTGGTGCCCGGTGGCGTGTGCCTGTTCAACGTCCCCAGCTGGCTGGGCAAGCGGGCGCTGGAGCTGTCGGCCTTCCGCCTCGGTCTCAGCCCGGCCGAGGAGATGGACGACCACAAGGCCTACTACGACCCCTCCGACCTGTGGCCCCTGCTCGTGCGCGCCGGCTTCGTCCCCCACAACATCCGGTGCTTCCGCCACAAGCTGGGCATGAACACCTTCGCCGTGTGCCGAGTCGACCCAGGGAGGCCCGCAACGTGACCACCTTCTCCGCGCAGTTCCTCGAGGAGACCGTGGCCATCGTCGGCCGGCTCGACCGGGAGGAGATCGAGCGGCTGGCCACCGGCCTGGGCGGGGTCCGGGACCGGGGCGGGCGGCTGTTCGTGCTCGGGGTGGGCGGCTCGGCCGGCCACGCCGGCCACGCCGTCAACGACTTCCGCAAGATCTGCCACCTCGAGTCCTACGCCCCCACCGACAACGTGGCCGAGCTCACCGCGCGGGTGAACGACGACGGGTGGGACAGCTGCTTCTCGGAGTGGCTCAAGGGCTCGCGCATCGGGCCCGACGACGCCGTGCTGGTGTTTTCGGTCGGAGGCGGCAACCGCGAGAGCAACGTCTCGGTGAACCTGATCCGGGCCCTCGAGGTGGCCATGGAGGTGGGCGCCGACATCTTCGGGATCGTCGGGCGCGACGGGGGCTTCACCGCCAAGGTCGCCGACGCCTGCGTGGTGATCCCGCCCCTCAACCCCGAGCGCATCACCCCCCACACCGAGGGGCTGTGTGCGGTGGTGTGGCACCTGCTGGTGAGCCACCCGGCGCTCCAGGCGGTGAGCACCAAGTGGGAATCGGTCGCCCGCTGAGTCGCTGGTTCATCGTCGGCGGCGCCGGGTTCATCGGCAGCCACTTCACCGACCGCCTCCTGGCCGACCCGTCGGTCGAGGGCGTCACCCTGTACGACAACTTCTCGTCGGGCCGGGAGTGGCACTACGCCCGCCATGCCGGCGACGGGCGGCTGCACGTCGTGCGGGGCGACGTCAAGGACCTCGACGCACTGATCGAGGCCATGGCGGGCCATTCCTCCGTCGTCCACCTGGCGTCGAACCCCGACATCGCCCGGGCCGTCATCGAGCCGGCCGTCGACTTCGACGAGGGCACCCTGCTCACCCACCACGTGGTCGAGGCCATGCGCCGCACGGGCACCGGGCGCATCCTCTACGCGTCGGGCAGCGGCGTCTACGGCGACCTCGGCGAGGTGGAGGCCCACGAGGACTGGGGCCCGCTGGAGCCGGTCTCCACCTACGGCGCCAGCAAGCTGGCCGGCGAGGCGCTGATCGCCGCCTACTCCCACATGTTCGGGATCACCGGTCGCGTGTTCCGGTTCGGCAACGTGGTCGGCCCCCGCCAGACCCACGGCGTGGGATTCGACTTCGTTCGCCGCCTGCTGGCCGACCCCGCCGCCCTGCCGATCCTCGGTGACGGCAGCCAGAGCAAGTCGTACGTGCATGTCGAGGACGTGGTGGGGGCCGTCCTCCTGGCCGCCGAGGTGGAGACGAGGCCCTTCCGGGCCTTCAACGTGGCCACCGGCGACTACATCACGGTGAAGGAGATCGCCGACCTGGCCGTCGAGGTCGTCGGCCTCGCCCCGGGCACGGTGGAGTACCGCTTCACCGGCGGCGACCGCGGCTGGAAGGGCGACGTGCCGGTGGTGCGCATCGCCACCGGGCGCATCCGGTCGTTGGGGTGGACCTGCGGCCGCGGGTCGCGCCAGGCCCTGGAGGCGTCGATGCGGAGCATGCTCGACGACGCCCGCTCCGGCCGGCTCACCTGAAGGTGAGGCCGGGCGTCTTCCTCGACCGGGACGGCGTGGTGAACCGGGCGGTGGTGCGCGACGGGCGGCCTTACCCGCCGGCGTCGGCCGCCGAGCTGGAGATCCTGCCCGGCGTGGAGGAGGCGTGCGCCCAGCTGCGCCGGGCCGGCCTCCCGCTGGTGGTGGTGAGCAACCAGCCCGACGTGGTGCGCGGGACGACGACCCGCGAAGCGGTCGAAGGGATCAATCGTGCGCTGTGCGCTAGGGTTCCGGTCGATGACGTGGTCGTCTGCTTCCACGACGACGCCGACGGTTGCACCTGCCGAAAGCCGGCCCCCGGGCTGCTGATGGAGGCGGCCGAGCGCTGGTCGATCGACCTGACGAGGAGCGTGATGGTCGGGGATCGCTGGGTCGACGTCGAGGCCGGCCGGCGGGCGGGGTGCAGCACCGTCTGGATCGACAACGGGTACGTCGAGCGGCGGCCCGAGCGACCCGATGTCACCGCTGCCAGCCTCGCCGCCGCCGTCCCGTGGATCCTCGGCCGCTGCCGTAGGCAACCATGAAGACCGTCCACGACCTCGGGGTCAAGATCTTTGCCGACGGCGCCGACCGGGCCGGCCTGCTGGCCCTCGCCGCCAACCCGGTCGTCAAGGGCTTCACCACCAACCCCACCCTCATGCACGCGGCCGGCCTCCGCGACTACGAGGGTTTTGCGCGCGAGGCGGTGGAATGGGTCGGCGACCGCCCGATCTCGTTCGAGGTGTTCTCCGACGACTTCGAGGACATGGAGCGCCAGGCGCTGAAGATGGCGGCGTGGGGCGACAACGTCTACGTCAAGATTCCCGTCACCAACTGCGCCGGCTTCACCTCGGCGCCGCTGGTGCGCCGGCTGGTCGACCTGGAGGTCAAGCTCAACGTCACCGCCGCGATGACCCTCGACCAGGTTGACGAGATGGCGGAGTGCCTGGGCGGCGGCCCGGCGGCGGTGATCTCCGTCTTCGCCGGCCGGATCGCCGACACCGGCCGGGATCCGGTCCCGATCATGGCCGAGGCGCTCGACGTGGTGCGGCCGCACGGGAACGTCGAGCTGCTGTGGGCCAGTCCCCGCGAGCTGCTCAACGTGGTGCAGGCCGACGAGATCGGCTGCCACATCATCACCGTCACCCACGACCTGATGCGGAAGCTGCCCTTCCTCGGCTACGACCTCGGGCAGTTCTCGCTGGACACCGTGCGCATGTTCCACGACGACGCGCTCGCCGCCGGTTATTCGTTGTAGTCGGGCACGGAATGGCTGTCGAGCAGGACGACTGGGACACCCACTGGCGCCACTACGCCGGGTCGGCCACCACCAACCCGGCCGAGGCGTACCGGCGCGACCTGGTCCTGCGGCTGCTCGACCTCGGCGCCGGCCGCCCCCGCGTGCTCGACGTCGGCAGCGGCCAGGGCGACCTCGCCGCTGCCGTCCACGAGCGCCACCCCGAGGCCGACGTGGCGGGCATCGAGCTGAGCGAGCACGGGGTGGCGGTGGCCGCCGCCAAGGTCCCGGCCGCCGATTTCGTCCGCCACGACCTGCTCTCCGGCGATCCCCTCCCGGATCGATTGCACGGATGGGCCACCCACGCCGTGTGCTCCGAGGTCCTCGAGCACGTCGACGAGCCCGAGCGGCTCCTCGCCGCCGCCCGCGAGTGCATGGCACCCGGCTGCCGCCTCGTCGTCACCGTGCCCGGCGGGCCACGGTCGGCGTTCGACCGCCACATCGGCCACCGCCGCCATTACGACCGAGCCGCCCTCCGGCAGGTGCTGGAGCGGGCCGGGCTACGCGTCGAGCGGGTGTCGGCGGCCGGCTTCCCGTTCTTCAACCTGTACCGGCTGGCGGTCATCCTCCGGGGCGAGAAGCTCATCGACGACGTGGCCGCCGAGGACGGCGGCGCCGCCGCGTCGGGGCCGGCGCTGGCCGTGATGAGGGGCTTCGGGGTCCTGTTCCGGGCCAACCTGGGGGCGACGCCGTGGGGGTGGCAGATCGTGGCCGTGGCCACCGTGCCGCCGGCCACGCCGCCCTCGGCCCCGGGGTGACCGAGCTCGCCGTCGCACCGGGCCTGGCGGCGGCGCCGGAGCGGGGGTTGCCGGAGCGCAAGCGGCACCGGGCGGTGCGATTGGCGGTCGCCGTCGCTGTCGGCGCCGCCGTCACGGCCGCCGGCCGCCTCGCCCTGCCCGATCGGCTACGGGTCCACACCGACGTCGTCGGCTACCCGATCTTCGCCGACTTCAACGTGTTCGGCCTGTTCCGCAACTTCGAGTTCGCCGCCCTGGTCTTCCCGGGCCTGGTTCTCGCCGTCTACGTCGTGGCCGGGCGGCTGGCCGGCTGCCCCTCCGGGGCGCTCCGCCGCCGGGACCGCACGCCCCCGGCCGACGACCCGCTGGTGGTCGACGCCGGCCGGGGGGCGGTGGGCCGGATCCTGTTCTCGGGAGCAGTCGTCGGCCTCGAGCTGGCGTTCGCCCTCCGGGCCGAGCGGCGATTCTGGACACTGGTCGCCGCTGTCGCCGTGGCCTACGCCGGGGCGGTGGCGCTGGCCGGCGCCCCCCGCGCCGACCCGCTGCGCCGCTTCTCGCCGGCTGCCCGGCGGGCGGTGGCGAACGCCGTCGGGCTGGCCGCCGTCCCCCTCCTCCTGTACCTGGTGTCGGGGTCGACCCGCGCGACCGACGCCGACGGCGGGTCCGTGCACCACCTGCACTGGATGCCCCTGTGGGTGGCCGTGGCGCTGTGCGGCGGCGCGCTGGCGTGGGCGCTGCGCGCTGTCGCCGGCGCCGAGTCGGACGCCGCTGCAATGGCGGCGGAGCGGTGGGCCGTGCTGGTCGTTGCCGGCAGCGCCGCCGTGTACCTGCTGGTCGCCTTCGTGCCCTGGCCGATCGGCGGGCTCGACTTCTTCCACGACGGCGAGCGCCTGGTCGGCGCACGGCTCGTGCTGCAGGGCGCGTTCCCCTGGCGCGACGTCCTGCTCGTCCACGGCCTGGTCGAGGACGTCCTGCTCAGCGGCATAGGGATGCACGTCTTCGGCGGCTCGGTCTGGGCCGGCTCCGCCGGGCTGACGCTGATCCTCTCACCGTTGTTCTGGGTCGGGATGTACCTGCTCGACGTGAGCCTGTTCCACCGCAGCTGGCTGTTCCTGGTCCTGGTCACCACGCTGCTCCTGCAGCGGTGGCTCACCCCTGAACTGACCCGGATCGTGCTCGTGCCCTGGTTCCTCCTCCTGCTCGGCGCCCTGCTGCGCCGGGCCACGCCGGCCCGCGCCGCCGGCTTCGTGGTGGTCGGGCTGGCCAGCGCGGTCGTCACGCCGGAGTCGGCGCTCGCGGTGCTGGCCGGCGGCGTCACCGTCGTGGCCTTCGAGACCTGGTACGGCGGTCCCGGCCAGGCCCTCCGGGAGCGCTACCGCCGCACACTGCTGTGCGCGGTGTCGGCGGTGTCGGCCGGCGCCCTGTGGTGCGGCTACCTGGCCTGGAACGGCGCCCTGGGCGCCTTCTTCTTCTCGCTGCGGGTCTTCGCCCCCGACCACGTGCTCACCGGGGGCATCCCCGTCCTCGGCACCGGGTTCGACTTCTGGTTCGCCGTGCTGGTCCCGCCGGCGGCCACGGTGATCTACCTGTGGTGGTTCGGCGCCCGCCTCGCCGGCCGCCGGCCGCTCACCGTCGCCGACTGGGTGGTCGCCGCCGTCGGCCTCTTCACCCTGCTCTACTACCGGAAGTTCCTGGCCAGGGCCGACGGCCACGCCTTCCATCCCCTGACCGCGTCCCTGCCCCTGCTCTACCACGGCGTCTACCGGCTGGCGGGCGCGGCCGAGTCGGCGCTGGCCCGCCTCCGCGCCTGGCGCTTCTCCGCGACTCTTACCCGGTACCCGGTGGCGCTCGCCCTGGTCGTCCTCGTTGTGGCGGCCACGCCCGGACCGCCGCTGGGCGACGTCTCCCGGCGGCTCCCCACCGCCCTCGACGAAGTCGTTCCCGCCCCGCAGGAGCGGTTGGGCCCGAGCCAGGCGGACTCGGTCCCGCCCGGACTGGTCCACGACGTCAGCCTGGTGCTCGGCACCGTCCTCCGGCCGGGCGACCCGGTGTTCGACCTGTCGAACAACCCGGCCCTGTTCCACTACCTGCTCGACACGCCTCCCGCCACCCGCTACTACGACGTCAGCATGGCGATCCGCCGGGTGGCCCAGGAGGACCTGATCGGCGAGCTTCGCCGCACCCGGCCCAAGGTCGTGGTGCTCGACGGCGGTTATGGGCTTCCGACGTGGGACGGGGTCCCGAACGAGGTGCGCCATTACGAGGTGAGCGAGTACGTGCTGCGCCGGTACCGGTTGCTCACCGACGTGCGGTCGTTCGTGATCCTGCTGCGCGACGACCTGCCAGCACCCTCCCTCGACGCCGTCCGCTCCCGCCTCACTTCGCCGCTCACCGAGGGCCGCGACTTCCTCCAGGGCGTGCGGCCGTGCGATTGGGGCTACGCGCCCGACTTCCTCGACGACCCCGGCCCCCCGGCGGCCGGGATCCCACTCCCCCTGGCCACCGCCCCGCAGGGGCCGGGCCAGGACATCACCGTCGAACTGCCGGCCGGTGCCAGCCGGGAGCGCATGGGGCGCCTCGTCATCGAGTCGCGCCGCCCGCTGCGGCGGGGGACGTTCACCCTGACCCAGGCGGGCAGCCCCATGCCCCCCATCAGCTTCAAGGCCACGGGGCGGGGCGGGCCGCGGACCGTCGTGGAGGTGGGGAGCTGCCAGCAGTGGTACCTGTTCGGCGACGGGCCACTCCTGCTCCGCACCGACCGCCCGCAGGACGTGCTCGCCGTCCGCCTCGCCCCCTGAGCCGGCGGGAGCACGCCGGACATGCGGCCGGGGCCGGCTGCTCCCGGCTCCTTGCTCGGCGGCGTGCTACTCGACGGGCTTGCTGCTGGCGGTCGTCGCGGTCCGAGCCTCGGCGTGGTCGTCCACGCCGATCGACGGGTCCTCGGCGACGATCGGTCGGCGCCCGGTCCGGGCGCGGCGGAGCAGAGCGGCAGCTCCGATCGCCCCGCCTGCCACGTACTCGGGGAGGATCGGGACGGCATACCGCCACCCGTAGATCCCCAGGGCGACCGAGCCGAAGGGGACGGCCAACGCGGGTAGTCCGATGACAGCGATCGCCACACGGTCACGTCCCCGCGTCGTCACCAGCCCGGCGAGGAGAAGGAGGCCGCAAACGAGCAGCAAGGGGCCAGGCACTCGTAGCACGGGCTGAAGCCGGGCAACTGGCCGTGAAGGCCAGGAGACCTGAATGTCGTACTGCCCGAAATACGGTTCGGCCACGCTCCTGTTGAGCTGCTCGACGCGGGCGTCGCGGATGCCGAGCCCGAGCGCTCCAGGACCGCTTCCGCTGTAGGGCGGCGCCTTCGCCCGCACATCGACGTATCGCCAGAGATCACGTGCCACTGCCCGCAGATACGCGCCGGGTTCGCCCAGGATGGCGGCACGCCCGAACCCGCCTACTGTGCCGTCCTCAGAAGGAGGGCCACCGAAAGCCTTCCGCCCCGGCGAGTCCTGTTGCCAGCTGTAGAAATCGCCACCGTAGCGATCCACGGGATCGGTGTTCTCGCAAAGCACGGTCGCCCGACGGGGGGGATTGAAGCGATCGCAATCGGCAAAGGGTGCTGCCCGGGCATAAAGGGCCCAACCTCCACCACCCGAGAGTGCGAACGTGCCCGACGACGCGTAGTGCGCCGTTGCGTACGGAACGATCACTGTCATCGCACCGGCTACGACGCAACCGACCTGGGCGGCGCGGATGCGCAGCCGCTCCCGACGCAGGCAAAATATGACGACCATCACGCCGGCGGCGAAAATGCCGGAGGAGCGGATGACCATGGCGGCGCCGAGAGCGAGGCCCGTGACGACGAACCAGATGACGGCACTCTTGATGCCCTTCGCGTCGCCGCTGGTTCCGAGCGACCTGACACCGGCGTACGTGGCGACAAGCAGAGCACCCATGAAGGCGGTCTCGCTCAGCAACGAATGCTCGAAGTAGAGGATGTCCGGCGACAGAGCGACAACCGCCGCCGGGATGAGTGCCGACCACGTGGGCCAGCCCAGTCGCCGGACGATCGCGTAACTGAGCACCGCACAACCGATCCCGGCGACGTGTTGAGCGATGATGACCAGTTGGATCGTCGGAAGAACCGGATGGACGGCGCGAAGCAGGAGGGCGTAGCCAACCGGCCTCACGTCGTCGGCATGGAACAGCGGCCCGGCGGCTGCTCGCACGTATCCCCAGGTGTCTGGATAGTTGAGGATCGCCGGCCGGTAACCCATCACGAGGAGCGTCCGAAGTGCGGCACCTGTGCAGAGCACGAGCGCCAGCATGCGATGCCGCCGCACCGTGTGGAACGTGCTCAGCGGGCGCCTCCGACGGCCGCCCGATAGAGTCGCAGTGGTCGGAGGGCCGGCGTAGGCCAGCGATGGTGCAGAGGCATGAGATGAGTCACCGACGGCACGGTACATGCACGGAGCGATCTTGACCGAACTCACGATTCTCATGCCCTGTCTCAACGAGGCGGAGACGGTCGCCACGTGCGTGGACAAGGCAAGGCGCTTCCTGGAAGATCGCGGGATCGACGGAGAGGTCCTGGTCGCGGACAACGGAAGCATCGACGGCTCTCCCGAGTTGGCAACCTCCCACGGCGCCCGGGTCGTCCTTGTGGCCGAGAAGGGCTATGGCAGCGCCTTGATGGGCGGCATCAAGGCGGCGAAGGGTCGGTACGTGATCATGGGGGACGCCGACGACAGCTACGACTTCTCCGAACTGGACGCCTTCATCGAGCATCTCCGGGCCGGCGAACAGGTCGTCATGGGCAACCGGTTCGCCGGCGGCATTCAGCCCGGTGCGATGCCTGCCTTGCACCGATATCTCGGGAACCCGGTGCTCTCGAGAATCGGGCGTCTCTTCTTCAACGTTCCCTGCGCCGACTTCCACTGCGGGCTGCGAGGATTCGAGCGCGGCGCCATCCTTGCTCTCGACCTTCGCAGCCCGGGCATGGAGTTCGCCAGCGAGCTAGTCGTACGAGCAGTCCTGAAGGGTTATGCCGTCGGCGAGGTCCCTGTGACACTCCACCCCGACGGCCGGAGCAGGCCACCGCACCTGCGGAGCTGGCGTGACGGTTGGCGCCATCTGCGCTTCCTCCTGCTGTTCAGTCCGCGATGGTTGTTCCTCTATCCAGGCCTGCTGCTGTCGGTCGGCGGAGGCCTCCTTGTCTGCGCCCTCGTGGTCTCTCCGCTCGAGCTCGGTCCCGTTCGTTTGGGTGCGGGAGCATTGGTCGCGGCGTCGATCCTGACGGTCATCGGGTACCAGGCCGTGCTCTTCGCCTGCCTCACGAAGGTCCACGCCCAAGCTGAGGGGTTCCTGCCTCCCGACCCTCGATTCAACCGGGTCTTCCGCTACGTCCGCCTGGAGACGGGCCTGGTCGCAGGGGTGGCAATCTTCCTTCTGGGAATGGGCGCCGCGGTGGTCTCCTACATCGGCTGGAGGGATGCACATTGGGGCGCCCTCGAAGCGGGTTGGACAGTTCGTGCCGCGGTGCCGGCGGCGCTCGGCCTTGTGCTCGGCAGCCAGTTGATCCTGTCCAGCTTCTTTCTCAGCATTCTCGGGCTGCGTCGCGCCCACCCGGATGGGCACCCCATCGTCGTACTCGAGGAGTCCAAGGCGATGAGCGGGGAATCCGGCGCTTCTCTGAAGCTCTGATCTGGGGGCGACCCCACTCGCTACACTGCGCGGCCCGTGCGGATCTGCCTCGTCTACGACTGCCTCTATCCGTACACGGTGGGCGGCGCCGAGCGCTGGTACCGCCAGCTGGCCGACGAGTTGGCCCAGCAGGGCCACGAGGTCACCTACATCACCCGTCGACAGTGGGCTCACGACCACACACCGACGGTCCCTGGTGTGCACGTCGTTGCGGTGTCACCGGCGAGCTCGCTCTACGACGAGGACGGCCGGCGCCGGACCCTGCCGCCCGTTGCGTTCGCCCTCGGCGTGCTTCGGCATCTTGCCAGCCGGCGGGGCCGATACGACGTCGTCCACCTCTGCTCCTTCCCGTATTTTCCCCTCCTCGCCACTCGCACGGCATTGCTCGGGAGCAGGGCTCGTGTGGAGATCGACTGGTTCGAGCTCTGGACGAAGGCGTACTGGCTCGGCTATGCCGGCCCGGTCGTCGGTCGCGCCGGATTCGCCGTGCAGCGGCTCTGCGTCCGGTTGACGCCGAAGGCGTTTGTCTTCTCCGAGCTCACCGCCGCGCGACTCCGCTCGCAGCGGTACCAGGGGGACCTCGTCCGGCTGTCGGGGTTGCACTCGGGTGGGTTGGCCGCCGCGCCATCGCTCACCCCCCCCGATCCGCCGATCGTCCTCTACGCCGGGCGGCACACCATCGAGAAGCAGGTCGATGCGGTGCCGCCGGCATTGGCGCGGGCTCGCGAAGACCTGCCAGATCTCCGTGGACTGATCCTCGGCGACGGCCCACGACGCCCCGCAGTGCTGGCGGCCATCGCCGAGTTGGGTCTGACCGACGTGGTCGACGCGCCCGGCTTCGCCGCCCAGGACGTCGTCGAAGCGAGCATGAAGACGGCCACCTGCCTCGTGCTGCCGTCGATGCGCGAGGGGTACGGGCTGGTCGTTGTCGAGGCGGCTGCCGTGGGCACGCCGGTCGTCGTCGTCGCAGGCGACGACAACGCCGCAGTGGAGCTGGTGGAGCCAGGTGTCAACGGGTTCATCGCCCCGGACCGCTCCCCGGAGTCGTTGGCGGCGGGAATCGTGGCAATTCACAGGGGTGGGACGGAGCTCCGCCAACGATGCGCCGCCTGGTTCGAGCGGCGGGCTCCCGAACTGATGGCCCACAGCTCGGCCCAGCAGATCGCCGCCGGGTTGACGGGGACGCCGCGGCCAACTGCCTGACGAGCCCGCCCGCCGGGTGCTCGCCGCGACGATCGACGTGGTCCGCTGGCGGCCGACCGGCCGCCGGTGGGTCTATCAGGCGGGCGCCTGGTCGGGGATGGCCGGCGGCGGGGCGGCCGGCGCCGGCAGCACCGCCCGCACGGCGGCGGCGGTGGCGCCCTTCGCCAGGAGGCGCGGTCCTTGCCCGGCGGCGACGACGTAGAGGTCGCCCTTGTCGGACGGGCCGCCGCAGCCGGTCTTGACGACCAGGGAGCGGTCGGGGAGCCAACCGACCGGCGTGGCGGAGGCGGCTGGCGACCCCGAGACGTGGACGAACTTGGCGTCCTGCGAGACCACCAGGTCGCAGGCGCCTCCCTGCGTCCACGCCACGCCACCCCCGGGGAAGGGCGAGGTGGTGACGTGGTCGATGCGACCGGGGGCCTTCGCCGTCGCGACCGTGGTGAGCTTCAAGGTGTCCAGCTCGAGCCGGTGCAGGTGCGAGCCGTCGGGGTGGTCGCCCACGAACAGCAGGGCGTTGCTGGCGGTGAAGGCGAGGGAGCGCACAGCGGTGGCCTCCTCGCCTCGGGCGACGACCTGCGGGTCGCGCCCGAGGTTGTCGGCGACTACCAGCACCGGGTCGTCGTTGTTCCTGCCGCTGGCCACGATGCTGCGGCCGGCCGGGTGGTAGATCGCCTCGGTCGGTTGGGCCACGAAGGTGATGTCCGTCGGCGTCGACGCCCCCGACACGTGCTTGAGCAGCCGGCCTCCGGCGATCTCGATGACGCTCTTGCCGGTCGGCCGGGACAGCACCAGGCCCTCGGAGCGGGGATACCGCTCTTGCACGCCTGCGGCGGTGCGCAGCGAGTCGTTGAGGAGAACCTTGGTGCCGTCGCCGCTCCACTGCACCGTGGCGGGGGTGCCGGCGATGCCGTCCACCAGGCAGCGCTCGGAACCCGTGGGCGTGGCGGCCATCAGCGTCGAGCCGTCGAGCCAGGTGACCTCTCCCTCGCTCCCCACGGCGTCGAAGCTGCATGCTCTGGCCACGGTGGTGGGCGCCGCCGTGGTGGACGGCGTGGTGGTGGTCGCCGCCTGCTGCGAGGAGTCCGGCGAGCAGCCGGCGGCGGCGAGGAGCACGGCGATCACGACGGTCACGCGTCGGCGCATCGGCTCAGTATTGCGTCCTCGCCGTTCCGGGGCCGGGCAAGGACGTTGGGAGGGACCGCCTGTCCGCGGAGGGGCCCTGCTCGTCCTTTCGCCGGGCGACGGCCCCGACGAGTGCGGCGCCGAGGAGCACCAGGAGCACGCCGCTGACCGTTTCCCCGAGCACCCTCCCTGGGCCGGTCCTCGGCAGTTCCTGCCGCGGCGCACCCGTCGACGGCCCGACCGTGCCGGACACCGGACCGGCCTGGAGGGCGAGGGCGAGGAGGACCCCGGTGGTGAGGATGGCAGCCCTGCGGGCGGCGTTCATCTGCGTACCCCCGATCCGGTTTCGACCCGCCCGTCACCACCGGCAGCTGCTGGCAGATCTCCCCAGCCCTCGTGCGTCTTCATCGTCGTATTTGAGGGATCACTCAGTCGCAGGCGGCGACCGGCCGCAGCGACGACACCTGGGTCACCGAGAGCACGACCGTACGGCCCCGGACGCTCACGGCGACGGAGCCGGGATCGGAGGCCACCAGGTCGCCGCACAGCACCCCGGCTCCGGTGGTGACCTCCACGGCCGCCGAGCCCGACGCCTCCTCGCGGACCGGCCACCACCCCGACGTGGCGCCGGTGGCCAGGGAGGCGACGGCCACGAAGGTGACGATGATCCCCGTCCGGAGCCGGTCGGCCGCCCGCTCCGGCGCATTCTCACCGGCGCCGACCGCCCGGACCGGCCAGGCCACCGAGCCGACGACGACGACGGCCACGCAGGCCAGCACGAGGGCGCCGAGGACGAGGACGGCGGCGAGGTCGCGCACCCACCGGGGGTTGCCCGGGTCGCCGGCGCCCTGGAGCACGCCGCACAGGCCGATGAAGCCGAGCACGGCCAGCTGGATGCCGTGCCACCCCTTCGCCGAGGCCTGCACGGCGGCCAGTCCCTGGTCCGGTGCCACCCCCTCGTCGGGCACGGCCCGACCGTAGCCCCGGGCCGCGGGATCGAGGGGGATGCTGGAATTGGACGAGGAGGAACGGTGGACAAGGCCGAGTACGTGGCGCGGGCGCTCGAGATCCAGGAGCGGGCGGAGCGGGAGATGGAGCCCGTCATCACTGCCGCTGTGCCGCGACCGTGGCGGTGGGCCTCGGCCCTCGGTGCGGTCGGCACGGTCATTCGCCACGCCCTCGAGGACCTTCGCCGGCTGCCGCCGCCGGCCGGCGACCGAGCCGACATCGAGCGCCATTACCTGGCACCGCTCGCTGCTGCGGTCGCCAGGTTCGACGAGCAGGCCGCCGCCGTCCGCAAGGCGCTCCGCCGGGGGCGCGTCAGGAAGGCTCTCGCCTGTCTGGCGGCCGCCGCGCAGGCGCCGACGGACCCGGCCGACGACGCGTGGTGCGCCGCCTACGGGCTGGCCGGGCGGCGCCAGTCGGCCGCCGGCGCGGCCCGCGACCGGGCGGAGGCGGTCGGCGTGACGACGGCCGACGTGATCCTGTCGCCGCTCACCGATGAGGAGGTGCGGACGTTGGCCGGCGGGGGGGCGACCCGCCCGCTCATCGGCCTCGCAGCCGCGCTCGCGTCGGTGACCGGCGTGCTGGCCCTCGTGGCCGCCAGTCCCGTCGTTCCGATCCTCGTCGGGGTGACCTGCATCGTCGTCTTCGTCGGCGGGCGCGCGGCGACGCTGCGCCGGAACGGCCGCGCCGTGGTCCAGGCTGTCGAGCGAGGGCCGGCGCCGGCCGCCTGCGCGGCGGTCGTCTATCCGGTGCGGACCGGGCACGGCAAGGCCTGGGAGATGGCGGTGGCCCCGTCGGCCGACGCCGCAGTGCCCGTCGCCGCCGTGCTGCCGAGCGCCCCGCCGCCGCCGGTCCGCAACCGGGCCAGTGCCGCCGTGGTCTTCGGTGTGCCGGAACGAGGGGGCTCGTTCGCCGTCCGCTTCCCCGACGGTACGGTCCTCGGCTCCGGCGAGCCGGCCCACGTCCTACGGGCCTGGCCGCCCCCCCGTTTCCGTTCCGGCCGGCCCTGAGCCCGGCGCCGGCCCGCTACCGGCCAGGGACGGCGACCAGCCAGCGGTTGTGGTCGATGGGCCGGTGGTCGGGGAGCCAGGAGCGGGTGTCGACCGTCTTCACGTCGTACGACGCCGCCCGAAGGATGGCGAGGCAGGCAACCTCGGCCGCCTTGCCGTGGACCTCGACGAGAAGGCTCGGGCGGCCGGCCCGGAGGAGGTCCGTCGCCCCCTCGAGGGCCTCGACCTCGCCGCCCTCGATGTCCATCTTCACGAACCCGGGGACGAAGGTCGACTGCGTCAGCTCGTCGAGGGAGAGCTGGCCGGCGCCGGCGCCGATGAAGGCCTGGCGCACGGTGATCAGGGGCGCCAGGCGGGGGTTCAGCGCCGCGTTGCTCCTGATCGTCTCGCACAGCTCGGGGACGCACTCCACGGAGACGACGGGTGCGCCGGTGAGGCGGGCCAGGGCGAGGGCGTCGTAGCCGTACTCGCCGCCGAGGTCGAACGACGGCGTCCCGTGCGGGGCGAGCCGGCGGATCGTGCGGTTGAGCTCGCACTCGTAGAGGCCGAGGTACAGCCGCGTCTGCCCCCGGTGGAAGTCGATCGACATGCGGGCGCCGCGGGCGATCCCGAACCTGATCGGGCGCGCCCTCTCCCCCGCTGGCAGCAACGCCGTGATCCGCACGCCGGCAATCTAAGGAGCCCCGGGACCGCTCCCAAGCGCTCTCAGGCCAGGACGGCCGTCGCCAGGTCGCGCACCACCGCCACGGCCGGCGAGCCGGCGTCGTGGTCGATGGGCGACACCCCCGCCCGGTCGGCGGCCACGACCGCCGAGTCCTCGGGAACGACGAGGTCGGGGGTCACCCCGAGGAAGCGCTCGATCGCTTCGAGGTCGGCGGCGTCGGCGATCTTGTTGGCCACGACCACCCGCCGCGAGACGCCCTTCTCGGCGGCCATGTCGAGCAGCCGGCGGGCCACCTCGGCCGAGCGCGGGTAGGGCTCGACCACGACGACGAGGGTGTCGATCTCGCTGTCGTCGCCTCGCGCGACCGTCATGACGCCGCCGCCCAGGTCCACGATCACGACCCGTCCCGGCTTCTCCTCCAGCGTGGCGAGCAACTGCCCGGCCGAGAGCCCGCCTCAGCCCGGGCGGAAATGGTCGAACTTGCGGACCTGCACGATGCGGAGGTTGTCGCCGGCGGGGGTGGCGAAGCGCTCCACCACCTCCTCCATCGAGGTGGCGATGGCCGGCCCGTCGGCGTAGAGCGCCTCCCGGACGCCGATCAGCCCGTAGGTGGCATCCACGCCGAGCCCCAGCGAGATGCCGAGGTTCGGGTTCTCGTCGGCGTCGACGGTGAGCACGTCGTGGCCGCCCTCGGCCACCACCCGGGCCAGCAGCCCGGCGATGGTGGTCTTGCCGGAACCACCCTTGCCGGCGACGGCGATCTTCCTCACGACGTTCCTCCTCGTTTCGTCAGACCGCCGCAGCGGCTGCGCTCTCGCGCTCCAACCGGTCGGCCAGGGCGGCGACGGCCCGGCGCACCGGCGAGTCGGGGTCGAGCCCGACGAGCGGGTTGCCCGCCCGCTCGGCCCGGCGCACGGCGGGGTCGACGGGGATCGACGCCCAGAGCGGCAGGCCGAGCCGCTCCAGCTCCTGGCCCACGTAGGCCTCGTCGGCCGGCGAGGTGACCTTGCTGGCCACCCCGGCCAGCCGCAGGCCGGGCGGCCACCCGGCCATCTCGGCGAAGCGGCGGGCTGTCAGCAGCGACTTGGCGAACGGCTCCACCACCACCAGGGCGACGCCCGTGGCGCCGGCCATCCCGGCGGCCACGTTGACGGTGCCGCCCTGGAGGTCGACGACCGCCCACCCGCCCGGCTCGTCGAAGACCCGCGACACGGTGTTGAAGGCCATCGTCGCCGACCACTTCTCGGGGAAGCGCTGGCGGAACAGCTCGAACTCGCGGAGGCCGGCATCGGCGTTGCCGAGCTGCACGAAGCGCACGCCGCCCGGCGCCGGCCGGGCCAGGCGGTCGACGATCTCGGCCGGCGACCCCTCCAGCCGCCACCCGGCGCCCTCGCGGACGGCGGCGCCGGCCAGGAACCAGTCGTCGGTGACCGGCATCCCGAGCACCGACCCGAGGCCGGGGACGGTGTCGGCGTCGAAGGCGACGACCCGCCCGCCCCGTGCTGCCAGCTCGGCGCACAGCAGCCCCGCCAGGGTCGACTTCCCCGATCCCCCCTTGCCGAGCAGTGCCACGCGCACGGGGCGGCAAGTTACGGGGCCCGTCGACCGGTGTCAATAGGTGCGAATGGGAGGTCGCACCCCTCAAGTTCGCGACCATCCGGTCGAAGTCCTTGGGCGTGCGACGCTCGTTGGTGGCCCTCGTCTGTCTTGCCGCGCTCCTGGGCGCCTGCGGGGGCTCCGGCTCCCCGCCCCGGACGGAGGCCGTCGGCCCGTCGACCACCGCCGCACCGTCGGGGTGCACGTCGCCGGCGGGCGCCCGGCTGGCGCCGGCCGGCGGAGGCGCCTACTTCGGCGTCAACCTCGACTGGGACCACGACAGCACCGCCGGGCTGTCCGGCCGGCTCGGGCACAGCCCCGCCCTCTACGTCGCCTTCGCCCCCTTCCCCCTGGACCAGACCGCCGGCGGCTTCGTCGACGGCATCGTGTCCGGGCTGGCCGGCCAGCACCAGGCGCTGATGCTGACGCTGGAGCCGAACGGCGGCCTCGACGCCGTCACCGACGAGTCGGCGGCCGACCTGGCCGGGCGCCTGGCCGGCTACAACCGCCAGGGCGTTCCCGTGTTCCTGCGCTTCGCCCACGAGATGAACGGCTCGTGGTACCCGTGGGGCCAGTCGCCCGAGCGCTACGTGGCCGCCTTCCGCACCGTCGCCGCCGCCGTCCACCGGGCGGCTCCGGCCACGGCGACGGTGTGGGCGCCGAGCTACGGCGGCGGCTACCCCTTCGCCGGCGGCCGCTACCAGGCGGCGGCCGGCACGCCGGCGTTCGCGGCGCTCGACACCAACCACGACGGCGTGCTCACCATGGCCGACGACGCCTACGCGCCCTATTACCCCGGCGACGACGCCGTGGACTGGGTGGGCATGTCGCTCTACCACTGGGGCGCCCACTACCCGTGGGGCGACAACACCGTGCCCGAGCCGGGCAAGTTCGCCGCCATGCTCACCGGGGAGTACCACGGCACCGTGGGCGACGAGACGGCCGTGCCCGACTTCTACGGCACCTGGGCCGGCGACCACCACAAGCCGGTGGCCATCACCGAGACGGCCGCCTTCTTCGCCCCCGGCCGCCCCGGCGACGAGGCCGCCATCAAGCAGGGGTGGTGGAGCCAGGTGTTCGACGCCTCGACGTTCACCCGGTTCCCGAAGCTGGCGATGGTCAACTGGTTCGAGTGGGACAAGTACGAGGCCGAGGTGAAGGCGCCCGTCAGCTGGGCCGTCACCCGGCGGCCGGAGCTGGCCACGGCCTTCGCCGCCGCCCTCCCGGCCCAGCTGCGCTGGGCCGGCGCCGTGCCCGACTGCAAATAGGGGAGCGCTGAGCGGCCCCGTCGGGCATCCTGTCCTGACGATGGCGGACGACGGCGCGGAGGAGCGGTTCGCGTACCGCCGGCCGCCCCTCGGCCAGGCCAAGGGCGGGGTGCTCGTGGGCGACGAGGTGCGGGTGGAGCACCCTCTCCTGCGGTCGCCCGCCGTCGTCCCACTCCCCGTGGTGGCGGCAGCCGTCCGGCTGTCGGCGGTGGAGCCCGAGCTTCCCGTGCTGCGCCGCGACCCCCGTGTGGTCGACTTCACCCAGGGCTCGCGGCGGGGCAACGAGGTCGCCCTGGCGCTGCGCCCACCCGTGCACGTCGGCCCGTTCAGGCGCGGCGCCGACCGGCCGCTCCACCTCAAGCGCGGCGAACGGGGACGCGGCGTTCTGATGGACGTCCTCAAGCTCCCCATGGAGGACGCGGAGGGGCTCGTGGGGGCCCTGTCCCGCAGGGGCGTCCGGAGGGCGCCGACCCTGGCTGCGGCCGTGGTCCTGATCGGCGAGGAGGCCACCGGTCCGGAGCTCGACCAGAAGCTCAGGGAGCGGGCGGCTCGTCAGCGCCGCTCCGCCTTCGTGCTCGCCGGCATGGCCCCGGCCATCGCTGCCATGGCTGCGGTCCGGATCTCGGTGGACATGGAGGCGCCGGTGGGGACGGTCGGCCGGGCGGTCGCCGCTGCGTGCGGTTGGGCTGCCGTGCTCGCCTTGCCGGCGGCCGCGCTCGCCGGCGCGGTGGGCCGCCGGGCCCGGGGAAAAGGGTCCTCGTCCGTCGCCCTGGGCTGGGCCCAGATGGTTGGACCCTTGGTCGTGATCCTCGGGTCCCTCCTGATCGGAGTATCGATCGTCCGTGACCGCGCCGGGCCCGCCTTCGTCGCCGGCGCCGGGCTGGCCGCCAGCCTGTGCGGTGCCCTCGTCCTCGCCCTGGCCTACAGGGTGGCGTCGAGGCCCGTCGCTCCCGGTCCGTTCGACGAGCGGCCCCTGGCGCCGGCACCGGCGTGGGCGGTTGCCGTCCTCGGGACGCTCCTCGTGGCCTGGGCCGCTCACGGCGAGCCGGGGCGAGCCGCCGACCTTCGCATGGCGAGCGCCGCCGTGCCCGCCGCTCGCAGCCTGCCGGGCGGCTGGGTGGGCGCGCCGACCCGGCACGTCTACCGGGGCACCGAGCTGAGCCCGCACCGCTGCAACGCCACGCGCACGGCCGGCATCGACCGCTCCTACTCCGGGCGGTCCCCGGACGGCCATGAGGGGGCGCTGCTCGTGGTCGCCGTGTTCGCCGCCCCGACCGAGGCCGAGGCGGCCCGGGACCTGGCGGCGGCCGGCACGCCGGCAGACGCGACGTGTGGCACCCGAGCCGCCACGAAGAGCGCCCTGGTCCGCTTTCCCCTGGCCCTGTCGGAAACGAGCTCCCGCCGCGCCTCGCTGCCCGACGTGGGTGTGCCGGCGGTGCTCGGCGAGTACGTGACGACCGTCACCCGCTCCGATGGCAGCCGGGCGACCGTGTACACGTCCCAGGTGCGCCTCCGGGTGGGGCGGCTCCTCGTCCGCATGCGGCTCACCTCCTCTGGGGCCCGGCCCTACGACAGGAACGAACTGGCTGCCGTCGTCCGGGCGGTGGCCCGGCAGGCGGAGGCCGCCTACGCCCAGTAGGGGTGCGTCGAGGTGTCGGTGGGGGTGGTGAGGATCTCCGCTCCGTCGGCGGTGACCAGGAGCGTGTGCTCGAACTGGGCCGCCCGCCGGCCGTCGGAGGTGACCGCCGTCCAGCCGTCGTCCCACATGCGGACCTGCCACGAGCCCATGGTGATCATCGGCTCGATGGTGAAGGTCATGCCCTCCTCGATGGGCTCGGTGCGGGAGGGGTCGAAGTAGTGGGGGACGTAGAAGCCGCTGTGGAACATCTCGCCCACGCCGTGGCCCACGAAGTGGCGCACCACGCCGAAGCCGGCCGCCTGGGCGTGCTCCTGGATGGCGGCGCCGATCACGTTGAGGGGGCGCCCCGGCTTCACCGCCTCGATGGCCCGGGCCAGGCAGTCCCGGGTGACGGTGATGAGCCGGCGTGAGTCGGGGTCGACGCGACCGACGGGCACCGTGACGCAGGTGTCGCCGTGCACCCCGTCGATGAACAGGGTGACGTCGAGGCTCACGATGTCGCCGTCGACCAGGGGCCGGGAGTCGGGGATGCCGTGGCAGATCACCTCGTTCACCGACGTGCACAGCGACTTCGGGAAGGGCTGCACCGACCCCTCGTAGTTGAGGGGGCTCGGGTAGGCCTGGCGGCGCAGCGCCTCCTCGTGGGCCAGCTCGTCGAGGGCGTCGGTGGTGACGCCCGGCTGGGCGGCGGCGGCCACCGCGGCGAGGGCGTCGGCCGCCTCCCGGCCGGCCCGGCGCATGCGCTCGATCACGTCGGCCGACTTGACGGTGGGCTCCTGCCAGCGGTCCACCACGCCCGACTCGGCGTAGGAGGGCCGGCCGATGCCCTCCGGCACGGTGCGGCGGGGGCTCTGGCGACCCCGGCGGACGGGCTCGGTGGCGGCCCGGTGGCAGCGCTTGAACTTGCGCCCGCTCCCGCACCAGCACGGGTCGTTGGACTTGACCTGGCTCATGACGCCGCCCGCTGGCGCAGCCAGTGGTCGGCCAGGACCAGGCAGGCCATGGCCTCGACGATGGGGACGGCCCGCGGCAGCACGCACGGGTCGTGGCGGCCCTTGGCGGCCAGGGTGACGGCGTGGCCCTCCCGGTCGACCGTGTCCTGCTCCCGGGCGATGGTGGCGGTGGGCTTGAACGCCACCCGGAACACGATCGGCGCCCCGTTGGAGATGCCGCCCTGCACGCCGCCCGAGCGGTTGGAGGCGGTGACCGGGCGACCGCCGGGGCCGGGCACGAACGGATCGTTGTGCTGGGACCCGGTGAGCAGGGTGCCGGCGAACCCGCTCCCGATCTCGAACCCCTTGGCCGCCGGCAGCGACAGCATGGCCTTGGCCAGGTCGGCCTCCAGCTTGTCGAACACCGGCTCGCCCAGGCCGGCCGGCACGCCCCGGGCCACGCAGGCCACCACGCCGCCCAGCGAGTCGCCGTCGCGGCGGGCGGCCTCGATGGCCGCCTCCATGGCCGCCGCCGCCTCCGGGTCGGGGCAGCGCACCGGGTTGGCCTCCACCGCGTCGCCGGTCACCGTGGACTCGTCGACCGCCGACGGGATGTCGCGCACGCTGTCCACCCACGCCAGCACCTCGACGCCGGCCGCCTCGGCCAGCAGCTTGCGGGCCACGGCGCCGGCCGCCACCCGGGCGGTGGTCTCCCGGGCGCTGGCCCGGCCCCCGCCCCGCCAGTCGCGCACGCCGTACTTGGCCTCGGTGGTGAAGTCGGCGTGGGAGGGCCGGTAGACGTCGCGCATGGCCTCGTAGGCGCCCGACTGGGCGTCCCGGTTGCGCACCAGCATGGCGATGGGCGTGCCCAGGGTGACCCCCTCGAACACCCCGGAGAGGATCTCGGCCCGGTCGTCCTCCTGGCGCTGGGTGGTGAGGCGGCTCTGGCCCGGCCGCCGGCGGTCGAGGTCGCGCTGGACCTCCTTGACGTCGAGGGCCAGGCGCGGCGGGCAGCCGTCGACCACCACGCCGACCGCCGGCCCGTGCGACTCGCCGAAGGTGCTGACGCGGAACACCCGCCCGAAGGTGCTGCCACCCATCTCCGCAGGGTACGTCAGCTGCGAGCCAGTACCTCGCCGGCCCGGGTGGTCCCGAGCGGCACCCGGCCGGGCATGCGAGGCACCTCGATCTCGGCCGACACCGTGCCGTGGGCCTCCTCCCAGCGCACCACGTTCAGCGTCACCGCGTAGACGACGAGGCGCCCGAAGAACAGCAGCCAGGCCAGGATGGCGAACACCACGCCGATCGACCCGTAGAGGGCGGACGACGAGCTCACCATGCGCGGCACCCACACGCCGCCGATCGTCTGGAGCAGCTGGAGCCCGACGGCGCCCACCACCGCGCCGGGCAGCAGGGCCCGCCAGCCCACGTCGCGGTTGGTGAGGACGTGGAACGTCCACAACCACAGCGGGATGAACACCGCCAGGTTGGCCAGGATGGCGAACGGCCACGCCGGCCCCGGAAGGTGGCGCAGCACGAGGTTGAACCCGAGCGACGACCAGAACAGGACCCCGGCGCCCACGAGCCAGGCCAGGCCGTACAGCTTGTCCTTGAGCCCCCGCCCCGGGGCCTGCCACACCGAGTCGAACACCATCTGGAAGGCGGCCACCAGCCCGAGACCGGACCAGAGCAGGCCGGCCAGGCCGAGCAGCGACGCCGCCTTGCCGCTGGCCTCGGCGGTGGAGAAGGCGTCCCGCAGGAGCTTGCCGGTGGTGGGGTCGTGGATCCCGAGCTTGGCGATCACCGTGCCGGGAATGTCGGAGGCACTGCTCGACGACACCATGCCCACCACGCCGACGATGGCGAGGAGCAGTGGGAACAGGGCCAGGAACGCACTCAGGGTGACGGCCGAGCCGAGGTAGCCGCCGTGGATCTCGTCGTAGCGTTTCTGCACACGCAGCGCCGTCCCGACCCATGCCCACCGCCTCTCCAGGGGGCCGAGGACTCGCTCCAGCACGATCGGGATGTACCCACGCCGACCTGGGGAAAACCGGTGCCGGGGCGGAAGCCCGGCGGCGCGGTACCGTCGCTGGCGTGGAGCTCGACGGCATCGACCCGAGGCGGGTGCCGGTCCACGTCGGCTGCGTCATGGACGGCAACGGGCGCTGGGCCAAGAAGCGCGGCCTGCCGCGCACCGAGGGCCACGGGGCGGGCGAGGAGGCGCTGTTCGACACCGTCGAGGGTGCCCTCGACCTCGGGCTCAAGTGGCTCACCGTCTACGCCTTCTCCACCGAGAACTGGAAGCGGCCGGCCGACGAGGTCCGGTACCTCATGCGCTTCAACGAGTCCCTGCTCCTGCGCCGGCGCGACGAGCTGAACGAGCGGGGGGTGCGGATCAACTTCGCCGGCCGGCGGGACTGGCGGGTCCCCCGCCGGCTCCTCCGGCGCATGGACGAGGCCCTCGACCTCACCGCCGGCAACCGCACCATGACCCTCACCATCGCCTTCAACTACGGCGGGCGGGCCGAGATCGTCGACGCCGTGCGCCGGCTGGTGGCCGACGGCGTGTCCGCCAACCACGTCGACGAGAAGGCCATCCGCTCGCGGATGTACCTCCCCGACATGCCCGATCCCGACCTGGTGATCCGCACGTCGGGGGAGTTCCGCATCTCCAACTTCCTGCTGTGGGAGCTGGCCTACAGCGAGCTGGTGTTCACCGACGTGCTGTGGCCCGACTTCCGCCGGGAGCACCTCTTCGAGGCCGTCCGGGAGTACCAGCGGCGGGACCGCCGCTTCGGTGGTCTGGATGTCTGACGGCCCGGCGCGCCGGCGCCGCCGGCGTCTGTGGACGGTTTCGATCGCCAGCCGGGCGAAAGCGTCCACAGACCCGCCGGCCGGGCGCCGCTGATGGCCCTCTACCGCGACCAGGGGGTGGTGCTGCGGACCATCCGGCTGGGGGAGGCCGACCGGATCGTCACCTTCGTCACCCAGGGCCGGGGCAAGGTGCGGGCGGTGGCCAAGGGCGTGCGCAAGACCAAGAGCCGCTTCGGTGCCCGCCTCGAGCCCATCAGCCACGTCAGCCTCCTGCTCTACGAGGGCCGCGAGCTCGACATCGTGAGCCAGGCCGAGTCCCTCGACCACTTCCGCGCGATCCGCGACGACCTCGACCGCGTGGGCCGGGCGGTGAACATGCTGGAGGCGGTCGACCAGGTGGCCCAGGAGCGCGAGCCCAACCCCCGCCTCTACCAGCTCCTGGTGGGCGCCCTGCGGGCCCTGGCCGCCCACGACAACCCGCTGGTGCCGGCCGCGTTCTTCTGGAAGCTGCTGTCGCTGGAGGGGGCCCACCCGGTGCTGCACGAGTGCGCCTCGTGCGGCGTCGAGGACGGCCTGTCGGCGTTCGACCTGGCCGAGGGCGGCGTGCTGTGCCGGGCCTGCCGGCGGGGCTCGGCCATCAGCCCCGAGGCCCTCGACCTGCTGCGCCTGGTGCTCGGCGGTGGCCTGTCCGAGGCCCTGGCCCGCCCGCACGGGAAGGCGGGGACGGAGCTGGAGCACCTGGCCGAGCGCACCCTGGAGCACCACCTCGAGCGCCGGCTGCGCTCCCTCGGCGTGCTGGACGGAAGCGGCCGGTCGCGCTGAGGCTCCGGGCATAGCCTGCGGCCATGGCCGAACCGGCGCCCGATCTGATGGACACCATCGTCAACCTGTGCAAGCGGCGGGGCTTCGTGTTCCCGTCCAGCGAGATCTACGGCGGGTTCCGGTCCACCTACGACTACGGCCCCATCGGCGTGCTCATGCTGCGCAACGTGAAGGAAGCCTGGTGGCGCTCCATGGTCCAGCTGCGCTCCGACGTGGTGGGCATCGACGCCGCCATCCTCTCCAGCCCCAAGGTCTGGGAGGCCTCCGGCCACCTGGCCAACTTCACCGACCCGCTGGTCGACTGCCGCAGCTGCAAGGAGCGGTGGCGGGCCGACCACATCGAAGGCGTGTGCCCCAACTGCGGCTCCACCGACCTCACCGAGGCCCGGGCGTTCAACATGATGTTCAAGACGTTCGTGGGCCCGGTGGAGGGCGAGGGCAACGTCGCCTACTTCCGGCCCGAGACGGCCCAGGGCATGTTCTACAACTTCATGAACGTGCTGAACACGAGCCGGAAGAAGCCGCCGTTCGGCATCGCCCAGATGGGCAAGTCCTTCCGCAACGAGATCACCCCCGGCAACTTCGTCTTCCGCACCCGCGAGTTCGAGCAGATGGAGATGGAGTACTTCGTGCCCCCGGCCGAGGCCGACAAGTGGTTCGAGTACTGGACCGCCGAGCGGTTGGCCTGGTACCGGGACCTCGGCATCCGGGAGGACTGGCTGCGCCTGCGCGCCCACGATCCCGAGGAGCTGTCCCACTACTCGTCGGCCACCTCCGACGTGGAGTTCCTCTACCCGTGGGGCTGGGGCGAGCTGGAGGGCATCGCCAACCGGGGCGACTTCGACCTGTCGGCCCACGCCAAGGCCTCGGGCGAGCGGCTCGAGTACTTCGACCAGGGCGTGGGCGAGCGCTACGTGCCCCACGTCATCGAGCCGGCGGCCGGCGCCACCCGGGCCATGATGGCGTTCCTCCTGAACGCCTACGACAAGGACGTGGTCAACGGCGAGGAGCGGGCCGTGCTCCGGCTCGACCCCCGGCTGGCGCCCTACAAGGTGGCCGTGCTGCCCCTGTCCAAGAAGGACACCCTCACCCCCACCTCCCGCCACGTGCTGTCGCTGCTCCAGCCCAACTGGATGGTCGACTACGACGAGACCCAGGCCATCGGCCGGCGCTACCGCCGCCAGGACGAGATCGGCACGCCCTACTGCGTGACGATCGACTTCGACACCCTCGACGACCAGGCCGTCACCATCCGCGAGCGCGACTCCCTGGAGCAGGTCCGGGTGCCGATCGACGGCCTGGTCGAGGAGTTGCGGGGCCGCCTCAGCCCGTAGTGGTGGTCGTTGCCACCGGCGGCAGCTGGTCGAGGCGGCGCATCACGCCGCCCGTCCCGAGGACCTCCACGCCGATGACCTCCACGCCGGTGGGGATGTTCATCACCACGAATCGCGCCGGCAAGCCGGCCTTGCTGCCCTGGACGGGAAACGGCTGGAACCCGTTGGTCGATTCGACGATGATCTCCTCGACGTCGGGTCCCACGATGAAGGTCAGGAACCCCGCGGCATCCCGGCGGACGTCCCACGTGGCGGAACCGCCGATCGTTGCGCATTGAGGTTCCTCGACACCGGTCCCGGTCAGGACCAGGCATACCTCGTCCCCGTCGCGGTACGCCGATGCTTTCCAACCGGGCCCGGATGCGACGGCCACGCTCCGGGACCGCCCCTTCCCACTGTCCGGCGCGACGGTGACGCTGGTCGATGGACCCCTCCCGCCGGCAGCGCCGGGAGCGGTTGCGAAGGGCCCCACCAGCCGCTGCCAGGAGCCCTCGTCCAGCGACCGAACCCGTGCTGCCACATCGAGCATGGTGGCGTCGGTGAACGCGCCCGGGCTCGGGTCGCCCTGGAGGACGAGCAGCACGCCCGGCCGGGGCATCCACGCAACGAGACCGCCTCCCAGCAGCGCCGGCTTCCCGTTGACGTCGGCCCGCTTGGCCAGAGGAGACCGGCCGAGCACGCTGTCGAGCGAGAGTGCCTGTTCCTCGTACACGGTGAGCGAGAAGGTCGGCCCGCCGACCAGGCTGGCCCGGTGCTGCGTCGTCGCCCGTTCGGCGAGCTCACCTGGCGTCGCCGGCAGGGCCTCGAACCCCGGGGGGAGGGCGGTCGCCCGGGCGTCGTCGGGCTCGACCGTCAGGCCGTTGGCCACGGCGAGCACGTCGGCCCGGCTGGTGTTCCATGCCGCCACCCGCAGTTGCCGGCCGTCCTCCTCGCGCCAGTGGACGCTGGCACCGGAACCCGAGTCGATCAGCACGGCCTCGCGTCCCCGGACGGTGACAAGCTCGTCGTCTGGTGACGCCGGCGGAGATGTGGAGCCCGCCGCCTCGACGTCCACCTGCAAGGAGGCTTCGAGCGACACGCCGTCGGCTGCGCGGCGGCCATAGGTGTGCCGTGTCTCACCCTCGGGGAACGTCCCAGGGGGCTCGGTGAACACGCTGTTCAGCCGGTACCGCCCGTCGAGACCCGTGGGGGCGTAGCGGGCGGGCGAGGTCGACCCTGCGGTCACCTTCGGGTCGTCCTTCCCCGACGCCACCACGGCCAGCACGGCGGCCAGGGCGGCGAGGGCGAACGCCGGCCCCGCCGTCCACCGCACGGTGCGCTGCCGGCGCTGCGCCCGGCGACGCGCTCCTCGATGCGGTCCCACCCGTCGGGCGAGACGGTGGTGGTCTCGGCCCGGTGCTCCAGGGCCCGGGTCAGGCGCTCCTCGACGGTCATCGTTCGATCTTCTCCTTCAACGCCGCCAGCCCCCGGTGGAGGAGGGACTTGACGGTCCCGGGCCGGCAGCCGAGCGCCTCGGCGATCTCCGCCTCGGGCAGGTCGGCGTAGAACTTCAGGACCAGGGCCGCCCGATGCCGGGCCGACAGCCCGGCCAGGGCGGCCAGCGTCTCGTCCACGTCGGGCGTACGGCGCCCGGTACAGGTCGTCGAGCGTCACCGCCTGGTCGGGGAGGCTCAGCGCCATCGTCGCCACACCCTGATGACCCCCGACGCCCTGCCCAGGTTCCCCCCTGGGAGCCAATTTGTTGGGCCGGGTAATGTCGGCCCATGCCTTTCGTGTACCCCTTCGACCACAAGCATCGCGTGCCGCCGATGAACCTCAAGGACCTCCTCGGGGGCAAGGGCGCCAACCTGGCGGAGATGACGTCGGTGCTCAAGCTGCCGGTCCCTCCGGGGTTCACGATCTCCACCGACGCCTGCCGGGCCTACATGGAGGGCGGCTGGCCGGAGGGGCTCACCGGCGAGGTCGCCAAGCACGTCAAGAAGCTCGAGAAGGCCATGAAGAAGAAGCTGGGCGACCCCAAGGACCCGCTCCTCGTGAGCGTGCGGTCGGGCGCCAAGTTCTCCATGCCCGGGATGATGGACACCGTCCTCAACCTGGGCCTCAACGACCAGTCGGTCGAGGGGCTGGCCAAGCAGACCGACGAGCGCTTCGCCTACGACTCCTACCGCCGCTTCGTCGCCATGTACGGCCGCATCGTGCAGGGCATCGAGGGCGCCGAGTTCGACCGGCTGCTCGACGAGGCCAAGGAGGCCGACGGCGTCGAGGCCGACTCCCAGATCTCCGCCGGCACCCTGCGCAAGCTGGTGGAGCAGGAGAAGGACGTCGTCCAGCGCATCACCGGCGCGCCCTTCCCCCAGGCCCCGGCCGACCAGCTGCGGGGTGCCATCGAAGCCGTGTTCGCCTCGTGGAACGGTGCCCGGGCGGTGGCCTACCGCGTCCGCGAGCGCATCCCCCACGACCTGGGCACGGCCGTCAACGTGCAGACCATGGTGTTCGGCAACCGCGACGACAACTCGGGCACCGGGGTGGGCTTCACCCGCGACCCGGCCACCGGGGCCCCCGGCGAGTACGGCGACTTCCTGGTCAACGCCCAGGGCGAGGACGTGGTGGCCGGCATCCGCAACACCGAGCCGCTGGCGGCGCTCAAGAAGCGCTTCCCGAAGATCAACAAGGAGCTGCTCGAGATCTTCGCCCGCCTCGAGGCGCACTACAAGGACATGTGCGACACCGAGTTCACCATCGAGCAGGGGCGGCTCTGGATGCTCCAGACGCGGGTGGGCAAGCGCACCGGCGTGGCCGCCCTGCGCATGGCCGTCGACATGACCAAGGGCCGCAAGTGGAAGATCAGCCAGGAGGAGGCCCTGCTGCGGGTCACCGCCGACCACCTCGACCAGGTGCTCCACCCCCAGCTCACCGGCACCAGCGTCACCGTCCTGGCCAAGGGCCTGGCCGCTTCCCCCGGCGGGGCCATCGGCCGGGCCTACTTCACCGCCGACGACGCCGAGGCGGCCGCCAACCGGGGCGAGAAGGTGATCCTCGTCCGCACCGAGACCTCGCCCGAGGACGTGCACGGCATGATCGCCGCCCAGGGCATCCTCACCTCTCGCGGCGGCCTGGTGAGCCACGCCGCCGTGGTGGCGCGCGGCTGGGGCAAGCCGGCGGTGGTGGGAGCCGAGCAGGTCCGCATCAGCGGCAAGTCGTTCACCGCCGGCGGCACCACCATCAACGAGGGCGACGTCTTCGCCATCGACGGGTCTGACGGCCGGGTCGTGGTGGGCGAGGTCGGCCTCACCGTGGCCGAGCCGCCAGCCGAGTTCAAGGTCGTCCTCGGCTGGGCCGACAGGGTGCGCAAGGGCAGGATGGCGGTGCGGGCCAACGCCGACAACGGCCCCGACGCCGCCAACGCCCGCCAGTTCGGGGCCGAGGGCATCGGCCTGTGCCGCACCGAGCACATGTTCCTCGCCGAGGACCGGCTGCCGGTGGTGCGGGAGATGATCCTGGCCGACACGCCGGAGGCCGAGGCGGCCGCCCTCGAGAAGCTGCTGGCCGTGCAGAAGGCCGACTTCGCGGAGATCCTCGAGGCCATGGACGGCCTGCCCGTCACCGTCCGCCTGCTCGACCCGCCGCTGCACGAGTTCCTCCCCTCCACCCACGAGCTGGCCGTCAAGGAGGCGGCCGGGAACACGCTCACCGACGAGGAGCAGTCGCTGTTCCGGGCGGCCAAGCAGTGGGAGGAGTTCAACCCGATGCTCGGCACCCGGGGCGTGCGCCTCGGGGTGCTCAAGCCCGGCCTCTACGCCATGCAGGTCCGGGCTCTCATGGAGGCGGCCGTCGAGCGGGCGGCGGCCAAGGGCAAGCCGGTCGTCGAGATCATGATCCCCCTCACCGTCACCCGCGAGGAGATGGCGCTGGCCCGGTCGTGGGTCGAGAGCGCGGTTGCGGCCGCCACCAAGGGCCTCAAGAAGCCGGTGAACGCCACCATCGGCACCATGGTGGAGACGCCCCGCGCCGCCCTGCGGGCCGACGAGCTGGCCGAGGAGGCGGAGTTCTTCTCCTTCGGCACCAACGACCTCACCCAGATGGTGTTCGGCTTCAGCCGCGACGACATCGAGGGCCGCATCATGAGCGTCTACCTGGAGGACGGCCTGCTCAAGCGGAACCCGTTCGAGACCATCGACCGGGGTGGCGTGGGCGAGCTGGTGAAGCTGGCCGCCGAGCGGGGGCGCAGCGTGAAGCCGGACCTCAAGATGGGCGTGTGCGGCGAGCACGGGGGCGACCCGGAGTCCATCGCCCTGTTCGCCGAGGCCGGCCTCGACTACGTCAGCTGCTCGCCCTTCCGGGTGCCCATCGCCCGCCTGGCGGCCGCCCAGGCGATCATCCGCACCGCCGCCGCCGGCTGACGGGCGGCCGTGCCACCGCCGGCGGGCGGAGGCGGTACCGTCCGAGACCGTGGGTATCGTGGAGGAGGACGTGGCGCGTGTCCGGGCCGCGACCGACTTCGTCCAGGTCGCCTCTGAGCACCTGGCCCTCAAGCGGGTCGGCCGGCGCTGGGTCGGGCTGTGCCCGTTCCATGCCGAGAAGACGGGCTCGTTCAGCGTCAACGCCGAGGAGGGTCTCTACTACTGCTTCGGCTGCCAGGCCAAGGGCGACGTGATCACCTTCGTCCGGGAGGTCGAGCACCTCGACTTCGTCGGGGCGGTGGAGCGGCTGGCGGCCCGCGCCGGCATCGAGCTGCGCTACGACGAGGCGAGGGAGGGCAAGGAGCGCCAGCGGCGGGCCATTCTGGTCGAGGCCATGGAGCGGGCCGTCGAGTGGTACCACCAGCGGCTCCTGTCCGGGCAGGACGCGGCGCCGGCCCGGGCCTACCTGCGGTCCCGCGGCTACGACGGCGACGTGGTCCGGGCCTTCCGACTCGGGTGGGCGCCGGGGGACTGGGACGCCCTGGCCCGCACCCTGCGCCTCCCGGACGACGTGCTGCGCGACACCGGCCTCGGCCTCGTCAACAGCCGCAACCGCCAGCAGGACAGCTTCCGGGGCCGGGTCCTCTTTCCCATCTTCGACGTCGCCGGCAAGCCGGTGGCCTTCGGGGGCCGCAACCTGCCGGGCGCCGACGGCCCGAAGTACAAGAACTCGCCGGAGACGCCGATCTACTCCAAGAGCCGCACGCTCTACGCCCTCAACTGGGCCAAGGACGAGGTCGTCCGCACCGGCGAGGTGGTCGTGTGCGAGGGCTACACCGACGTCATCGGCTTCTTCGGCGCCGGCGTGCGGCGGGCGGTGGCCACCTGCGGCACCGCCCTGGCCGACGAGCACTTCCGCACGCTGAAGAACTTCGCCCGCCGCATCGTGCTGGCCTACGACGCCGACGCCGCCGGCCAGGCCGCCGCCGCCCGCTTCTACGAGTGGGAGCAGCGCTACGAGCTGGACCTCCGGGTCGCCGCCCTGCCGCCCGGCGCCGATCCCGCCGACCTGGCCCGCCAGGACCCGTCCGCCCTGGTCCGGGCCGTCGCCGAGGCCCGGCCGTTCCTCGCCTTCCGCCTCGAGCGGGTGCTGTCGGGGGCGGATCTCGGCCGGCCCGAGGGGCGGGCCCGGGCGGCGGAGGCGGCCATGGCGGTGGTGGCCGAGCACCCGAGCGAGCTGGTGCGCGACCAGTACGTGATGCTGGTGGCCGACCGGTGCCGGATCGACCCCGACCGCCTCCGCCAGGCCGGCGCCAGGGCGCCGGCGCCG